>DATMKM010000124.1:0-4878 GCA_035571315.1 Candidatus Acidiferrum sp.
GATCGCCCTGCTGCGCAAGCCTCGGGAGGCTTTTACCTAGAGGCGCGAGGCGAGCCGGCCCCTACGGGTGAGAGCCTCATCGGCGTCATCCGTGGTCACGACGCGGCGCCGGAAGTTTCTCAACGCGAAGCGATCGCAGGCGGTCTCGGCGGCTGACGCCTTTCCGAGGACCTCATGCAGATACCAGTGCATCCATTCGTGGCAGTAGAGAAACCGCAGCACGTCGCGACGGCCCCGAAACAGGATCGTTTCGGACGCCCACGCGAACCGCATACCTTCGCCGCGTTTGCGCCGGGCGGCAAAGATCACAGGCTCTTTGAACGGCCGGAAAGGAACCGGAACCTGGAGCACGATGCGCCGTTCCTCGAACTCGCAGCGCGCGGCTAGGTGGGGGTGCGTCCTGTAGCGCAGGGGCTTGATCACGACTTCGTAATCGCACCGCGGCAGGCCTTCTAGCGCGCGCCGCGCCTCGGCGGTGCTGTATCCCGGCAGGTCGCTGCGGATCGCCATGGCCGGACAGGGTACGCGCTACCTGGAACGGCCGGCTTGGCCTGCCGTGAATTCTCTCGGCACGCCCTCCGGTCCCGCAGGGTAGTACTGCCCCGAGGGGCGTTGATTGCAGTGGGGGAGCCTGGCCTGCAAGGGCGGGGCTCTCCACCAGCCTGGGAAGGTAGTCCTTCCTCGGCCTCTTGGTGGCCCTCCCGCGGCTCTTCGTGGTACTGGTCCCTCGGCCTGCGTGGCGGCCGTGGGCGTGGATCGGTCTATCTGTTCCCGGAATCGCTCCTATCCTGGCAGGCAAGGCGCGGTTCGCATTGCAGTGCCGGCCGGGATGCCGGCAGGTTTGAAGGAGAACAAGGAATGGCCCCTTCGGCAGAAGAGATCGACCGTCAGACAAGGAAGCGCGAGCAGATCGACGAGAACCGTGACGTCCTCGAGCACCGGCCCGCCTGGAACGGAGTCCGCTACGGAAAAATCGCGGCGGTGGCCGTCGGCATCGTCGCTGTGGCCGGCGCGGGTTTGTTGATCTACCGAAGCATGAACCGGTCAAAACGAAGTGAGCAGTTGCGAGCCATGGTCATCGAGGCGCTCAAGGATCTACCCGACACGCTGCACGATCTGCCCGACGAGGTCTTGGCGAGGTTGAAGAAGCCGCTTCCCTCAATCAAGGTCGTCGTGAACGCCGAAGAGCCTGAGGAGCCGGGCACACTGGAGCGGATCGTGCGACGGGTCGCGCCCGGGGTGGTGGGCACCGCGTCGAGCGCGGTCATCGAGCGCTTCACGCGCACCTCCGATTCCGGCGCCGGGTCCGCGCTCCACGGTTCCGGCGTACGACTGCCCGAGTGACGCGTATCCGGCGCGCCGCCGACCGCATTCGACACTCGGTGCCGTTTCGAGTCATCACGGCCTATGGTGAGAGCCAGGCGAGCAACTACGCTGCTGCGCTCGCGTTTGCCGCGTTTCTGTCGATGTTCCCGATGATCCTTGGAGCTCTGTCGATCATTGGTTATGCGATCCGCGACCCTGCGACCGACGTTCGGTTTCAGAACCTGATCATCCAGCTGTTTCCCGGCAGCGCCCAGCCCGAGCTCGAGAGTGCGATCCAGGGCGTGAGGCAGTCGGCCGGCTGGCTCGGTCTGGTGTCGCTCGTCGGCATCGTATGGAGCTCAGGAGGGATCTACGCAACCATGGAATTCGCCCTGACGCAGATCTTCGGGACAAAGCAGCGCAACCTGCTGAGGAAGAAGCTGATGGGCTTCGTGATGATGATCGTGGTCGTAATTGCGCTCGGGTTAACCGTGCTTGCGAACGCTGCGGCCGGATATCTCTCGAACTACATTCCCTATGCCTGGGTCTTGAGCTTCGTGATCGGCGCTGGCGTGATGGTGATGGTTCTCGTGCTCCTGTACCGATTCGTTCCGAACCGAACCTTTAGCCTGGACGAAGTGCTGCCTGGCGCGCTGCTGGCGGGCGTCCTCATCGAAGCTCTAGCTCTGGGTTTCCCGCTTTACGCGCGGTTTGCGAGCAGCTTCAACACCTACGGCGCTCAGTTCGGTCTTTTCTTTGTATTAGCGACCTGGTTGTACTTGCTGAGCCAGCTGCTGCTCCTCGGAGCTGTCTTCAATCAGTTGCGCCTCAGCCAACCAGGTACCAGAGGCCTGATCGCGATTCCCAGTGGCGATTCGCGGCCAACGAGCGACCAGCGAATGTCATCAAGCGCAAAAAAGCGCGCGGGGTAGCTGGTCAGCGGGTCCCAGTACACCGAGCGTCGGTGGGCGTTACCCCTGTGAGCGGCCTGCAAATCCCACTGAGATCGGAAGGAGGGCCGCCGATGACTGAAAGGAGGTCGACTCTTGGGAACATTGCTGTTCATCGTTCTCGTGATACTCGTGCTCGCCCTGCTGCTTGGCGCCGGCGGGTACAGCGTCCGCCGCTACTGGAGCCCAGCTGGCTCTGAGGTCGTGGAGACAAGCGAAACGACAGGCGGGACCGGCGCTGGGATTGCCGCGGCGATCCTGGCCCTTCTTGTTCTGATCGTGCTGTTCTTCGGCTTCACGCAGTGGAACTGGTTCGGCGGCCGCACGACCGGAGCCCCGGCCAACAACGCGACGGTCACCAGCCCGGCGCCGACCACCGGCGCGGGAGCGGTTTCAGGCGGCACGCAGGCGTCTCCGCCGGCGTCGGCGATGCCTTCGCCCTCGTAACTCTCGTGCCTTCCTCAGGAGGTGAGGGCCGAGCTTCTTGAGGCCGGCCCTCTTCTGGTTCGGGATCTGTGCTCACGAAATCTAAGGAGGTAAAAGAAGCGTGCCAACCACCAAAAGACGCTCAACTGGATTGAGGGCGAGCCAGACGAACCGAATGTCAGCGAGAAAGTTCGCCTTTCCTAAGGAGCGCAAGGAGCCGCTGAGCGACGCGGGGCACGTTCGCAACGCGGTCGCGCGTTTCAACCAGGTCGAGGGCGTCAGCGACTCGGAGCGCGACGCGGCCTGGAGGCGGATTCGCGCCGCCGCGAAGAAGTACGGGGTCGATGTGAAGGCCAAAAGCTGGCGGTCGGTCATGTAGCTGCAGGCGCTCGCTGAGGCGGGCGCCCTTTCGTGTAGTAGGAACTCCTCCTACACCTGTACGGCGACAGATCTCGGGCGCCGCGGATACTTTCGCTCTAAGGCTCCCGCTGGCTGTCGTGAACAGGGGAGGAAGGGCGATGGGCATCGCTCAACTGCCGGGGTGAGGGGTCGTGGAAACGTGGAGAGGGCCGCGCTTCGGCGCGGCCTCGCCTCGGGAACGCCGGTGCGCTTGGCACCGGCGCGGCTCCAGGATTTTATGCGTGGGGCGGCCTACTGCGCTGGTTGTGCGGGACCGATCGAGTTTGGAGCGGTTGTCCGGGACGCCCAGTCGTACTGCAGCATCGAATGGTCGCTCGGAGGGGACCGCCTTAGCCCAGCCACGCACTAACGTTGCGGGTGGCGTGTTGAGAAGCGTCTTGCTGTGGTGCGCGTCAAATCCGTGGCTGTCGACGCACGTGCCCACCTGGGGATTCGCGCGCCGGGCGGTCAAGCGATTCATGCCGGGCGATGACCTGGCAGCCGCCTTGAACGCGGCAGCCGAATTCAAGGCGCAAGGCATTGGATCTCTGCTCACGCGGCTCGGGGAGAACGTCAAGAATCTCGATGAGGCCGGTGAGGTGGTCGAGCACTACGAGTCCGTATTCGCCAGGGTGGCGCAAGCGGGCCTGAACTCTGAGATCTCGGTGAAGCCGACGCAGCTTGGTCTGGACATCGACTCCGCTGCCGCCTACGCGAACCTCGAGCGGCTCGCTCGGGCCGCGGCGAAGGCGAACTGCTTTCTCTGGATCGACATGGAGGGGAGCGCGTATACGGAAGCGACGATCGACCTCTATCGAAGGCTGCACGCCGATCACCCTGACACCGGGATCGCGCTGCAGGCCTACCTCCACCGGACCGTCGACGACATTGCCAGCCTGCTCTCGCTGAAGCCGGCGATCAGGCTTGTCAAAGGCGCCTACGCCGAGCCGAGCACCATCGCCTTCAGCGCCAAGCGAGATGTCGACGCGAACTATCTCGCCCTTTGCGTGTTGATGTTGCCCGTGGTCAAGCAGGGCAACCTCAGGCTCATCCTGGCGACGCACGACGTGGACCTGATCGCGCGGATCACACGATTCGCGCTCGCCCTTGGCCTGGAGCGCGCCCAGCTCGAGGTGGCGATGCTCTACGGGATCCGGACTGACCAGCAGCTCCGGCTGGCGCGGGAGGGGTACCGGGTCAAAGACCTCATCTCGTACGGCGACGCCTGGTACGCGTGGTACGTCCGTCGCCTGGCGGAGCGGCCGGCCAATGTCCTGTTCGCGGCCCGCCAGATTTTCGGCTAAGGCCTTACGCGCGCGTCAGGAAGATGTCGAACTCGATCGTCGCGGCCGAGTCGACCGTCGTAAACGGCACCTGAGGCGCTGATACGCCGTAGTCGGTCATGTTGATCGACACGCTTCCGGCGATCTCGATCTTGCCGCCCGCGACCTGGGCTTTCGCGGCGGCGGTGACAGGTCTGGTCACGCCGTGGATGGTGAGCGAGCCGGTCACCGTCACATCCACCTGCGAGGTGGTCACGGTGCCGGGCACCGATGCGGACGTGGCGGTGAATTTCGCGTCTGGGAACTGCTGGACGTCGAGCTGGCGTGAAACGAGGCCGTCTCGCTGGGTCACGTCGCGGCCCGCGACCGAGTCGATGCTGTGAAGGCTTGCGAGGTCGGCGACCACGCTGATCGCGGTGGCCTGGTAACCGCTCGCGTTGCCCGAGACCGTGACGGTGCCGCTCACGCTCGACGTTTGAGCGACCGCATCGTGCTTCGCCGTCTGGCCGACGAAG
>DATMKM010000125.1:0-9498 GCA_035571315.1 Candidatus Acidiferrum sp.
TCGCTGTCGTGATGGCGGGTGAATGGGTCTCGAACCTCACCCGGATGGAAAACGACCTCGAGACGCCCGTGACGGGCGCGGTCGAAGCCGCTCAAAAGCCCTGGTGGCGCTGATTCAAATCGGATGTCGATCCGGCCGCAACCCGTTCGTATAGAAAGCGATGGCGGCAACCAACGAGGAGGATCGAATGAGAAGAGTGATCGTGTTCAACAGCCTGACGCTGGACGGCGTGATGCAGGGCCCTGGGCGCGCCGACGAAGACGTTCGCGGCGGGTTCACGCATGGTGGCTGGGCGCTGCCGTACGCCGACGAGGTCATGGGCCGCGCGGCCGCCGATAGCGGGGCCACGACCGGAGCGATCCTGCTCGGCCGGCGGACCTACGAGGACTTTTACTCGGTCTGGCCCACGCGAAAGGACAATCCCTACACCGAGGTGCTCAACAACACGCTGAAGTACGTCGCGTCCAACACGCTGACGGATCCGCTGCCCTGGATGAACTCAAAGCTGCTCCAGGGCGACGCGGTGGAGGCGGTCGGAAAGCTGAAGAAGGAACCGGGCAAGGACATGGTGGTGCTGGGCAGCGGGGTGCTGGTCGAGTCCTTGACGCGGAGTGACCTAGTCGACGAGTACATTCTGCTGATCCACCCGCTGGTCCTCGGATCGGGACGCCGCATGTTCAACGAAGGCCATGCCACACCCCTTAGGCTCGTCGACAGCAAGACAACGACCAAAGGAGTTGTGATCGCGACGTACCGGCCGGCCGGCCGATGAATCAGTACCTGCTGAGCATCTACCAGCCCGACGGCGATCCTCCAGCGCCTGCTGTCCTCGAGAGGGTGATGCGAGAGCTCGATGTCTTCCACAAAGAGCTCAAGGCCGCCGGCGCCTGGGTCTTCGTCGCGGGCCTTCAACCGCCGAGCGCGGCGACGGTCGTGCGGATCCAGGCTGGAGATTTGCTCACGACGGACGGACCTTTCGCGGAGGGTAAAGAGCACATCGGCGGTTTCATCGTCGTTCGCGCAACCGACCTCGACTCCGCCCTCGGATGGGCCGGCAAGCTCAGCCGGGCGACGACGCTGCCGGTCGAGGTGCGACAGCTCTCAGAGTGAGGCGGCGGCCACCGTTGCTTCGATCGTGGCTTCGTCGTGGGCCGCTGAAACAAACCACGACTCGAACTGGGAGGGTGGGAGCAGCACGCCCGCCTTTCGCATGCGATGAAAGAAGCGCGCGAACTCGGCGGTGTCGCATTCCTTCGCCTCGCGAAAATTGTGGGGCGCCGTGTTGCGAAAGAACACGGTGAGCAGAGATCCCGCACGCGCCACGCTCCTGCCGGCACGCCTTAGGCCCGCCTCCAATCGCTGCCCGCTGGTTTCGAGGGACGCATAAACGTCCGGCGTCAGCTGCAGGAGCGTCGCCTCGCCCGCGGCCATGACGGCGGGGTGGCCCGACAGGGTTCCCGCCTGATAGACCGCGCCGGCGGGCGCCACCATGTCGAGCAGATCGGCCCGGCCTCCGTACGCCCCGACCGGTAGACCTCCGCCGATGATCTTGCCCAGCACGGTGAGATCCGGCGTCACCCCGTAGAGCTCCTGCGCGCCGCCGGGTCCAACGCGGAAGCCGCTGATCACCTCGTCGAAGATGAGCAAGGCGCCGCTGCCATCACACAGCCGGCGCAGGCCAGTGAGGAACTCGGGAACGGGGAGGATGACCCCCATGTTGGCGGCGACCGGCTCGACGATGACCGCGGCGATTTTGCCCGCATGCCCATGGAGGAGAGCAGCCACCGACTCGAGGTTGTTGTAGGTCGCGACGAGAGTCTGCCTGGCAACCACCTCGGTGATGCCGGCGCTGCCCGGGATCGACAGCGTCGCCGCCCCCGAGCCGGCCTCCACCAGCAGCGAATCGGCGTGGCCGTGGTAGCCGCCTTCGAACTTGATGACAAGGTCCCGGGCGGTGGCTGCTCGGGCCAGCCTGAGCGCGCTCATCGCGGCTTCGGTGCCGCTGTTGACGAACCTGATGCGCTCCATGGAAGGCATGCGCAGGCGAACCAGCTCGGCCAGGCGGATCTCGGCCGGCGTCGTCGCGCCGAATGAGCCGCCCGCGTCAACCGCCGAGTGGATGGCCTCGACGACAGCGGGATGAGCGTGGCCGAGGATGAGCGGGCCGAAGGCGCCGACGTAATCGATGTAGCGATCGCCATCGGCGTCCCAGACGAATGGCCCCTGGCCGCGCACCATGATGGGCGGCTCGCCTCCGACCGCACGGTAGGCGCGCACCGGGCTGTTGACGCCGCCCGGAAAAAGGCTTGCCGCCTGCGCGCGCCAGGCGGCCGCGTTGCTCGCGCCGGTCATCCGAGCCAACGTATGTACTCGCGGGTCTTCGCAGACACGACCCGAACGGCACCCTCGGTGTAACCACCCGGGATCGTCTCGATGCGCACGAAGAGGTCGTCGATGCCGAGGAAGCCGCCGTTGAGTCCTGCTCTGATGGTGGCTGGGATTGCGGAGGGTGCCGAGATGTCCGCGATCGGTGGCAGGGTTCCGGCCGGCGCCCGCAGCTCGTGCCACGGTCCGGCCAGCGCAACGGCAACGGCGGCAGCGTGCGGAGCGAGGTCGGCGCCGGACGCGAGATCGATCCCGCGTCCGTCATAGACCTGCGCCAGCCGTGTGGCCTTCGCCGCGTCGCGGCTCGCGATGGTAATGGCTCCGCCCGCAAGCCGGGCCGCGTGCGCGAGGTGCGACGCCATCCGGCCAGCGCCCACGACCAGGACCGGTTTGCCGGCAAGGGCCGACTTCTGCTCCAGCCACGCCACGGCTTTCTGCGCGAGGTTGCCGCTGGATGCGGTGCGCCCGGCCCGGGCTCTCCGGCCGGCCGCGATCGCGGTCTCGAACAGTCGCTGGAGCCGGCCATCGAGCGCTCTCGAGGTGCGCGCTTGCCTCAGCGCCTCCCGGACCTGATGGAGAATCTCGTCCTCGCCGGCGATCGCGCTCTCGAGCCCGGCGGCGACGCGCATCGCATGCCTCACCGCATCCTCGCCCGCGCTCACCTTTACGGGGATCTCGACCAGCGGCATCGCGCCGAATCCGTATACCTCCAGGCGGTGGCAGGTGCTGAGCACGATCCAGTCACCGTGCCCGCCGAGCTGCTCTTCAACATCCCGCCGCAGGCGCGCCCGCTCGTCAGCGCTCGACGCGCCGGCTTGCAGAGCCAGGACCCAGGGCTCGCGGATGAGCATCACGAATCATGGTAAAACCTGACGAAATCTACCGATGCCGCCCTGGTCGAAGGTTTGGGAGTGTGCCCTAGCTCCCGGCCATGATCTTCTTGGCTTCGTCCAGGGTCAGGTCCTCGGATGGAAGCACGACCTGGGACGCCGCGTTCTCCGTGTCCGCCACGGCGACGCCATGGCTCTTCACGAACGCGATCACGTCGTGCACCGACTGCTTCAGGGCCGCCGCCTGGCCGCTGTCGATCGCGTCCACGACCTTCTGGTCGTAGCCGTCGAGCTCGCCTTTGTACGAGCTGGCGAGCCTGAACTGTCCCTCGCCCTGCACGCGTACGACGATATTCGAAGCGGGTAGGGCCATCTGCTGCTTCATGGCGTCGAGCTGGGCCTGCACCGCGGCATCGCCGCTACCCGAGCCGAGCTGGCGGTCGATGTCGTCGCCTCCGCTCGCGCCCGGGTCGTCCAGCACGCCCGAGTCGAGCAGCTGCCCCACCGCGGCCGAGCGCGCCTGCATCTGGGCGATCTTGTCCCGCGATCGGTCGACCATCATGCTGACGTCCGCCATCTGCTCCGACAGCCCGGTCGCGGTCTCGGCCACGTTGGTGCTCGCTTTGGCGGCCTGGTACTGGGCCTTCATCGTGTCGCGCTGCATCCGGAAGGTCTCGATCCGTGCCTGAAGCTTCTGGACGGTGACCTCGAGTTTCTGCTCCTGCTGCTTGACCGTCGCGATCTGCTGAGTGAGGCCGTCCAGCTGCGTCTGCGCCAGCTGCGCTCGCGTCAGCGCCTCTCTGGCCAAATCCTCTTTGCCCTGGCCGAGCGCAGTCCGTGCCTGCCCCTGAAGCTTGGCGATGCTCTGGGTGAGCTGGTCCGCCTGGAGCTCGAGGCGCTTCTCCGAGGTCAGGACGTCGGCCACGCTGCGGCGCGCCTGCTGCAGCGCTTCGAGCTGTTTTTGATACGAGAGATCGAGAGCCTGCGAAGGGTCCTCGGCCTTGTCGACGGCAGCGCTCACCTTCTGCTGGAAGACGTCTGACATGCGGCGCAGGATGCTCATATCGCACCTCCAGAAGGCGAACTTGATCCGTAATTGAAGCTTTCAGATTCTAGGTGGTTAACGCTGCCTATACTGGCACCGAATGGGCGACCTGGAACCCAGCGGGCCGGCGTCCAATTTCGACCTCCTGGCGGCGTCGCTGCGCGCCGACGCGGCCGACCTGAAGACCTTCATGGAGGTGCTGGCGACCAAGCTGTCCGACGCTTTGCCGAACATGGTTCGCGTGGAGCGCGAGGGCGGCCTCTTCAAGAAGGAGCACCGCGTCCAGGCGATTCGCGTCCAGATCGAAGAGCACGGTTATGAGCTCCGGCGCGCGGCGAGCGGCATCGAGGCGCGCCTCAACCACCAGGTTCGCGGCATCACGTTGAAGAATGAGGTGATCCGGCTGGACCAGTGGATCGAGGCCCTGTCCGAGCATCTGACCCGACACGCCGAGAGCAGCGCCAGCGCCCGCAACGCTCTCGACGACATGGTTCGGTGACGTGTTAACGCGAGTGCAGTCCACTTTATGGAGGGATCACTACACCCCATGAGCGCACAACCCCCCGGCTCGCCGGCCCAAAGTGCCCCGCCCCAGCTTCCCAAGCTCGCCCTCGACCGCCTGCATCGCGGGCAGGGAGACTTTTTCACTTCGGATCTTTCGGTTGATGAGTACCTACTGATCAAGGCGGCCGGCTTTCATCCGCGCGGCCTGGTGGTGGGCTCGTCGATCTATCACATCGGCGCCCAGATCGGAAACTACAACCAGAACCAGGAGCTGGGCTACTTGAGCCAGGCGATGTATGAGGCGCGCTCGCTCGCGATGGCGCGCATGGAGGCCGAGGCCGACGCGCTTGGCGCCGATGGCGTGGCGGGCGTTCGTCTGACCTTCAAAGCCTACGAATGGGGACCGGGGCTGGCCGAATTCATGGCGATCGGAACCGCCATCAAGGCGGAGTCGGGCTCCTACAAGACGCCGGCGGGAAAGCCCTTCACCTCCGACCTCAGCGGGCAGGATTTCTGGAAGCTCATCAAAGCGGGGCACGCGCCGCTGGGCCTGGTTATGGGCACGTGCGTTTACCACGTGGCACACCAGGGATTCCGCCAGGCGCTCAGCCAGCTGGGCAAGAACGCGGAGATGGCCAACTACACGCAGGCGATCTACGAAGCCCGCGAGATCGCGATGGACCGCATGCAGTACGAGGCCATGCAATTGCAGGCCGAGGGCGTCGTCGGCGTCAGGGTCGAGGAGGTCCAGTACTACTGGGGCTCGCACGTGATCGAGTATTTCTCGGTCGGAACGGCGGTCCGCCGGCTCGACAAAGAAAAGCCGATCCCGGAGCCCCAGTTGACGCTGCCGGTCAACACCTGAGCTCGCTCGCGAATCCGGGGATTGCCTAACGAGCCGTACGGGGTCTTACGGCCGCCGCCCCCGCTGGTTGCCCGGGGCTTCAACCAGCCAATCTGAGGGTCTCGCGCCTCAAAACCGCACCTACGATGGGCTGAAGATGGGGGTACCTTCAGTTCGCCCCGACAGCTGGAAGGCATTTGCGGTCGCCTCAGGCGCGGCCGCGCTCGCCTCCATCGCTTTTGTGGCCGTCATCGCTCTTCAGCTCGGCGGTCACACCTTCGTTGTCGCGGTGGACGACATCGGCGAGTCGGCGGCGGCACTCATCGCAGCCGGGGTCTGTGTACGGACTGCGCGCCGCTCCGATGGCCAGTTCCGCCGTGGCTGGGCGCTCCTTGGGGCGTCGGCCGCGTCCTGGGGACTCGGCCAGGCGGTGTGGAGCTTCTACGAAGTCGGCTTCGGCATCACACCGTTCCCGTCGGCAGCGGACGCGGGGTACCTGGCGGCGGTGCCGCTGGCGATCCTCGGCGTCCTTTCTTTCTGGACCGCCCCGCGAGGCACCGCCGAGCGGTGGCGCGTCTGGCTGGACGGGCTCAACATCTTCCTCGCCCTGGTCTTCACCGCCTGGGCGCTCGGACTCCAGCAGGTCAACCAGGGCGGCGGAAGCCTCGTCGAGCGGGCCATCAGCCTCGCCTACCCGGTCGGCGACATCCTGGTCGCAACGGTGCTGATCCTGGGGATTCGCCGGGCCACCCGTTTCCAGCACGGGCGCATGCTCCTGCTTCTGCTGGGCCTGGCGGCAAACTCTCTGTCGGACACCGCGTTCGCTTACATGACCGCCGACGGCAACTACCTGCTTGTCCTCGACTCGGGATGGGTGATCGGGTACCTGCTGGTCGCGCTCGCTGCGCTCTGGCCCGCCCGCGCGGATGACCGCGCCGCCGACAGGCTGCCAATCGATCTCTGGCAGATCGCGCTGCCGTGGGCTGTCGTGGTGGCCGCCGCCACGAGTGCTCTGATCGTGGTGGTGCGTGGTGGCAGGACCGACCAATTCCAGTACGAGCTCGCCGTGGCGATGGCCGCGCTGCTGATCGTCAGCGAGGTCCTGACCCATATCGATTCGCTCGGCATGCTGGTGTCCAGCCGTCAGTCGGAAGCCCTGCTGGCCGAGGTCATCGCGCAGGCGCCGATCGGGATCGCTCGCACCGATAAGAGAATGAAGGTCATCGACGCCAATCCCGAGACAGCCGTGCTGTTCCGTGAGCCCCTGGAATCGATGATCGGCTCAGCGATCACCAAGTACATTCCGGCGGCCGATCCCGGCGGCGTCCTCGAGAAGCTGCGGGCCTTGCAGAACTCGGGAACAGACGGCGTCCAGGCGGACAGCCCGATGGTGCGCGCCGACGGCAGCGAAGTGTGGGTGCACTGGACCTCGACCGCGGTCAGGGATGCGACCGGCGAGCTCGAGTACTTTCTGACCACGCTTGAGGACATCACCGCGATGCACCAGGCTGAAGAGTCCGGAAAGGCCAACCTGATGATGCTCGAGAGGTTGAACCTGCTCAAGAGCGAGTTCCTGCAGGGGGTCAGCTTCGAGTTCAGGACCGCCCTGATGGAGATCAACGGCAGCAGTGAGCTCATCAGGGACGGTCACAACATGGGTGCCGCCGAGACGAAGGCTCTCGCGACTGAGATCTACAACAATGGCGACCGCCTCGATCGCCTGATCACTGAAATGCTGGAGCTCGACCGGATCGAGACCAGCCGCGGGAGCCTGATGATCGAGCCGGTCGACCTGAACGGCATCATCGCGCGCGAGACCGGCAAGGTCAAGCACAACATGTCCGGCGCCCTGTTCGTATTGCACCTCGACCCCTCGCTGCCCGCCGTCGCCGGCGACGCGAGCAAACTGGCCGAGGTCGTTCACACCCTGCTGGCCTACGCGCTCCGCTATTCGCCCTACGGGAGTGAGATCGTGGTCACGACCGGCGTGCGCGGCGCGCAGGTCGAGGTGAGCGTGCAGGACCAGGGTCTCGGCGTGCGTGCTGACTTTGACAATCGCATCTTTGGTGACGGCGACGCCTACACGAACCATCCCATCCGCAAAGTCGTGGGGACCGGTCTCGGACTTGGCCTGGCTCGCCAGATCGTGGAGATGCACGACGGGCAGATCGGGGTCGACCACCTCGAAGGCGCCGGCTCGGTCTCCCATTTCACGCTTCCCGCCTTGGGCGCGAATCGCCCGCCTGCGATCGATCTGGGGGCGGCTTTGGACGCGGTGCACGCGGGCCTGGCTGGCGCAGCGATCGGCTAGACGGCGCTGAGCCTTTTCTTCAGGGCCGAGTTGATATTCGCGAGTTCCACGTAGAGCCGGCGAGTTCGCAGCAGGTTCCGGGCTCGAAGCACCACCTCCTGCCGGTCGAGGGGTTTGCCGAGAAAGTCGTCCGCGCCCAGGACGAGGGCACTGTTTCTGACCGCCGGGTCGTCCTCCCCGGTGATCACGATCACCGGCAAAAATCCAGCAGTCTGACGAACGCTGCGAATCCGCCGGAGAACTTCCATGCCGTCGGGTGCGGGCATGCGCAGGTCGAGCAGCACGAGGTCCGGATCGAACTCGGCGATGGCCTCCTCGGCCCGGCGGGACTGGGTTTCCGCTCTGATCGAGCTAGCCTCGTCGTCGAGGAATGCTTCGAGCATGGCCACGTCCTCGGGATTGTCGTCGACGATGAGGATCCGGTTGCTCACGCTGAACAGTCATACGCCCGGTCGCGCGGCGTGTCCCCATCCAAATCGATGGGTGAGCCCCCCGCGCACTGGTGGCGACGAATACCGCTGTGACGTCTAGCGTGAGAGAGGTGTCGCAATCAGCGCCCAGGTCTCGCAGGGCTAGGAAAGCTCCCCAGCACGCCGGTGCAGCGGAGCAGCGCCTCCACGCGCTCGGGCAGATGGCCGCCGGCATAGCTCACGACTTCAACAACTGTCTGAGCCCGATCATCGGTTTGAGCGAGCTCATCCTCAGCCGCCCCAACCTGATCGACGACCACGAAAAGGTAATCAAGTACGTAGGGACGATTCACAAGGCGGGCCTGGACGCGGCGCTGGTGGTCAGCCGCTTGCGCGAGTACTACCGGGACGCCGCCGGCGGCTCGGAGGTCAACGTGGTCGACCTCAAGCACGTCGTGCAGGTGCGGCTTAAGCCGTCGCTGCGTGTCCTGGTCATCGATGACGACGAAACCGCCCGCAACCTGATCTCGGAGTACCTCACCCTCGATGGGCACAACGTGGACCTCGCAGACGGCCCGGGAGCCGGCCTCCGCAAGATCCGCGCGGGCCGCTATGACCTGATCATCACCGACCGGGCGATGCCAACGATGAGCGGAGACCAGGTGGCCGCCAGGTCGAAGCGCATGGCGCCCCGCGTTCCAGTCCTGATGCTCACCGGGCTCGGGGATTTCATGTCCGCGGCGGACGAGCGTCCCGAGGGCGTGGACGTCGTGGTGAGCAAGCCGATCACCATCGACACCCTGCGCCACGCGATCGCCAGCGCCACCGGCCACCGGCACGAGCTCCCCGCCGCCAGCTGAGCTCTAGCGGACGTCGAGGTGCAGGTCGACCGCGGGTGCGTCGTCCTGCTTGCCGATGATGACCAGCGCGGCGCCCTCTGCCGGGCCGATCGTCATGGTCGTCGAGTTGTTGAAGAAATTCTGGTTCCCGCCGAGCCGTCCGTCCGTGTAGCTCGGCATGGCGGCGACCGCTTTGCCCTTCGCGCCCACCACCCCGGCGATCGTCAGGTTGCTTGCGGTGAATGGAACCCGCACCGAGACCCCGATTCCGAGGCCGACGTTGAAGAGGCTCAACAAGATGCCGACCGTCAGGACGAAAAAGAAGAGCCC
>DATMKM010000126.1:0-7972 GCA_035571315.1 Candidatus Acidiferrum sp.
GCGTCTGCACGTCCTTCCAGTCCATGAGGTACGCCGAGCCGTTCACCAGCAGGCGGTGGTTGAGCCACTCGCTCTTCCAGCCGATCTCGTTGTTGGTCAGCGTGTCGGGCGGGTAGGTGTAGGGCTTGCGGAACTGCGTGACGAGGTCGGGGGTAGGATCGACGCCGACGGTCGGGAGGCCCGTCACGGGGTTGATGTCGATCTTTACCTCCTTGCTGTTCTTGCGATTGCCGGCGCCTGGCCGGAAGCCCTGCGAGAACGTGTAGTAAAGCATCGCGTCGGGTGTTACGTGCCAGGTGAGGTTGCCGCGGCTCTTGAAGCCGCTGTAGTCCGCCGCGTGTGTCGCAGCCGTCAGGTTGGAGCCGACGCAGGTGCCGTTCGGGATGCCGGCACAAGCGGTGCTGGTCGAGTACTGCGTGCCGTGCATGAACTCGGTGTACTTGTAGTAACGAGTGCCTCCGGTCAGCGTCAGGACCTTCGGAATCAGGTCGTAGTCGATGGACGTGAACAGCGCCCATTGCTTGTAGCCGCGGTCGAGGTCCTCGCCGAACGCCGTGTTGTCGTCGCGCGCGGTCGGATCGAGAGCCGCAGTACCCGCAGGCGGGATGACGTTGCCGACGCAGACCTGCGTGCCGGCCTGATACAGCAACAGGTTCGCCGGCGTGCAGGACGGAATCGTCTTGTAGCGGAAGTTCATGTCGTCCTTGATATCGAAGTCTTCCCAGAACCCACCGAGCAGCCCGCGCAGCCGCCAATCGTCCGGCGTGCTGAAGCGCAGCTCGTGGCTCTGGTGCGTGGTCTGGACGTAGTCGTTCCAGGAGAGCACCGGCGAGTAGCAGGCGAGCGGAAAGCCCTTGCCGCCGCCGATCAAGCCCTTGTTTGTACTGCCCGCGCAGGTGTAGTAGAAGCCGCCGCCGGAGCGCGTGTAGTTCGAATAATCCACGGCGTTGTCGATGGTGCGCGACAGGTAGGAGCCCGTGTACACCGCCTTGATGTCACCGAGCTTGCCGTTGACCGTCCAGGCCGTGTTCTCCCACTTGTCCTTGTCCCACTGCGGCACAAAGGAGGTTTCCTGCCAGGCGCCGAGCGGCTGGCCGTCGCTGCCGAACGGGTACTGCTGGAACGAGCCGTCGGCCTCCATGTTCTGGTAGCTCTGCTGAATCAGCAGGCTCCAATCCGCATCGAATTGCCACAGCGCCTGTACGCGCAGGCCGTTGTAGGTGAGCGGGTTCTGCGCGTTCTGTGCGAGATTGAAGTTGTTCGCGACCGGCAGGTTCGCCGGGTAAGTGAGCCCGAAGGAAGCGGGACCCGGGTCGGTCGAAGTCGGCAGGCGCGTGAACGTACTCGGCACGTTGTCGATGTAGCCGCCGCGGTGGTCGGTGTAGACGACCGCACGCACCGCGAGCGTGTCCGGAAGGACGGGGAGGTTGATCACCGCAATCGCCGAGGAGTTGGGATCGCCATGGGCCGTCGTGCCGTAGGAGGCGTCGACGTTGCCCTCGGTCACGTTCAGTTTCGGCTTGTTGGTGATGTAGCGCACCGCGCCGGCCTCGGCGCCGCCGCCGAACAGCGTGCCCTGCGGGCCCTCGAGAACCTCGACGCGCTCCATGTCCGCCATGTAGACATCGACGTTGCGCGCCGGGAAAGTCATCGACTGGTCGTCGAGGTAGAGCGCAACGTTCGGAAACGGGGCGATCGCCGCACTCGACTGGTTGCCGGCGAATCCCGCGCTCAGGCCGCGCATGTAGATGTTTCCCTGGCCCGGGCCATTCGGGCTGAAGGTCACGTTCGGCAGGTATTTGAGGACGTCGTCGAACGTCTGGACCTGCATCACCGCGAGCTGCTCACCCGTGATCGCCTGGATGGTGATCGGGACGTTCTGCACCGTCTCGGAGCGACGCTCGGCGGTCACCACCACTTCCGCGAGGCCGCCGCTCTCAGCGGAGGCAGCGGCAGGACCCGCAGCCGCCGGAGTGCTCGCGGGGCCCGCATCGGCATGCGCAGCCGCGGCCGCACAGCTGCTCAACACGGTCGCAACGGCCAGTCTTACCCGGTTGTTCGTGATCACGACTCCCCCCCGCTGGATTTAGAAGTTCTTGCTCGAGCCTCGCGAGGCGACGGCCCCGCATCCTCCTAAGTGCATGTTACGATCATATGACACCGGAGGCGAGCAGCTGATGCTTGCACGCAACAGAGCCGATCGAAGCTCCCGCGACAGGGCGGGCCTGATCGGCAGCTACGGTTTTCCCCAGTCCGGGCGTGCTGAACCGCCGCCGATACCGTTTTGAGATGGCGGTATTCAATTTATAGACTTTCGCCACTGCTTTAGCTGTGAAAAGCTGGCGATCGGCGCGCGACTGGCCCCTTCCGCGGCGCCGGGGAAGTGCGCCGAAGCGCTAATGTAATGTGCGGATGACGCGTTTGTACAAGCGCCGTCCAGGTGACTGGTATAAGAAGGGCGATGGGGAGCCACCCGGGCCGGGGGAAAGCGTCCGCGTGGGGAAATCACAACCAACCCTCAGGGGGCAACGCGATGAAGCCTAATTCCAAGATCTCTGCGGCGGTGGCGGCAATTGTGAGCGCTTCGGGATCCCCGCTCGTGCTCGCCGCGCCGGCCGATCAGCCCGCCGGCCCGGCCGCCACCACGGCCGGCAGTGATCAGCTCGCCGAGGTGATCGTCACGGCGAACCGTCGCGAGCAGAACCTGCAGGACGTGCCCATCACGATCCAGGCTCTCACCGCTGAATCGCTGAGCCAGCTGAACGCCACTACCTTCGACGACTACGTGAAGTTCCTGCCTAACGTTACCAGCCAGGGTCTTGGGCCCGGACAGAGCAACGTCTATATGCGCGGCCTGTCGACCGCGGTCGGCGCACTGCAGGGATCGGGAGCCGTCGGCGCCTTCACCAACGTAGCGATTTACCTCGACGAGCAGTCGGGACAGATACCCGGTCGTAACCTCGACATCTACGCCGCAGACCTCGAGCGCATCGAGGTCCTCGAGGGACCCCAGGGCACGCTGTTCGGCGCCGGAGCCGAGGCAGGCGTGGTGCGCTACATCACCAACAAGCCGAAGCTCGGTGTAACCGAGGCGAACTTCAACGCCGGCTACGCGACCACGGCCCACGGGGATCCCAGCAGCAACATCGACGCCACCATCAATCTGCCGGTCGGGGAGCAGGCGGCGGTCCGCGCCGTCATCTACAACGACTCCCGCGGCGGTTACATCAACAACATCCCGGGGACGTTTGCCCGGGCGGCCAGCGACCGGGGCAGCCCCTATTTCTACACCGCCAACCACCAGCCGCCGGCCAACAGCCTCGTAATCAACAACAACAACCTGGTCAGCCACGCCATCAACCCGGTCACCTATCAGGGCATCCGGGTCGAGGGGCTCTACAAGTTCAACGACGAATGGAACGCCCTCGTTACGCAGTCGTATCAGAACATGCGCGCCGACGGGGTGTTTGCCGAGATGGCGACCGACTCCCTCGGTAATGCGCAACCCGACCTGTCGGTGCAGCTCTACAACCCGTCCTGGGACAAGGACCGGTTTGAGGCCACTTCGTGGACCCTCAACGGCAGATTCGGAGACCTCAAGGCCATCTACACCGGTGGTTATCTGGTTCGCAACGTCGAGCAGGTGCAGGACTACACCAACTACTCGCGCGGCCGATACGCCAACTACTATCAGTGCGTCTCCAACAACGCGATCTTCACCGCCAACCCGAGTGCGGGCGTGCCGCAGTGCTTCTCGCCGAGCTCGATCTGGCGCGACGTCGAGCGCAACACGCACATCAGCCATGAGATTCGCCTGAGCACTCCGGACGACTGGCGGGCGCGCGGTCTCGTCGGCCTGTTCTACGAGAAATACGAGGTCGACGAGCAGGTCGACTGGTTCTATGAGTCCGCGACCAAGTTCTTCGAGCCGATCGGTCCGCCGACCGGCTACTACACGCTGAACGGCTCGCCGTTGTTGCCGAGCGGTCATCCGGTCAAGTTCACGACCCCGGGGGCTGTATTCGTTCCCGGCCCGGCCACGACCAACAACCCGAATATCCGCCCGCCAGGCGATGCATTCTTCGACGATCTGCAGCGCGGCTATACCCAGAAGGCGGCGTTCGGCTCGGGCGACTTAGACATCGTGCCGCACCGGCTGACGGTGACCTTCGGGACTCGCTATTACCAGATCAAGAGCAACGAGGTCGGCTCGGCGGTCGGCAGCTTCGGCTGCAAGATCTTCAGCGCGAGCTCGCTGCCGCCGAATCCCTGCCTCAATCACTCCAACTTCGGCAACCTCGACGCGCTCAATTTCAACAAGAGCTATTCGGGCTTCAGAAGCCGCGCCAACCTGACCTGGAAGGTTACCGACGACGCGATGCTCTACTACACCTGGTCGCAGGGCTTCCGGGCTGGTGGATTCAACCGGCCGAATTCGGTCGAGACGACCTCGCCGCTCGCTGGCGTATTCACGCCACCGACCTTCTTCGGGCCGGACACGCTGACCAACAATGAGGTCGGGTGGAAGACCGAGTGGCTTGATCACCGCGTGCAGTTCAACGGGGCGGTCTACCAGGAACAGTGGAAGGGCTCGCAGATCTCGCTGTTCGATCCGGGCGTCACGGGGAATCTGACCTTCACGGCGAATGGTGGCGACTACAAGGTGAAGGGACTCGAGATGTCGTTGGTCGCTCGCGTGACCCACGGACTCACGCTGAGTGCCGGTGCCTCGTGGAACCACAGTGAGCTGACCCGGGGCGCCATACTGCTCGACGATAACGGCAATCCGATCGACTTCTCCAAGTACTCGATCGGCGGGGTGCCGCTGGTCAATCCGGCCGGGCCGATCGGCAGTCCGCTGGCCGGCTCGCCGCCATTCCAGGGTAATCTGCGCGCTCGCTACGAGTTCTCCCTCGGGGACTACGAAGCGTTCTGTCAGCTTGCGGGCATTCGCCAGGCCCACTCGTTCGCTTCCACGGATCAGCTGACCAAGGATCTGCAGGGCAACTCCATTGCCTATGACCAGCCGGGGTTCTCGACCTACGACGCGTCGGTCGGCCTCAGCAAAGATGCCTGGGTGGTGACGCTGTACGGACAGAATCTGACCGACGTGCGCGCCGACCTGTATACGAACTATCGGCAGTGGTACAAGGCCGAGACGGTGAATCGCCCGCGCACCCTGGGACTGAACATCTCATATCGGTTCACCGGCAAGTAGCGCCGCAGGCGGCCCGGGGCCGTCGGCTCCGGGTGGGGACTTTAGGTAGAATCGGCGGCGGGCAGCGGTGCCCGCCGTTTTTTTTCACCCGAGGCGCCTTTGGCAGCAGCCCGACCCAACGCACCCGCCTCGCGCATCGAGGCCGAAGTCCGCCGCGGCCGGGCGCTGCTCGAGAAACGCCAGTTCGCCGAGGCGCTCGCGCTCGCGCAATCACTGCTCGCCGAGGTACCGGAGAACCGCGACGTTCTCTACCTGCTCGCCGTCAGCCAGCGCTATCTCGGTCGCATCGCCGACGCCCTCAAGACCCTCGCACGGTTCGAGGCACTGCACCCCGACTACGGCCGTCTGTTCCAGGAGCGCGGCCACTGCTACCGCGCCGTCGGCGAACGAGCCGCCGCGATCGAAGCCTACCTGCGCGCCGTCAACCTGAACCACACACTGGTGGGGAGCTGGAACGCCCTGCAGGACCTGTACGGCGCTCTCGGCGAGGCGACGCAGGCCGAGACGGCGGCCGCTCACGTCAGCAAGCTCGCCAGCCTGCCGCCGGCGATCGTCGGCGCGACGAATCTGCTGTCCGAGGGCGAGACCTACGCCGCCGAGCACCTGGTGCGGCAGTTTCTCCTCGGCAAACCCGACGACGTCGAGGGCATGCGCCTGCTCGCCAAGATCGGCGTCAAGCTCGAGGTGCTCGACGACGCTGACTTTCTCCTGGAAAGCGTCCTGCTGCTCGCTCCGGACTATCACGTCGCGCGCTTCGAGTACGCCAGCGTTCTGCTGCAGAGACACAAGCACGAGCGGGCGCTCGCGGAGGTCAAGAAGCTCCTGAGCGTCGACCCGGCCAACCGCATGTACCGGACGCTCTACGGCGACGTCTGCGTAGGGCTCGGCGATCAGGAAGAGGCGCTGCGCGTCTACGGCGAGCTCTCGCAGGCCGCGCCGCAGGCGCGCGATCTGCATCTGTCGATCGCCCACACGCTGAAAACCCTGGGGCGGCA
This sequence comes from Candidatus Acidiferrum sp., assembly GCA_035571315.1. Classification (GTDB taxonomy): domain Bacteria; phylum Chloroflexota; class Dormibacteria; order Dormibacterales; family Dormibacteraceae; genus Palsa-870. Next base: position 6,214 of record DATMKM010000126.1, read on the forward strand.
GCAGCAAGCGATCGACTCGTATCGCAAGGCAGCGGCGGTGTCACCGAGCTATGGCGACGCCTACTGGAGCCTGGCGAATCTCAAGACTTATCGCTTCTCCGACGAGGAGATCGCGCGCATGCGCGACGCGGAAGCCGATCCGGGCACGAGCTTCGAGGACCGTTTTCACCTGTGCTTTGCGCTCGGCAAGGCGCTGGAGGATCGCAAGGACTACGCCGAATCCTTCCGCTTCTATGAGCGCGGCAACGCGCTCAAGAAGAGCCGCAGCAGTTACCGCCCCGACCTGATGGAGCGCAACCTGCGCCTGCAGCAGGCGGTGTGCACGCCGGAGCTGTTCGCGGCGCACGCCGGTGGCGGCTGCCAGCGAGCCGATCCCATCTTCATTGTCGGATTGCCGCGGGCTGGTTCCACGCTCCTCGAGCAGATTCTCGCCTCGCACTCCCAGATCGAGGGCACGATGGAGCTGGCGGACATCCCGCGCCTGGCGCATCAGCTGAACGGGCGCATGCCGGACGAGCAGAACCCGGCCTACCCGCGCGCGCTCGAGCGCCTGAGCCCCGAGCAGCTGCAGTCCTTTGGCGAGCGCTACCTCGCCGACACCCGGATCTACCGCGGCGGCAGGCCGTTCTTTATCGACAAGATGCCCAACAACTTCCGTCACGTCGGCATGATTCAGCTGATACTTCCGAACGCGAAGATCATCGATGCACGGCGTGAGCCGATGGCCTGTTGCTTCAGCAACTTCAAGCAGCTGTATGCGCACGGACAGGACTTCACCTACAGCCTGAGTGACATTGCGGCCTATTACCGCGGTTACGTCGAGCTGATGGCGCACTGGGACCGGGTCCTGCCCGGTAAGGTTCTGCGCGTGCAGCACGAGGAACTGGTCGAGGACCTCGAGCCGCAGGTGCGCCGCATCCTGGCATTTCTCGCAGTGCCGTTCGAGCCCGCGTGCCTCGAGTTCTACAAGACCGAGCGCAGCGTGCGCACCGCGAGCTCCGAGCAGGTCCGCCAGCCCATATACCGGGAGGGCGTGGATCAGTGGCGAAACTTCGCGCCCTGGCTCGGGCCCCTCAAGGCGGCGCTCGGGGACCTCGCCTGAGCAGCATCAGCGCCAGGATTGCCGAGGCGCTCATGAGGAACAGGCTCACCGCGTTCAGCACCGGCGTCGCACCCTCGCGCATGCGCCCGTACATCATGATCGTGAGCGGCGCATCCGATCCCACCAGCATCAGCGTGGTGTTGAAGTTCTCGAAGGACATGAGGAAAGCGATTGCGGCCGAGCCGATGATGGCCGGGCGCAGATAGGGGAGCGTGACGTTCCACAGCACCGCGGCGTGCGAGGCGCCGAGATTCAGCGCCGCGTCCTCGAGGCTGCGGTCGAAGCGCTTCAGGCGCGCGCTGATCGTGAGCGTCGCGATCGCGACGATGTAGGAGAACTGGCCGAGCACGACGAGCGGCAGACCCGGGCGTAGAAAATCCGCCTCGAGCCCGAACAGATCGGTGCATAGGTCCGCGAGGCGGCTCGCGAACGCCAGGATCGAGATGCCGAGGATCACGCCGGGGATGACCAGTGGGGTCAGCATCAGCATCGACAGAATCCCCTTGCCGGGGAACTGCTCGCGCTCCATGAGGAACGCATTCGCGGTGCCGACCGCCACCGACAGCCCGGTGACCCACAGCGCCACGATGCAGCTCGTCCAGATGCTGCCGAGGAGCTCGGAGTCGCGGAACAGTCCGACACGGCCCGCGGCTTCGT
>DATMKM010000127.1:0-4404 GCA_035571315.1 Candidatus Acidiferrum sp.
AAAGTCCTCGTAGGTCCGCCGGCCGAGCAGGATCGCTCCGGTCGTGGCCCCGCTCTCGGCGGCCGCGCGGCCCATGACCTCGTCGGCATACGGCAGCGCCCAGCCACCATGCGCAAACCCGCCGCGAACGTCTTCGTCGGCGCGCCCAGGGCCCTGCATCACGCCGTCCAGCGTCAGGCTGTTGAACACGATCACTCTTCTCATTCGATCCTCCTCGTTGGTTGCCGCCATCGCTTTCTATACGAACGGGTTGCAGCCGGATCGACATCCGATTTGAATCAGCGCCACCAGGGCTTTTGAGCGGCTTCGACCGCGCCCGTCACGGGCGTCTCGAGGTCGTTTTCCAGGCGCGTGAGGTTCGACACCCATTCGCCGGCCATCACGACAGCGACCGCCCCCTTCCCCACCTCAGGGTCCTTTTGCCACCGGCGGAGGCACCCCAGCTCCGCCTGGCGCAAAGCGGACAACACGACCCGGGTTTCAGGCTGCAACGCCGGCGAAAGATCCAGGCGGTCCGCCAGGCGGCGATACCGGCTCAGCAGCACGCGCACCTGCTCATGCACCTCGCGAGCTCCGTCTGCGCAGGTGCCGGCCTGGTACCCCAGCCCGGCGATCACCTCGAGCAGGTCGCCCGCCAGGATCGCATGGTTCGCCGAGGCGAGCAGGAAGGCCGCGGTTTCCTGGTCGAACGAACGGTCGCCCTTCTCGGTGATGAACGTGTCGAAGGCCGCGTCGGCGCGGTCCCGGGCGCGCAGGACGGCCTTGCGAAGGGGGTCCGCCGCGCTCGCCGTGTTGAACCCGGCAGCCGCGGGCACAAAACCCAGAACGAGATCGAATCCGGTCCCCATGTATTCGACCAGATCTCGATAGACGCTACCTAATGCTCTGGCGAGCTCGCGACGGGCCCCATGCGGCCAGAGGAGCAGACCGACCACCAGGCTGATCACGGCGCCGACCATCAGATCTTCGATGCGCACCAGGCCGACCTGCCACCCCGCCGGGGAGATCAGGTTGAACACGATGATCAGGTTGATGGTGAACGCCGCCTGGCTGAGCATGAAGCCGATGGTCGTCGCCGCGTAAGCGGCCAGGAAGACCGCTATCGGAAAAGCGATCCACATGACATTGCGGTCGTTGCCGGCGAGCACGGCGAATGCACCGCCGATCAGCACGCCGATCGCGTTGCCGGCGACCGCGAGGACGATCGTGCGTCCGGTGCCAAGCGCGTTGCTGCGCAAGACCTGGATCGTTCCCAGCACGACCCAGAACGCGTGCGAGAGGCCAAAAGCACCCGCGATGAAGACGGCCAGGGCTAGGCCGATTGCCACTCGAAGGGTGCCCTGCAGCACGGTCGAAGGAGGCTCGAGATGCGTGCGGATCGCCTGCAGAACATCGATCGCGGCATCGCCTGCGTCGAGCTTTGCGCCCGCGGCGATGATGGCGTGGCGGCCGAGCGTGAACGTCACGTACGAAACGACCCGCAGCGTGTCGTCGACGTCGAGCCCGTCGAGCACCTCCTCAACCGGCCGCCCGAACCCCAGCTGCTCTGCCGCCCATCGATCGAGCGCTGCGCGGTGCTGCACCCGCGTTGCCTCGATGGCCTGAAGGTGGGGCTTGGCGCCGCCGTTGAGCACCGCGGCGCTGGAGCGCAGGGCGTCGACGACTGACGCCAGTAGCTGTTTCCCCTCCGGCAGGTCGGGCCGCACCGCACTCCGGTCTTCATTGAACGGGCGCTCGATGATGTCGACGATCCGTTCGCACTCGATCAGCATCTGGATGAATGCCCGGTCGCGACGAGCCGGGGCGATGGGACGCTTACCCATCACGGCATATGCCTGCCGAGCTTCTTGCACCGCGGCGCGGGCAGCCTCCTGGAGGTGCATGAATTCGACGTTGCCCGCCCCAGGTCGCATACCTTCGACGAGGTCGGCGACGGCGAGCAATGCCTTCGCCGCCAGCTTGTCTGTCATGACGCGTTCGAAACGTGGCCACAACGCGATGGCGGCCCCGGTCGATATGAGCCCGGCCATCGCCCAGCCGCCGACCCGCGCCGGAATGACGTCAGGCGGCGCGGGGATCGTGACGGCGATCACGAACGCGAGGAGCATGCCGAGGTTGGCGGCTGCGAAGTAGCCGCCGAAGATGCGGCTGAACGAGATCGTGAAGGCGACGACGAACATGAGCACCGCCGGCAGCCAGGGTGAGGTCGAGACGAGCGTGCCCAACGCCACCAGCGCCGCTCCCACCAGAGTCGCTGTCAGGTAGGCGAGCGCGCGAGGGCGACGAAAGCCACCGAAGTCGGAGATCACGAGCAGCGAGAAGCAGCCGAACATCACGAACACCAGGCTTTGCGGCGCGCGCAAGAGCACGTCCGCAAACGCAAAGGCGAGCGGGATGATTGTTGCGGCGCGCGCTGCGCGCCGGAGCCCGGACAAGCCTGGGTCGCGCGGGGGCTTGACGGCGACGTGCAGCCGGCGGCTGAACGCCCTGGCCGAGCTCAGCGGACGCGTTCGACCGAAAGTGCGGGATCCCACCTTGCCAGGCGGGCGCCCGCCGCATAAGTGCTTTCACAAAACCGGAGAATCGCGTCGCGAGGCGACGCGCTCTTGCGGACGTCCTCGTAGAGAAGAGCGAACTCGCCGAGCTCCTGGCTCCATGAAGCCTCCCCCGGCTCGACCGCCTGTTGCTCGATTCCGGCCGGCTTCGGATACGTGTAGGAGAAGAGGGCGGCTTGCGCAAAGCGCGCATGGCCAGGCCAGAATCCGCAGCACACCTGCTCGGCGTCTCCGCCCAGCCGCTCGATGATCCCGGCGCCGGGCGGCGGCGTTACGGGCCGGCCGTTGAATCTCGAGTAAGCGAGATCGAAGCTACCCCAGAAGAAATGCACGGGCGAGTGCCTGCCCCGATACCGGGAGCGGTGCTCTTTGATCACCAGATCGATCTGAGACAGGACTCTCCAGAAACGGGTCGCCCATTCCGGCTCGTAGGTCGCGTGTACCGTGTCCTCGGCAAACGGAATCGGATCGCTGACCTCGGAGGGAATCGGCCGGAAGCTCGCCTCGACGCCGAAGGCAGCGAGGTTTGCCATGAATTCCGCATAGAACTCCGCGACAGGCCGCGCTGTCAGGGGCACGCGTCGGATCTCGCCGCCGACGGTCCGGATCGCGACGTGATGGTCGATGAGATCGACGTCGATGCCGAAGATCAAACCCGTGGCGGATTGCATCGGAGTGGTGGTCAGGCCGCGCGCGGTCAGGTAGAGCGGCACATTGGCCCATTGCGGTTCGAACGGAGTCAGCGCGAGTCGGACCTTGCCGACGATCTGCAGCTTCATGTGCAGCGTGTCAAGCGTGTCCTTCCAGGCACCGTAAGGCAGCTCGGGCCACGCTTCCTGCGTGCTCACAGATGTCCAGTCTGGCACGGGAACGGAGCCGGTCCGGGAGGAGGTTTAATAAGCGAGATGACGGGAGCCGGCGTCGTCCTGGTGACGACCTTCCTTGCCTCGGCGGTCGAAGCGATCGAGATGGTCGTCATCGTGCTCGGGGTCGGTGCGACGCGAGGTTGGCGCTCGACCGTGCTGGGCGCGGTGGCCGGCTTCGCCCTGCTGGCCGTGATCATCGCGGTTCTGGGCGTCGCCCTCGCGGCGGTTCCGATCGGGCCGCTGCGTGCTGTGGTCGGCACCTTGCTCGTGCTCTTCGGCCTGCAGTGGTACCGCAAGGGCATCGCGCGAGTGGCTGCTCGGGGTCTTGCCGGCGTGGGCGAGGAAGCGGTGGAGGACGAGGACATCCCGTCCAGCGGCGTCGACTGGGTGGCTTTCGTGCTCGCCTTCAAGGGCGTGCTGCTCGAAGGCCTGGAGATCGCTCTCATCGTCGTGTCGTTCGGGCTCGCGGCCGGCCAGCTGGGTCTCTCGGTCGTGGGGGCCGCGGCGGCCTTGGTCGTGATCGGCGCCATCGGGTTCGCCCTGAAAGGCATCGTGACCCGCATTCCGCGGAGCCTACTGCAGCTCGTCGTGGGAACCCTGCTCACCTCTTTCGGAACTTTCTGGTCACTCGAGGGACTCGGTGTGAACTGGCCGCAAAGCGACCTCGACATCGTCGCCCTGCTCGCCGTTTACGGCCTCGTGGCGGCCACCTACATCGGCCTGGAGCGGCGTCGGATTCATCAAGCGGCTCTGGAGATGGCGTAGTTGAGAGCGATCTCGTCAGGCGTGGTTGGCGTGGCGCGCTTCCTCTACCGATTCGTCGTCGGCGACGACTGGACGGTCGCGGTCGCGATGGTGCTCGCACTGGCTGCCACCGGCATCCTGGCGGCAGACCACGTCTCCGCCGTGTGGCTGGTGCCGCTCGTGGCGATCGCCATGACGGGCGTCAGCCTGCGTCGCGCGGCGCGACGACGCAGGGCTGC
>DATMKM010000128.1:0-5326 GCA_035571315.1 Candidatus Acidiferrum sp.
AAATGGCGCGCGAGTCTGGCCAGCTTGTGTTCAGCGTTGCCCCGCACCTCCTGCCCAAGACCGTCGGTGCGGTCGTGCAGGACGACCTTCACCACCCGAGTATATGACCGAACCGAACGCGCTGGGTGCGCCGCCTAGCGGGCCGAGGGCTTGTATCCAGGGGGCGGCGGGAACAGCATCGTGATCTCCTTCGGCAGGGGAATTCCCTGGGCGAAGATGCGGTCCAGGATCTTCGGCCGAAGGCCGGTCGGCTTGAACTCGGCGATCACTTTTCCGTCGGCGGTCGCGCCCTTCTGCTCCAGCGTGAAGATGTCCTGCATGGTGATGATGTCCTGCTCCATGCCGACGATCTCGGTGATGGCGGTCACCTTGCGGGAGCCGTCGCGAAGGCGGTTCAACTGGATGATGAGGTTGATGCCGCTGCCCACCTGCTGGCGGATCGCCCGCACCGGCAGATCGACGCCGGCCATCAGGACCAGCGTCTCCAACCGGGCGAGAGCGTCGCGCGGGGTGTTGGCGTGCAGGGTGGTCATGGAGCCGTCGTGGCCGGTGTTCATGGCCTGGAGCATGTCCAGCGCCTCTCCCCCACGACACTCACCGACGACGATGCGCTCCGGTCGCATGCGCAAAGCGTTGATGACGAGGCGCTGAATCGTGACCTCGCCTTCGCCGTTGATGTCCCTCGGCCGCGTCTCGAGGCGGCACACATGTTCCTGGTGGAGCTGAAGCTCGGCCGCGTCCTCGATGGTCACGATGCGGTCCTCCACCGGGATGAAGCCGGACAGCACGTTGAGGAAGGTCGTCTTCCCGGTGCCAGTGCCGCCCGAGATGATGATGTTGGCCTTGGCCAGCACGGCCGCCTTGAGGAAGCCGAAGCCGGCCTCGTTGCAGCTGCCGAAGCGAATCAGGTCCTCGACCTGGAACGGGTCGCGCGAGAACTTGCGGATCGTCAGCAGCGGACCATTCAGCGCGAGAGGGCGGATGACAGCGTTGACACGGGAGCCATCGGCCAGGCGGGCGTCGCAGAGCGGGCTGCGCTCGTCGATGCGGCGGCCCACGGTGCGGACGATGAACTGGATGACATTGAGCAGCGCGTCCTCGTCGACGAACTTGATGTTTGTCAACACGACCTTGCCCGCCATTTCGACGTAAACGTGGTCTGAGCCGTTGACCATGATCTCGGTCACACGGTCGTCACGAATCAGGGGCTCGATCGGCCCTAGCTGCTGGTAGTACTCATCGATGTTGATGCCGGGGATCCGAACTGCCATTGGCTAGCCTCCGCTTCGGAATTGAACCGGCTGCCAACTATACGTTAACCCTCCCCAATCAGACCCCCATTACGGGCCCCGATTCCCCCGCCCTCAAAGCCGTGGCATACGCCTCCAGAGTGGCTCCTGTCGTCGCCGCGCCGTCGACCAGCAAGCTCGAGCGGGTCTCCAGAGAGGCTCCACGCCACGATGAAGGCGCCGGGCACGTGGTCGAGGGCCACGCCGTCATGACCCGCCTGGGGCGGCGTGCGGCGCTGCGGACGAGCTCGCCCGGTGGTTCGCTTGGCACGATCGGAGGTTATGGGCCGGGGTCAAGCTTCTATTGGCCGCGCGTCAGCTGATCACGACCTGGTCGCCGCGCTTGAGGTCGATGGCCGCGGTGGAGCCCGCCGGCAGCTCCAGGACGCTATGGGCGCCCCAGACGAACCACACCACTCCCCACCACTGCGGCAATCTGCGATAAACCTTCCTCACGCGCTCGCGGCTGTCGAGGAAGACGGCGTCGATGGGAAATCTCATGAACATCATGTGGATGCCGTTGCACGGGCTGAGCCACAGGCCACGTCCTGGTTCGAGCGTGCGCCGGAACATCAGCCCCGCCGTCAAAGCGAACAATGACGTGGCGCTTTCGAGGTCCTCCGCAAGCACCTTCCCCGAACTCTCGTGCACCGCGCGCCGTCCCGCCATGACGATCGACTAGCCTAGCGGGGCCGCATGGATTTCGAAAGCGATGGCATCCGACTGCACTACGAAGTCCATGGACCCGAGCAAGGTGCGCCGCTCGTGGTCGTGCACGGCTTCGCGTCGGACTATCGATTGAACTGGGTCGGCACCCGATGGCAGGAGGCGCTCACCACCGCCGGGTTCCGGGTGTTCGGACTCGACTGCCGCGGCCACGGGCAGAGCGATAAGCCGCACGACTCAGCCGCCTACGCCATCGGCATCATGGGGCGCGACGTCACCCGCCTGCTGGACCACCTGGAGGTGCCGTCGGCCGGATACCTCGGCTACTCGATGGGAGCGCGCATCGGGCTGCAGGTGGTGATGGATTCGCCGGACCGGGTGCGGCGCGCGGTCCTGGGCGGCATCGGCGCGTCGGGATCGATCCGCAACGCGGATGCGATCGCCGCGGCGTTTCTCACGCGCGAACCCGGTGACAATCCCATCGCGCAGTCCTTCTATCGCTTTGCGTCAGCCCGTCCGACCAACGATCTGAAAGCTCTCGCCGCGTGCATCAAAGGACTGCAGCCGGACTGGGACCCGGCCAGGCTTTCCGCAATTCAGACGCCGGTCCTTGTGGTGGTCGGCGATCGCGATGAGCTCGCGCCTGACGCGCCCGAGCTCGTCGAGCTCATGCCCTCGTCGCGCCTGGTCACGGTTCAAGGGCGCGACCACATGGGCGCGGTGCCGGCCCGGGAGTTCAAGCAAGCGGCGATCGACTTTCTCTCAGCGGAATAGGCAGACCTCTCAGGCGGCCCTCTCCTCCTCCAACGTGCTGGAGTGGATTAAGAAAAAATCTGGCGGCTAGCCCGCGCGGTGGTGGTAGCGGATCCGGTGCTTGGTCCGGGTCATCGCCGCGCCGGTGGGCACGATCGAGATCGTGCCGTCCGGCTCGAGCACGGCCAGCAGCACGTCCTTCATGTCGGTGATGCCGTGCTCGCGCATTGACATCTCCACCTCCGGCTCGTCGACCCCCTCTTTCTTCATCACGTCCTGCAGGTACTGGCCGTCCCGCACGATGATCGCGGGCGGGGGGGTGAACAAGCGGTGGAACCGAGGCATCCGGTCGAACCTGCCGACCAGGTAATTGGTACCGACCAGCACCACGATCAGGACGAAGCCGCCGCCCAGCGATGTGTCAGGCCCGGTGATCGCCGGCTGCAGCGCATTCGCGACGAGCAGGATGAAGACGAGGTCGTACAGCGTGAACTGGCCTACCTCGCGTTTGCCAAACAGGCGGAGGGCGATCAGCAGCCCGGCGTAGATGACGAAACCGCGAAGCACGAGCTCCCAGGTCGGGATGCTCGGCAAGAGCCAGGAAGGCGTGCCTTGCTACCTCGGCTTCAGGAGGATCAGGGCGGCCGGCCCCAAGAGCACGATCCACAGCGTCGGGAAGATGCAGCCCACCATCGGCAGCATCATCTTCAAGGTCGCCTGTGCGGCCTTCTCCTGCGCTCGCTGGCGGCGCTTGCGCCGCATCTCGTCCGCCTGGATGCGGAGGATCTTGCCGATTCCGGTACCGAACTGCTCGGACTGGATGATCGCCTGAATGAAGTTGTGGAGGTCTTCGACTCCGCTGCTCCGGCCCATCTCGTCCATCGCCTCAAGGCGCGGCCGGCCCAGGCTGACCTCGCGGAGGACCTTGGCGAACTCGTCCGACAGCGCGTTCTTGTACTTGTCCGTCACCCTCGCGAGGGCGGCGTCGAAGCCAAGCCCGGCGTCGACTGCGATGACCAGCAGGTCCATGGCATCAGGTAGGCCCTTTTGGATCTCGGCGCGGCGCGCGTCGACCTTCTGCTTCAGCCACAGCACGGGAAGGTAGAAACCCAGGATGGCGCCGGCCACCACGGAGATCGCCAGATACACGACGCTGCCGAGCAGGAGGCCGATGAGCAGACCGACGGCCGCCGTGACGGCTGCGGCGACGATGCGCACGGCAGCGAAGTCCTCGGGCGTCAGGTTGCCCGGACGTCCGGCCAGGTCGAGCCGGTTCATCAGGTTCTGACGGGCCTTCTGCGGCGTCGAGCGGGACATCATCGATCCGAGCCGCTCGATCGCGGGCCGCAGGAAGCGCTCGCTGAAGGGCCTCTGCAGCTCGACCTCTTCGAGGGTCAGCGGCTTTTCGCCGCCGTAAACCGAGAGGCGCTGCTGAACCATCTCGGCGGTGTTCGAGGAAGGCGTCCGGGCGAGGCCGATGAAGATCATCAGCACGCCGAGACCGACGACCAGTGCCAGCAGGAGGGTGGTGCTCATCTGCTCATACCTCGATGGCGACCACGCGCCGGATGATCAGGTTGCCCACGAAGATCATGAAGGCTCCGATCACCAGCAGGATCCAGCCGACGATGCTGTCAAACATCGGCCGGAAGTACGTCGGGGTGACGAAGTACATGAAGGCGGCGAGCACGATGGGCAGGAACGTGATCAGTGTTCCAGACGCTCGGGCCTGGGCGGTCAGCGTAGCGATCTCACCTTTGATCCTGACCCGCTCGCGGATCGTGTAGGCGATGTTGTCGAGGATCTCCGCGAGGTTTCCACCCACCGTGCGGTGGATCGAGTACGCGGTCGCGACCAGGTCGAAGTCGGGGCTCACGATGCGCTTTGTGATGTTCTGCAGCGATTCGTCGGGCGAACCACCGAGGTTCATCTCACGCACCGCGCGGCCGAACTCGTCCGCAATCGGAGGCACCCCGTTCTTGGCGACCGTGTCGATCGCCTGCGCGAATGAATAGCCTGCCTTGATCGCGTTGGAGAGCAAAGTCAGCGTGTCGCCGAGCTGGTTGTTGAACGCCTTCAGGCGCTTGTTGATCCGGTACTTCACGTAGAAGCTGGGCACGAGGTATCCAATGACCCCGGCCACGATCGTCTGGATGAGGCCACCGAGCGGCAGCCCGAAGCGCAAGATCGCGATGAGGACGAACAGCACCGTGCTGCCCACCTGGATCATCAAGAACTCGGACGTACGAAGCCTCAGATCTGCCCTCTGGAGCTGCTCCGCGACGGACGGCTTGCCCTTCTTCGAATCGCCGCGACCGACGCGGTCGGCGGCGGGCTGAAATAGCCGGTTCAGGGAGTCTCGCAATCCGGTGGATGGCGGAAGCGTCGTCGCCCCTGCGGTGGTCACACCGTAGGCGGCAAGGCGTGCCTGGAAGTCCTCGCTGCCGCCCGCGGAGCGCCGCATCTGGCCCACGCCGAGCACCAACAAGAAGATTCCTGCGAAAGCGATGAGCCCGAATACCACGGGGATTGACATCTGGACCTCCTAAACGGTCAGTAAAGCTTATCCGGCGACGGTTGCGGTGTTGGCTTGAAGAGGGTCTCGGAGACCTCTTCGC
>DATMKM010000129.1:0-34142 GCA_035571315.1 Candidatus Acidiferrum sp.
AGCCGCCAGGTCAAGGAGGTCGACGCGCTCGCGCAGGAGCGCTTCGGCATCTCGGTCGAATGGTTGATGGAAGCCGCCGGATGGCAGGTGGCTCGAGTCTGCCCCGATGCGACGGCGGTCGTCTGCGGCATAGGCAACAACGCGGGCGATGGTTTGGCCACGGCGCGCCACCTTCACCGGTGGGGGAAGCTCGCAGGCGTCTGTTGCGTCGACCGCGGCCGCCTCCACGGCCCCGCCGCCCGTGAGCTCGAGGCACTGCAACGGATCGGAGTCAAGGTCTCGAGCGAGCTGAGCCTGGCGGGCGCGTCGGCGGTCGTCGACGCCATCTTCGGCACAGGGGTGTCCAGGCGCCCGGAGGGTCGGTTTGCGGAATGGATCGAAGCGATCAACTCCTCGCGCTTGCGCGTCATTGCCGTGGATGTGCCGTCCGGCCTCGACGCCGACTCCGGGGTCGCCTACGCTCCGTGTGTGCAGGCCGCTACGACGATCACACTCGGACTTCCCAAGCCGGGGCTTCTCACAGGCGACGGGCCGCGCCTGTCCGGCGAGGTGTGGGTCGCCGACATAGGCGTCCCGTTCGAGGCCTACGCGGCCATTGGCGTGACCGTCCCGGCGGGGCTGTTTGCAAAAGGGGACCTCGTCCGGCTGTGACCCGCGAGGTCGTTTGGGATCACGGCGTGTCGCTGCCCGCACATCGCCTGTGGCTCGACCCGCTCGTGGTCAGGTCATTCGCCTTCATCTCGCACGCGCATACCGACCACGCGCGCAGGCACAAGGAGGCCCTCCTCACGCCGCAGACGCTCGCCCTTATTCCAGAGTCGCGCCGGCCCCGCGGCTGGCGGATGCTGGGCTATCGGGAAAAGATGCGCCGGGGCCCGGCCACGGTGACCCTGTACCCGGCCGGCCACATGCTCGGTTCGGCCCAGCTCCTGTTCGAACACGACGGAACCTCCCTGCTGTACACGGGCGACATCAAGCTGCGGCAGGCGGGCGGCGGCATGCCGACGTTCGTCCCCAAAGCCGACGTGCTCATCGTCGAGACGACGTATGGGCGACCGCACTTTCGCTTCGGAGACCCTGACTCGATCGTGGAGTCGATTGCGATGTGGTGCCGCCGCGCGCTCGACAGCAATGTCACCCCGGTGCTTTTATGTCACGCCCTCGGCAAGACAGAGGAGATGATGCTGGCGCTCGCGCCGTACGGGTTCGCGTTCGCTCTCGAGAAGCGGTGCGTGCCATGCGCGCGCGAATACGCGACAGCCGGTCGACCGCTGCCCGAATGGGTGGAGCTCGACGGAGAGGCACCGCGCGGCCGCGTGGTAATCGCCCCTCCGGCCGGCAAGGACGAGGTCCGGCGGCTGGGACGATATCGAACCGCTCTCGTGTCAGGTTGGGCGAAGGACGCCGAGTTCGCGCGCATTTTCGGCGCCGATGCGACATTCGATCTCTCAGACCACTGCGACTTCGACGAGCTCATGGAGGTAGTCGAGCGATCGGGCGCCGACCAGGTGTACACGGTGCACGGCTTCACAGCCGATTTCGCGCGCCACCTGCGTAAGCGAGGCATCCGGGCCTCGGCCCTCGAAGCAACCGAACAGCTGACGCTGGCGCTCTAAGTCGTCGGTCTCTAGCGCAGGGCCCAGCCCGAACGCAGGACCGCGCGGCGGAGGTCTGGGTCGACCGCGGCGGCATCGCTCAGCTTCGTCAGAAGCAGGTCCACCCAGGCGGTCAGGTGCACCGGCGGCAGCAGCTCGAACTGCTCGTTCTTGACCCGAACACGGAAGGTGCGGCCGGCGATGTCCAGCACGAGCTCGGTGATCGGACCGCGGTTGAGGTGGCCGCGCTTCACCTTGGCGGCCGGGATGCGTTCGACGAGGTAGTCGAGCAGCTGGGCGGGGTCATCGTCCTCGCCCGAGATCGGCGCGTGGCAAAAGACACAAGCACCCTCGAGGGGCATCGATGGGGCCCCGCAAATCGCACAGGTCAATCCGTGTAGCGCCTGATGATTTGATCCTCGCGCCCTTTCTCGGACTGATAGAGCGGGCAGTCCTCGAAGTTGCGCACGCAGATGGGAGGGCTGTCGCTCAACGCGTACTTGCGCTTCGACTTGCGATCCACGTGGCAGTCAAATCGGTAGACACGCAGCACCGAATGGCGCTCCTTCAAGTACTCCTCGAGATACGGACACCTTCGCATCGCGATCTACGATAGGCCACTCGATGATCGAGTTTGCACATGCAGGGGTGGCGGTCGGATCGACCACCGCCACCCTCGAGAAGGCGCGAATCCTGGCCGCGTACTTTCGCACGCTCGACGACAACGACCTCCGCCGTGCGGCGGTCTTCATGAGCGGACGAGCCTTCAGCCCCTCAAAGCGGCGGACCCTCGGACTCGGGTGGTCGGCCGTCAGCAAGGCCGTGTCCTCGCTCTCCGGTCGCGATGAGGATGAGCTCGGCCGCATCTTCCGCAAGCATTCGGACATCGGCGACTGGGCGGGCGAGGCCCTCGAAGGCCGCACGCACCCCGAGCCCGTGTCACTGCAGGAGGTCGAGGAGACGCTGGAGGCGATTCGAACCGCGCGCGGCAAGGCCAAGGAGGCGCCTCTCGCCTCGCTGCTGCGCCGGCTTGACCCCGAGGCCGCACGCTTCTTCGTCAAGATCATCTCCGGGGAGCTACGCATCGGCCTCAGCGAGGGCCTCGTCGAGGCGGCGATCGCCGAAGCCTTCGACGTTCCGATCACGCAGGTCAAGCGCGTCCACCTCATCACCGGCGACATCGGCGAAGCGGCGGTCAGGTGCAAACAAAAACAGTTCGACACGACCACGATCACTCTGTTTCAGCCCGTGCGCTTCATGCTCGCCAGCCCTGTGGAGACGCCGGCCGAGGCTTTCGAGCGCATGGGGGCGACGAGCGTGTGGACGGAGGAGAAATATGACGGCGTGCGCTGCCAGCTTCACCGCGAGGGCGACCGTGTGGGGCTGTTCTCGCGCGACTTGAAGGAGACGACGAGCGCCTTCCCCGAACTGGCTGAGAGCGCACCTTCGATCGGCCACGACGTGCTGTTCGACGGGGAGGTGCTGGCCCATCGCGATGGACGCGTGCTGCGATTTTTCGAGCTGCAGCGTCGCCTCGGCCGCAAGCAGGTCTCTGCCGACCTCCGCCAAGAGGTGCCGGTCGTGCTGGTCGTGTTCGACCTGCTTTGGCTCGACGGCCGCGCGCTGCTCGATGAACCGCTCGCAACGCGCCGCGGATTGATGGAAGGTCTGAACCTGCGGCACCCGTTCTTGCTGGCCAGATTGGAGGAGGCCACTGATCCGGACCACCTCGACCGGATCTTCAGCGAGACGCGCGAGCGAGGCAACGAGGGATTGATGGTGAAAGATCCACTGAGTCCCTACACGCCCGGGCGCCGCGGCCTCGCGTGGCTCAAGTTGAAGCGCCCGCTGGCGACCCTCGACGTCGTGGTGACCGCAGTCGAGTGGGGTCACGGCAAGCGCAAGGGCGTGCTGTCTGATTACACGTTTGCGGTCAGGGACACGAGCACGGGGCGGCTCGTCAACGTCGGCAAGGCTTACACGGGGCTCACCGACGCCGAGATCGCCACCATGACCAAACGCTTCCTCGACATCACGATCGAGGATCAGCGTTACGGGCGCCTGGTCAAGCCAGAAGTCGTGCTCGAGGTGGCGTTCGATTCGATCCAGCACTCGACGCGCCACAAGAGCGGTTATGCGCTCCGCTTTCCCCGCATCGTTCGCATCCGCGATGACAAGCCAGTCGAAGAGATCGACACGCTCGAGCGAGTGGCGGAGCTCTACGAACGATATTTCGGAGCGAAGACGGTGCCTTCGTTGAGTGCGATTGCTGAAGTAGGCCCTCCCACCCCGGCTGCCCCGGACGTGCCCGGCAAGCGGGGAGGTGTCAGGTCATGAAGCTGACGTTCATGGGGACCGCCGGCGCCCGGTTCATGGTCGCCAAGCAGCTGGCCGCCTCGGGCGGGCTCTACATCGAGGAGGGCAATACGCGGATCAGCCTCGATCCGGGGCCCGGCGCGATCGTGCAGTACGCCAAGCGCAAAGTCGACCTGACCAAGCTCGACGCCATCGTGATCAGCCACCGGCACCTCGACCACAGCAACGACGTCAACGTGATGATCGAGGCGATGACCGACGGCGGCTTCCGCCACCGCGGGCGTCTTTACTGCCCCAGCGACGCGCTCGACGATGACCCGGTCGTCCTCAAGTACATCCGCCACTTCCCGCAGGAGATCGTGCCTCTCGAGCCCGAAACCGAGTACACGGTCGGCGACATCACGTTCACGACCACACCCCGCCACGTGCACCAGGTCGAGACGTACGGCTTCAGGTTTGGCAACCGCCTGGGATGGGTGACGGACTCTGCCTACTACGACGGCATCGCGGAGCAGCACAAGGCGGACGTGATGGTGATCCACCTGGTCTTGATGGATTGCCGCGCCGGACTCCCACACCTCTGCCTCGAAGATGCGGAGCGCATCATCCGCGAGGCGAAACCGCGCCTGGCCATCCTCACGCACTACGGAATGACCGTGTGGCGAGCGCATCCATGGGAGCTCGCCGCGGACCTGACCCAGCGGATCGGCACGGAGGTCAAGGCTGCGCGGGACGGCATGAGCCTCGAGCTGTAGATGGCCGACCGCTGGCGGTGGCGTGGGTCTGTCGCGATGCTCGCCGTGGCGGTCGGCTTCGTGATCTACCCGATCATCGAGGGCGGAGGCGACGTCATCAACTCGGACTGGCCCGCCTTCGCGACGGGCGCGCGAATCATGGTCAGCGATCCCGGACATCTCTACGACTTCGAGGTCCAGCGGCGCGTCGAGCTCGACGTCACGGGAGGGAGGACTCTCGTGACGCTAGGGATCAACGGGATCCTGCCCTTCGTGGCGCCGGCCTGGGTCGCGTTCTTCGCCGTGCCGTTCGAGCTGCTCGGCACCGACCTCGGCGGCCGGCTCTGGATCCTGTTCGGGCTGGCGTGCCTGGCGATCGGACTTTACCTCGCGGTCAGGCCTCGGCCGCCTTCGGGGATCCTCCCTGCCTTCGCGTCCGTCCCCACCGCGCTCGTGCTGCTCAACGCCCAGCTCGACGGCATGGTCGCGCTCGGCATTGGCGCGGCGATCGCGCTCTGGTCGCGGCCGTTCTTGGCGGGGCTGTGCCTGGGCGTCACCCTGCTCAAGCCACAGTTGATGCTCCCGGTGGGCGCGGCGCTCATCGTCACCAGGCGCTGGCGCGTCCTGGGCGGCTGGGCCGCCGCCGGCCTCGCCCTGTGGGGGTCGGCCGCGTTGGTGAACCCCCGCTGGTTCTTCCAGTGGCTGCCCGCCCTGAACGGCCCCGTTCGGCCGGCCAGCCGCGAGATCGACTTCGCCCATTTCGGCACGGCCTTTCCAGCCGCCGTCCAGGGCTACGCTGTCGCGGCCCTTTCGCTCGTGGCGCTGGTCGCCGTTCTGGCCCTCGCGAGGCGTCGCATCGCGGAGTTCAGGCCGGCTGCGGCCGTCCTGGTCGCCGGTGGCGTCCTGGTGGCGCCCCACGCGCTGCCCACCGACCTCGTGGTCGTCGCGGTCGCGCTAGCGATCTGGGGTGAGGCCCTCTGGTATGACTGGCTACTGCTATCGCTCGGGGCAGCGATCGCGGCCCTCACGCCGGCGCCCGTTCCAGCCGTTGTGGGCGTGCTTGTGATCGGCTGGGTCTGCGCGAGGGCGGCCGGGCTTACCTGGCCGCGGCCAGAACAGGCACCGCTGTCTGCTGGATGATGCCGTCGATCAACCCATAGTCGACCGCTTCCTGCGGCGTCAGGAAATAGTCGCGGTCGGTATCGCGCTCGACCCGCTCCAGCGGCTGGCCGGTGTGCTTCGAGATGAGCTCGTTGAGCACTCCCCGGATGCGGATGATCTCGCGGGCGTGGATGTCGAGGTCGCTGGCCTGGCCCTGCAGGCCGCGGCCGCCGATCAAGGGCTGGTGCATGTGGATGTTAGAGCTGGGGAGCGAGAACCGGCGGCCCTTCGCCCCCGCCATCAGGACCACCGTGCCGAAGCTGGCGGCGCGCCCGATGCACACCGTCGAGATGGGCGGCCGCACGTACTGCATCGTGTCGTAGATCGCGAAGCCGGAGCTGACCGAGCCGCCCGGGGAGTTGACGTAGATCTGGATCTCCTTCTCAGGGTCGTCGGCGGCGAGATACATGAGCTGGGCCACGACGAGGTTCGCCACGACGTCGTCGATCGGCCGGCCGATCAGGATGATGCGGTCCTTGAGCAGGCGCGAATAGATGTCAAAGGTCCGCTCGCGGTTGCCGCCCTCGTTCTCGGTGACTGTCGGTACGTAGCCCATTGCTTAAGAAGGTTACGAGATATATTCGGCGAGTTGGTCAGAGGGACGGTGCTCGCGCCGGTGGACTTCTTCGGAGGGCTGCGCAAGGGGGTGAAAGCGAGGCTGCCGGGATCTCTGCGCTCGTTCAGCAGCGCCCGGGGGCGCGGCCGCCTGATGAAGGTGCATTTCGGCCGCCCCGAGTTCCATTACGAGGCCTGGCATCACACAGGCGACGGTCGCCTGGAGATCGGGCTTCATTTCGAGGGCTCGCGGGACAAAAACCAGGAGGCTTTCGAGTTCTTCCGGGCTCACGTGCTGGAAATCAAGGCGCAGCTGCCCCGCGCCGAGCTGGAGCCGTGGGACAGGGGCTGGTGTCGGTTGTATGAGACCCTGCCGGCGGCGCAGCTGGATGAGGGCGTGCTCGACGGCGCGACCGACTGCATGTGCGGTTACATCGTGGCGCTTCAGCCGCTGCTCGATTCCTGGTTGAAGGAGCAGCATGGATCCGGTTGAAGCACGGCATCTCTTCCCTCTGGCCGCCCGCTACATCCACATGAACCACGCCGGCGTATCGCCGATGTCGCAGCGGGCCGGAGCGGCCGTCGACCAGGTCGTCGACGCGTCTATCAACCGGCCGTACAAAGACCACTGGGCGCAGGACGAAGCTGACCGCGCGCGCGAGCTCGTAGCCCGGCTCATCAACGCTTCTGCGGATTCGATCGCGTTGACCCGCAGCACGGCTCATGGCATCTCGCTGCTCGCGCAGGGGTTGGACTGGAAGGCGGGTGACAACGTCGTCGGCGCAACCGGCGAGTACCCGGCCAACGTCTATCCGTGGATGGCGCTCGAGTCGCGCGGTGTCGCGTTTCGCCGGGCAGTGAGTGCTGATGGACGCATCACCCCCGACGGCGTCTTCTCACTGGTCGACGCGAGGACAAGAGTCGTCGCCGTCTCCCACGTCGCGTTCTGGAATGGCTTCCGGGTGGACGTTGACGCGATCGGCGCCGAATGCAGGCGCCGAGGGATCGTCTTCGCTGTCGATGTGATGCAGAGCGTGGGCGCCCTCAAGGTCGATGTCACGCGCACGCCCATCGACTTCTGCGCAGCCGGCGCCGGCAAGTGGCTGATGGGACCACCCGGGATCGGATTTTGCTTCTGCGCCCCGGAGCTGCTCGAGCTCGTCCGGCCGGTGATTGTTGGAGTGGGGTCCGTTGCAAGCAATGACAGCTACTTCGAATACGACCTCACGTTCGCAGCCAGCGCCCGGAGGTTTGAAGAGTCCGTCGTCTCCCTGCTCGACACGGCGGCCTTCGGCGCGGCGCTCGCGTTGCTGCTGGAAGTCGGCGCTGAGGTCATCGAAGCACGCGTCCTGGATCTTGCGGCGCGCCTGGCGGAAGGCCTGACCCGCAATGGTTGTGAGATCGTGGAACCGTGGCCCCGCTCCAGGTCCGAGTCTTCCGGAATCGTCTCCTTCCGCAAGCCTGGGGTGAACCCGGCCGCTGTGCTCCGGGACTTGAGCGCCGCCCACGTGATTGCCCGAATCCATCAGGATTTCGTGCGGCTGTCACCGCACTTCTACAACACCGAAGAGGAGGTCGACCGAGTGCTTGAAGTGATGTCACCGGAACGCGTATCGCCATGAGGACGGTCGACGTCAGCGAGAAGCTGCAGGAATACCTGGACAGCCTGGTCCCGCCACGCGACGGGGTGCTCGCGCGCATGGAGGAAGAAGCGCATCGCGAAGACATCCCCATCGTCGACGCGCACGAGGCAGCGCTGCTCTACATGCTGGTCAAGGTCGCGCGAGCCAAGCGCGTCCTCGAGCTGGGCACAGCAACCGGCTACAGCGGAATCTGGCTACTGCGCGGAACCGGCGATGGAACCCTGACCACGTTCGAGATGGATCACAACCGCGCCGAGCGGGCGCGGGCGAATTTCGCCGAGGCCGGCTTTGGCGAGCGCGCCCAGGTTGTCGAAGAGAATGCGGTGAGCGGGCTCGAAAAGATCGAGGCGCGATTCGATGCGTGCTTCATCGATCTTCTCAATTCATTCAGGTCGGAGGACATCACTCGACGCGCTGCCGAGCTCTGCCTCGAGCGGCTTGATCCGGGCGGCCTGCTCATGGCGGACAACGCGCTGCGCCAGGGCGAGGTGCTCAACCCCAAGAACCAGCAGGCGAAGAACGTCGCGTTCTACAACAACTGGGTGGCGAAACATCCGCGGCTCGAGAGCGTTGTGATCCCGATCCGGGATGGCCTGTCGGTGGCCCGAGTGCGCGACTGAGCGCCGGGACACGCCTGTGGATGCGGCGCGTCGGCTATGCGCTTTTCGTCCTGGCCGGCCTGAGCGTCGTGATCGCCCTGGTCGTCTTTGGTTTTTCCGGCTCTAGATCGCCGGGGGCGCGCAGCGGCACTGTCGTCTACGGGCTCGTCAACGTCGGCTTTGCCCTGGTCAACGTCGTGCTGGGCCTCGTCCTTGTGGCAGCCAGTCGAGCACGCTGACTAGGCCGTGGGCTGGGCGTCCTCGCCTTCGATCCAGTAGGTTCCGTCGGCGGCGTGCTCCTTCTTCCAGATCGGCACCGACTCCTTGAGGCGGTCGATCCCCCACTTGCAGGCCGCGATCGCCTCCGCGCGGTGTGGGCACGAGACGGCCACCACCACTGACGCCTCCCCTATCTCGAGCCTGCCCGTCCGGTGCGCCATCGCCACACGCGCCTCGGGCCACCGCTCGGCGATCTCGTCTCCGATCTTCCGCATCTGGGCGACCGCCATCTCCGTGTACGCCTCGTAGTCGAGGTGTGTGACGGAGCGGCCGCGCGAGCTGTCGCGCACGACGCCGGTGAAAGTGCAGATCGCACCGGCGCCAGTGCGCGCGACGGCCGCCTCGAGCCTCCGCGCATCGAGTGGATCCTGCGTCAACTCGAACAGGACCCCCACGCCGTGCGCCCCACCGCTAACGGGCGGGATGAAGGCGAGCTCGTCGCCGTCCGCGACCTGTGCCGTCCAGTCGCTGAATTCCAAGTTGAGGGCGGCGCGCACTCCGCTCCGCTCCGGCAGCCCGGGGTGTCGTGACCGCAAGGCCTCATAGGCGTCGGCCAGGCTCGAGCCCGTTGGAAGCTCCACCATCTCGGTTTCCGGCGCGCGGGCCAGCTCGCGCAGCCTCGCGAAGAGTCGCGTGCGCACAGCGATCGCTACGGGCACAATCCCAATCTTACTTAGGGTTGGCTGGAGGACCCGGCGACGGTAGGAACACGTGGACCTCTTTGCCGGAGTCCAGCGCTCGCTCCACAGTGGCGCGCGTGCCCTTGGAGCTGCCATCCCAGAACGCGACCAGCACGTCGCAAGCATCGACCAGCCGCTGGTTGCGCGCCGCCGACTTGCCGGGGTCGGCGAGCTCGTCGAAGCTCGCCGGCATCACCTGGACCGCGATCCCCTTCGCCCGCGCGGCCTTCGTGGCCGCCGCGTCCACCCCGCTCGCGCTCCCTGTGATGATCGACGCACGCGGAGGCAGAGAGTTGATGTAGTCGCTTACGCGTAACGGTTCCGAGAAGCGCCTGCTTCCGACTATCGCGACCCGCAAATCTAGCCGGCTGTGGACGCGCTCTTGCCGATCATGTGGATGTTCTCCTCGAACATCGCGCGCAGCTTTTTCGCCTGGAGGTCGTAGGCCTCGGGGTCGGTCCATGTCGCGCGCGGATCGAGCACCTCGGTCGGCACGTCAGGCACCTGGTCTGGGATCTGCAATCCGAACACCGGGTCGGTGTGAGTCGCCACTCCATGCAGCCTGCCCTGGACAACCGCGCGCACGATCGCGCGCGTGTGGGCGATCGACATCCGCTGGCCCACCCCATACGGGCCGCCGACCCAGCCGGTGTTGAGCATCCACACGTCCGAGTTGTGGCGGCTGACGCGCTCGATCAGCATGTCCGCGTAGCGGTCGGGCGGCAGCACCAAGAACGGCGCCGCAAAGCATGTGCTGAAGATCGGCTCGGGCTCCGTTACTCCGCGCTCCGTGCCGGCGACCTTGGCGGTGTACCCCGAGAGGAAGTAAAAGCGGATCTGGTCCTCGTCGAGGCGCGCGACCGGCGGCAGCACGCCATAGGCGTCCGCCGAGAGAAAGATCACGTTGTTCGGATGCCGACCCGTCCCCGAAAGAACAGCGTTGGGTATCAAGTCGACGGGGTAGGCGGCGCGCGTGTTCTCCGTCTTCTCCTCCGAGTCGTAGTCGGGGATCCGGGTTCGCGGGTCGTAGACCACATTTTCCAGGATCGTGCCGAAGCTTTCCGTGGCGGCGTAGATCTCCGGCTCCGATTCCTTGCGGATGCGGATGGTCTTCGCGTAGCAGCCGCCTTCGAAGTTGAAGATCCCTGTCTCGCTCCAGCCATGCTCGTCGTCGCCGATCAGGCGGCGCGAAGGGTCGGCGGAGAGCGTCGTCTTGCCGGTGCCGCTGAGCCCGAAGAAAAGCGCAACGTCCGACCCTCCGCTGCCCACGTTGGCGGAGCAGTGCATCGGGAATACGCCTTCGGCCGGCAGGAGGTAGTTCAGCGCGGTGAAGACCGACTTCTTGATCTCACCCGCGTATTCCGTGCCGCCGATGATGACGATCCGCTGCGCGAGGTTGACGAGGATGAAAGTCTCTGAGCGCGTGCCGTCGACCTTCGGGTCCGCCTTCACCGAGGGCAGCGAGATGACCGTGAAGTCCGGTTCGAAGTTCATCAGCTCGTCCGCGTTGGGCCTGATGAAAAGGTTGTGGGCGAACAGGCTGTGCCACGCCAGCTCCGTGACCACTCGAACCCGCAGCCGCCGGCGGGGGTCGGCGCAGGCGAAAACGTCCTGTGTAAAAACTTCGTGCGAGGCGCAGAACTCCCGCATCTTCTCGAGGAGACCTTCGAACTTGGCCGGGGCGATGGGCTGGTTGGCCTGCCACCAGATCGCGTCCTGGCTCGTCGGCTCCTTGACGAAGAACTTGTCCTTGGGCGAGCGTCCGGTGTGCTTGCCGGTTTCGGCGGTCAACGCTCCCGAGGAAACGACCACGGCCTCGTCGCGGCGGATGGCGTGCTCGTAAAGGGCGGCCGGGCTCAGGTTGCGGCGTTCAGGCGCGGGCTTGCTCCAGGCGGGCATCGGATTTTCGATCATAGGGAAACGCGCGGTCAGGCGATTCGGGCGCGCCGGGAGCTTGCCCGCCGGCGCTGCTTGCCGCTCACATAGTCGACCAGGACGTACTCGCCCAGCCGATCGGGTGAGACGAAGAAGGCCCGGCCCTTATTGATGCGGGTCATCTGGTTGATGAACTCTGTCAGGTAGGGCCCGCGCTCGAGCATGAAAGTGTTGATCACGATGCGATCGCGCGTGCACCGCTTGACCTCTCGCAGCGTCTGCTGGATGGTCTGGAAGGCGGGCGGGTACGCAAAGTAGGCTTTGCCGTTTTCGGCGATGTGGGCCGTCGGCTCGCCGTCGGTGATCATGATGATCTGGCGGTTCCCGCGGTGCTTCGCGAGCAGCGAGCGCGCGAGCTGAAAACCGTGCTGCATGTTGGTCCCGTACACGTAGTCGTTCAGCGCGAGCTGCGGAAGCGTGTGAGGTTTGAGCTCGACCGCGTAGTTGGAGAACCCGACGACGTAGAGCGAGTCGCGCGGGTACTGGCTGCGGATCAACGAGTCAAGCGCGATGGCGACCTTCTTCGCGGCGAGGAAACAGCCGCGCAGGAACATCGACCGGCTCATGTCGATCATCAACACTGTCGAGGCCTGCGTCACATGCTCAGTGCGGTGAACGATGAAATCGGCCGGCGCCATCTTGACCGGCACCTTGGGTCCCTCGCGGACGAGCGAATTGAACAGGGTTTCCTTCAGGTCAAGCAGGAACGGATCCCCGTACTCATAAGCCTTGAGCTCGTCGGAGGCGTCGTTGCCGATTCCACCGCGCCACAGCTGGTGCTGTCCCATGCGCGTCTTCTTGAGCTGGTCGAAGACGTCGCGGAGCGCCGACTGGCCGATCCGCCTCATTCCGCGCGGCGTGAGCTCCATGCGCCGCCCTTTGCGCTCAACATACCCGGCCTTCTCGAGCACTTCGGTCAATTTCCGCAGCTGGTCGAGCGCCTGGCGAGCCTCGTTGCCGAGGATCTCCTGGGCCAGCGAACGGTCGACATCGTCGGGACGGAAGCTACCTCGCTCGAGCTGTGATTCGAGCCGGTCCATCTGCTGGAGCCGCTCCATCAGTCCCATCGCCTCTCCCATGCTCAGCGGGTCCTCGCCGAAGAACGGGTAGCGCTCGCTCAGCTCGGACGGCGGCATCATCGCCTGCATGAAGCCAGACAGCCGCGCGAGCTCCAGTCGAAGCGAATCGTCCTGCAGGAGGGCGTCCATCATCTGGCGCAGCTCTTCGCGCGCCTCAGGGCTCATGCTCTGGAGCAGGGACTGCATCTGAGCCATCTGCCGCTGCAGGTGCTCGAGCAGCTCGTCGAGGCTGTTGATGCCCGGCGGAAACATGTCGCCGAACTTCTCCATGAAGCCGTTGAAGTTGGGCGTGCGGCCCTCCATACGCTGCTCGAGCATCGCGTTCAGCTCGCGCACCATGTCGCGCACCCGCGAGAGGTCCTGTCCCTGCATCTGCTGGATCGAGCCCTTCATGCCCTGGAACATCTGGTCGACCATCTGTTTCTGCAGCTTTGCCATCAGGTCTTCGAACTTCTGGCGCGCCTGGTCGTCGACGAACTCGTAGTCGCGCAGTCCCTTGACCCGGCCGCCCAGGTCGTCCGGCAAGCGCTCGAGCTGATCGTTGCGCTGACGGGCGATGCGGTCCATCAGCTTTTTGGCCTCGGGACTCTCCGCCTCGTTCTGCCTTCGCTCTATCCCGCTCCTCTCCGTGTCGATCACGTCCTGCACCTGCTCGCGCAGCTGGTCGACGGTGGAGTCGAGGTTGTAGCGGCCTAGCTCACGCTCACGCGCCTCGCGGAGCTGCTTGAGCAGCTGCTCGAGACCCGACATGTTGGGCGTGCCCCAGCGCAGCAAGCGCTGCAGCGCGGCGTTGAGGTCGCCGTAGTTCATCAGGTCGTCCGAGAGCGCGTCGAGGACGTCTCCCGCGTCGAGATCTTCCAGCTTCTGAGTGCCGTCCCACCTGGAGTACCGGAACTTCACCCGACCACGCTAGCAGGCCGCCAGCCGCCCAGCGCCCTCTCAATGGCGCGCGCGGCGCGCAGCGCAACGTCGTCCTGCCAGTTCCGGCCGACAACCTGCACGCCGATCGGCAAGCCCTCGTGCGAGGTGCCCGCGCGGACCACCACGCACGGGTTGCCGCTCAGGCTGAAGGGGCTGGTGTAGCTGAAGGTGCTGGGCGGCACGACCTTGGCGCGGTACAGCGGCGCGATGTCGGGGGCCACCGGGCTGACGATGAGATCGAAACCGGACATGAAACCGAGCATCTCCGTGCGAAACGCATCCCACCGCTGGTAGAGATGGTCGTGGCTCATGCGCTTGTCGCCCCAGTAGCCGAGCGTCACCTGGTGGGCCTCGTGAAGGGCCGGCGGCCGCGCCTCGGTCACCGCGCACCCGGCGTCGCCCAGGGCTCGGGCCGCGGCTCGCACCGCAGCCGAGATCGCCTGCGTCGGCTTGGCGATGCCGTCATCGCCGTACCAGGCGACGCGGAGACCTTTCAGCTTCGGGGTGCGCTTGGCCAGCGGCACCGGCACGACGCCCGAGTCGATGCCGTCGGGTCCGACAAGCACGGGCAGCGTCAGGATGAGGTCGGCCACGAAGCGGGCCATCGGCCCGACCTGGCTGCGTGGATCGCTGAGCCCGCCCGGGAGGGCGTACGCCCCGGTGCTCGGAACGAGTCCCGTGGTGGGCTTGAGGGCGGCGATCCCACAGTAGTGCGCGGGCATGCGAATGCTGCCGCCCGAGTCGCTGCCCAGGCCGAGCGGCGAGCCGCCCGCGGCGATGATCGCCGCCTCTCCGCTGCTGCTCGCTCCCGGCGAGCGGGCGATGTCGTAAGGGTTGCGCGTACCCCCGTGCAACGAGTTCCAGCTGTCGCCGCCGACCCCGCCGGGCGGGCACAGCGTCTTGCCGATGAGGATCGCGCCGGCTGCGCGCATGCGAGCCACGACGGTGGCGTCGCGGTCGGGGATGTTGCTCCGCAGCATGCGAAGTCCGGCGGTGGTCGGGAGCCCCGCGGTATCGAAGATGTCCTTGGCCGTGAAGGGCACGCCGTGCAAGGGGCCAATCTCGGGCTTTCGCTTGCTGTTCTTGCGATCGGCGGCGCGAGCCTGTTTGAGGGCGCTCTCGCCCGTGGCGAAGACCACAGCATTGAGTCGCGGGTTGACGGTGTGAATGTGCTCCAGGTGCGCCCGGACCACCTCCAGCGAGGAAACCTGTTTGGTCCGGATCGCGCGCGCCAGCCAGGCGGCCGGCGCGCCGATGATGTCTCTCATTTACGGGTGGATAACGTTAGACCTTGTCCCCCGGGTTGATATCGAGCACTTTCACGCCCGGTCCGACCAGGTCCCGCAGGTCCTTGGGACGGCCGGCGAGCGCCGGGAAGGTGCCGAAGTGCATCGGCACCACCGTGGTGACGCCGAGCAGAGACACCGCCTTGGCGGCGCGCTCGGGACCCATCGTGTAGAAGCCGCCGATCGGCAGGAAAGCCACGTCGAACTCGCCCAACTCGGAGATGAGCGCCATGTCACCGAACACGTCGGTGTCCCCCGCAAAATAGATCGTGAAGCCGTTTTCGAACTCGATCACAAAGCCGTGCGCCCCGCCGTAAAGGATCTGGTCGCCATCGGAGATGCCGCAGGTGTGCTCGGCGTGCACGAGCGTGACCTTGATTCCGTCGACGTCGACGGTCCCTCCCTGGTTCGCGCCGATGATGCTGTCGCCCTCGATTCCCTTGGAACCCAGCCACGCGCCGATCTCGAAGTTGGTCACGATCTTGGGCTTGGTCGCCTTGGCGATCTCGACCGCGTCGTACACGTGGTCGAAATGGCCGTGCGTGATGAGCATGAGATCGCATTTGTCGACTTTCTTCAGGGCTTCCGGGGCGACCGGGTTGTGCATGACCCACGGATCGATGTAGATCTCTTTGCCTTTGGCGCTGCGGGCCTTCCACGACCCGTGTCCAATCCAGGTGAAGCTGACCTCAGCGTTCAGCGCCATGCGTACCTCCCTCACTCAAGCCCGACCGGAAAAGGCGATTTTCCCACACGCCCACGACGAAGATGCCGATCGCCGCGATCGTCCAGATGTTGGGGAAGATGAGGTCGCAAGGCGCACGGTAGAAGCCGAGCAGGAGTATCGCCAGCACGGCGAGCGAGCCGAACCGGCGGCGCTCGATGCCGCGCACCACGAGCAGGAGGACGAGCGGCAGCAGGGGAAGCCATTGGTACGGCCAGACCTCGTTGGGGATCAGCGCGCCAAGTGAGAAGCCCAGGGACATGCCATAGGCCGGGTTCCATCCGCTCCGCCACGCAGCCCACATCGCCCCCGCGGCGAATGCGATTGCGCTCCCATAGGAAAGCGCGAGCGCGACGGCAGGTAGGTGCACCGGCGACGTGACGAGCACGTATCCCGTGCTCGTCGGCTGCGCATATTGCTCTCCGCCGATCGTGCGAGTGAACAGCGTGCGGACCGAGTCGTACGCGCAGTCGGGATTGTGCGACCCGAGCGACGGGAGCAGAACGTGCTGGAAGTAGAACACCGCACCACCAAACCCGAGCGGGACGAAGCTAGCGATGGTGACGCTTACCAGCACCGCGACCAGGACGACCGCGTAGCGGACGCGATGCTCGGGTCGCGCACCGATCACCATCGCCGCGGGGTAGTACTTGAGCGCCGCAACGAGGCCTCCCACCGCGCCCGCCAACGCCGGCCGGTTTGCCTCGAGCGCGATCGAGGCCGTGGCACCCAGTAGCAGGATGCCGCCCCGCTGCCCCGCCACCACATCCGAGAACAACGGCGGAAAGTAGGCGGCGACGAGCCAGAAGAGCGGACGCGCGAGCGGATGCCGGGTCGCGATCAGCCGGTAGAAGAGATAGAGCGCCAGGAGCAGCGCGGCCGTGTCGATGACCGTCCAGACCTGGACCGCAACGGACTTCGGCAGCAGTGCGACCGGCGCGGCCAGCGCCGCCAGCGGGGGTGGGCTCACGAACTCATCGAGGCCGCCGGGCGGCGCGATGATGTGGTAGCGCGCGATGTACTGGGCGGCCGCGTCGTACATGTGCGATGGCTCGGTCAGGTACGCATGCGCGCCCTCCCACATGCCTTCCGCGTCAAAACGGCGCGGCGTCAGGATCGTGAGGACCGCAACGCGAACCCAGAACGCGGCGGCGATCGCCCAATAAAGAGCCGGTCGCGACAGCACGTCGCCGGCCGCACTCCTCAACCGGTAGGTCAATCGGCAGCCGCGCGGCCCAAGCGCGCGGTCAATCGGTCGGAGGTCTGAGGTGGCCGCGCGCGCCGTTGCGCCGGAGCCAGCTCGTGTCCTTCAAGAACTCGATGAAGGCGAGCACGGATGCGGGGAGCTTGCGCCGGCGCAGGTGGACGATGTGCCAATCGCGCCGGATCGGGAACCCCCTCACGTCCAGCTCGACGAGGCGCTTGCCGGATAGCTCGAGCGCGCACGCGTAGCGCGAGATGACCGCCAGCCCGAGACCTGATTCGACGGCGTGCTTGATCGCACCGTTGGAGCCGAGCTCCATCGCGACGTCCAGCTTCGCGCCCGCCTTACGGGCCGCCTTCTCGAGCTCGGACCGGCTGCCCGATGCCGGTTCGCGCATCACGAACGGCTCGTGCTGCAGGTCCTTGAGGGCGAGGCCGTGCCGGCGGGCGAGCTTGTGGCCGGCGGGCGCGACCACGACCAGCTCGTCGCTGACAAACGGAATGATCGCGAGATCCGGGTCCTTGAGCGCCGGCCCGACCACCGCGAGGTCCAGCTCGTTGAGCAGCACCTGCTCCTGTACGCGCGCCCGCGTCCCGATCTCGAGCGAGATGACCAGTCCCGGATGAAGCTTCTTGAACGCGCCGAGGGCGGCGGGGAGCAGGTAGATCCCGACGGTCGTGCTCGCACCCACGCGCAGGTTGCCCCGTTTGATGCCACGCATCTCCTCCAGCGCGAGGGAAGCCTCGTCAAGCACGTCCAGGGTCCGCCTGGCGTACGAGTAGAGGACCGACCCGGCCTCCGTGAGGTTCACCCGCCGGCCCAGGCGATCCAGCAGCGGCAGCCCGATCGCCTCCTCCAGCTCCTTGACCTGGTACGAGACAGAAGGCTGGCTCAGGCGCAGCTGCTGAGCGGCGAGGCTGAAGCTGTTGAGGTCTGCGACCGTCTTGAAGGTGCGCAATTGACGCAGCGTCACCGACCGGTCGATGTCCAGCCTGCGGGGGCCGTATTCGGACACGCGCCTACGATATGCGGTATGGCTGCCAGGAGACCAAAATCGCTCACGCCCGTCCGCCGCACAACCCCCACCCTCGAAGGCGTCGAAGCGCCGCATCGAGCTCAAAGCACGGTCTCGGAACAGAAGATCAACCAGTACCGCAAGCGCCGCTACCAGGCGCTTCATGCGGAAACCGAAGCCGCGAACCGGCGGCGGGCGGCCGGCAAAGCAACCGCCAGGGACCGCATCGAGATGCTCCTCGACGACGGGTCGTTCGTGGAGCTCGACGTGTTCGCCGCGCACCGCGCACACGGTTTCGGTATGGAGGAGCGGCGGATCTCGGGTGACGGCGTCGTCGCGGGTTTCGGGGAGATCGACCGGCGTCCTGTTGCGGTCTATGCCTACGACGCCACCGTGTACGGCGGTTCCCTCGGCGAGGTCACCGCAGAGAAGATCGTCAAGGTCCAGGAGCTGGCTCTGCGCAACCGCGTGCCGATCATCGGCATCAACGATTCAGGCGGCGCGCGGATTCAGGAGGGAGTCGTGGCGCTGGCGGGCTACGCCGACATCTTCCTGCGCAATGTGCGCTCGTCCGGGGTGATCCCGCAGCTCAGCGTCATCGCGGGACCCTGCACGGGTGGCGCGGTCTACTCGCCCGCGATCACCGATTTCATCTTCATCATCGCGGGCCAGGGATACATGTTCATCACCGGCCCCGAGGTCATCAGGGTCGTGACCGGCGAGGCTGTGTCCTTCGACGAGCTGGGTGGCGGCGATGTGCACAACGCGACCTCCGGAGTGGCCCATTTCCTGCCCCAGACCGAGGAGGCGTGCGCTGCCGGCGTCCGCAAGCTCCTGTCCTACCTGCCCTCCTCGAACGGAGAAGCGCCGCCGTTCATACCCACCAGCGACGACCTTGAACGCGCCGACCCTGAGCTGCAGACCATCGTTCCGGAATCACCGAACAAGCCGTACGACATGCGCGAGCTCGTGTCGCGCGTCCTCGACAATCGCGAGTTCTTCGAGGTGCAGCCATTCTTTGCGCCGAACATCATCGTCGGCCTCGGACGCCTCGGCGGACACGTCGTCGGCATCGTCGGTAACCAGCCCAAGGTGCTGGCTGGCGCCATCGACATCAACGCCTCAGTCAAGGCCGCAAGGTTCATCCGGTTCTGCGACGCGTTTGGCATCCCGATCATCTCGTTCGTCGACGTCCCGGGCTACCTGCCAGGACGTGACCAGGAGCACGGCGGGATCATCCGGCACGGCGCCAAGCTGCTCTACGCGTACGCCGAGGCAACCGTGCCCAAGCTGACCGTGATCACGCGCAAGGACTACGGGGGCGCCTACTGCGTGATGTCCCCCAAGCAGATGGGCGCGGACCTGAATCTCGCGTGGCCGACTGCCGAGATCGCCGTGATGGGCCCAGAGGCCGCGGTGAACATCATCTACAAGCGCGACCTGGCGGGCGCGAAGGATCCCGCGGGCCGGCGCAAGGAGCTCGTCGCCGAGTACACGGCGAAGTTCGCCAACCCCTACGTGGCGGCCGAGCGGGGGTACATCGACGACGTGATCGAACCAAGCCAAACGCGCCGCGAGCTGGTCAGGGGCTTGCAGCTCTGCCTGCGCAAGACGGTCGAGCGACCGCCGCGCAAGCACGGGAACATCCCTCTCTAGGAGCTGTTCCTCGGCGGGGCGGTTGAGGTCGCCGAGCGGCGCAGCCGCTCCGACTTGCGGCAGAACTCGTCCACGGTGACGATGAACTCTGCGTGCGACCACGTCAGGGGCGAGACGGAGAGCGGCGCGCCCGTGTGGGGGTCGAGCTGCTCCGAGAGCAGGCCGCCCGGCAGCTGGTGCGCGACCGCCCAGTTGATCATGTCCTGCGCCGGTTTGAGATCGCCGGTGTCCTTGGCAACGGCGATGTACCACTGCGCAAGCCACATCGTGCACATGAACCAAGGGTTGCCGGGAACCAGCTTCGTGTCCGGTTCGACCTTGAAGTAGTAGTCGTTCTCGTACCGGGCGATGCCCCCGGAGTTGGCCTTGTTCGACAGCTGGTCGCGGATCGCGGTCATCGTGTCGGTGATTCGCTGGTCGGTCGGCTGGTACATGCCGAAACGCCAGAGGCCGTAGATCGCGCTGTCGAGGATGAGGTCGACGGTTTCAGTTCCGTCCTCTTCAATGGCGATGCGCCGGGCGAAACGGCCGAGCTCAGTGCTGTACAGGTGGGTGTCCGCCGCCTTCCGGAGCTGGTCCGCCGCGTCGCGGTAGCGCACGTACGCCGCGACGTCGCCGAACAGGTCGGCGAAGTTGCGGGCTGCATCGAGCCCGCCCCACACCGCTCCGACCGTGAACGCGTGGACCCCCCAGCGCTCCTCCCACAGATCCCAGGACGGCAGCAAGAGCCCGTTCCTCTTGTCGACGTACGTGACCATCCATTCCGCGGCCGGCACCACCAGCGTGGAGTAGAGGTCGACCACGAAGTCCAGGTTGCCGTGAATCCTGTAGTGCTGCCACAAGGCCCACAGCACGAGGCCGGTCTCGTCCTCCTGAATGGGAAGCGTGGTTACTCCGTGCGAGTCAACCCACGGAAGCCACGAGCTCCCGGGCAGGCAGTACGGCGTGTACTTGTGCAGGAAGAAGCCCTCCTCCACGAGGGCCTGCTGGCAGAACTTGAAGAACTGTCGAGTGACGTCCTCATGGCCCGCCCGGTCGAGCGCGTTCGCGACAAGCGCTCCGTCGCGCGGCCAGGCGTAGGCGTACGTGTCGCGGGCGAACTTCGTGATGTCGAAGTCGGTGGAAGCGATGATCGCGCCGTTGTTGTCGGCGTGCGTGCGCGCCGTCAGGATGCTGCGCCGGTACAGCTGCGTCACATCGGAGCCGAGCTCCTCGTCGATGTGTCGGTGGTCCTTCTCGGACCAGACGTGCCAGTAGGTGATGGTCCGGCCGTGGTAGGTGTCCGGGCCCCGGCCCACGATCAGGTCCTGGCCGTAGGCCGTGACCTCGCTCAGGCGCGTGCCCATGCACAACCAGTGAGTCATGACGCGCGATTCCATCGGTTTGGACGCGTCGAGGTCGAACCCGACGGTGCAGTCCACCGAGCCCTGCTCGATCGGGTTCTTGCCGAGGATCCCGTCCTCGGCGTCAACCCAGGTGCCGGCCAGGCCATTGCCTTTCTTGCCATTCGCCCAGGTGTCGATCCCGAACTCTGGCCCGCTGTCGCCGCCCACCAGGAAGTAGCGATTCCCCTTGTAAGCGATGATCCCGCGATGCCGGGGATCGAACGCGACTGTATTGCCGATGTCCGAACCCTCGATGTACCAGTCGTAGTGAAAGAAGACGCGACCAATGCTGAAGCCGGCCGAAGACTGGACCTCGACGTTGCGGATGAACCAGTTGCGAGCCAGGTCGACGTAATCGGCAAATTTGACGGTGATCTCAAGACCGGGATGCTGGAGCGTCACGTCGGTGACCAGCGAGTCCTCTGCATAGCCCAGCTTTCGATTCCAGTCAGGGTCGTCGAGCCAGGCGAATCTGCCGTCGATGAAGAATCCCGTGCGGCAGACATTGCCCATCGTCTGGTTGGCGTCACCGACTCGCGGAAAGTAGATATCGCGGACCGAGTAGGTCGAGTCGAACCCCACCAGGACGTTGCCATTTCCGATGACGAGACTTCTAGGCACGTCTATGCGGGGCCAATCCTAGGGGAATGCGCGCCATTAACAACCTGGGTTCCCTGTCTCGCCCCCGCATCTCTACAATCGCGACACCCGAGTTTCTGCAAACCACGGAGCACAACGTCTTGGAACACGACGCGAACGAGTTTCGGCCACCCATACGAATTGTCGCCTCGCGGCAGCGCCGGAGGACCGTAGCGGCCCGCCTCCGCTCAGGCGTCCTCGAGCTTGTGGTGCCTTCGTGGATGCCTCAGGCCGAAAGGCAGCAATGGGCCGAGACGATGCGCCGCCGCCTGGAGCGCCGGATGCAGCGATCGCGCCCGACCGATGAGCGGCTCGATGAGCGCGCGCGATCGCTCAACGCGCGGCATTTCGGCGGCCGCCTGCGCTGGACATCGATCGGTTACGCGGACATGGCCCACACATGGGGCAGCTGCACGTTCACGACCGGCGCGATTCGTGTCGCCAGGCGCGCGGCCACGCTGCCGGAGTGGGTCCTCGACTACCTGCTCGTGCACGAGCTGGCCCACCTCGAGCACAGCGACCACGGCCCCGCGTTTCACGAGCTGGTTGGTCGCTACCCGCTGACAGAGAGGGCGAAGGGCTACCTCATGGCGCTCGACGCCGGGGCTGCGGCTAAGGCGTAAGAACGATCTTCGTCGCTTCGTGCGCGTCGAACATCTTGTAGGCCTCAGCGGCCTGGTCGAGCTTCATTCTGTGGCTGATGATCATCTGTGGCTTGAGCCGGCCCGAAGCGATCAGGTCAAGGAGGGGCCGCATGTACTTCTGCACGTTGCACCGGCCCGAGCGAAAAGTCAGCGACTTCTCCCACATGTGGTAGTAGTTGAAGTCGGCGGTGAACTCGCTGGGCACGCCGACCACGGAAATCGTGCCGCCCCCGCGCACGCACCGGATCGCTGTCTCGACCGTCGCCGTGAGGCCGACCGCCTCGATGCTCGAGTCGGCGCCGATGCCCCCCGTATAGCCGGCGATGGCCTCCACGGGGTGGGCCAGTGATGCGTTGATCGGCGTGCCGCCCAGCTCCTGTGCGATTTCGAGCCGCGACTCGACCATGTCGACCACCAGCACGCGCGCCGGGCCGAAAAGCTGCGCGCACATGGTCGCCATCAAGCCGACCGGACCGGCGCCGATCACGGCCACCACGTCGCCGGGATGGATCTCGGCTCGGTCGGCGGCGAACATCCCCGTCGAGAGAATGTCGCCCACGAAGATGGCCTGCTCGTCGGACATGCCGTCCGGGATGAGCTCCATCGAGTGGTCGGCCAGCGGCACCACGACGTATTCGGACTGTCCTCCGCCTAGGCCACCCAGCAGCGCGCCGAATCCGAACGTGGCCATGTTGAGGCACTGGTTGAACCAGCCTTTGCGGCAGAGCGCGCAGTGCCCGCAGGCGGTGTAGAAGCTGACCACGACGCGATCACCCGATTTGAACCGCTTGACGGACGGTCCAACCTCCTGGACCACCCCGACGAACTCGTGCCCGAGCAGCTCGCCGGCGACCATCGGGATGCGCCCGTGGTAGGCGTGCAGGTCTGAACCGCAGATCGCCCCCAGCGTCACCTTGATGAGAGCCTCGTCCGGACCGTGTATCGACGGTTTCGGCACGTCCATGACCTGGACCTCTCCGACACCTTGATAGGTCGCCGCCCTCATGCCGGGATTCTAGGCCGACCCTAGACTGCGGGCGTGCGGCTGAAGGGGGCGGTGGTTTTGATCACCGGCGCGTCCAGCGGGATCGGCGCGGCGACGGCGGTCGCCTTCGCCAAACGCGGCGCGAAGCTCGAGCTGGGCGCCCGGCGCGTCGACCGCCTGGAAGAGGTTGCCGAGAGCTGCCGCAAGGCGGGGTCACCGGACGTCAACTTTCGCCGCCTCGATGTGAGTGAGCGCGGAGAGGCGCGGGCGTTCGTGGCAGGTGCGCTGCGCACTCACGAACGGCTTGACGTGCTCGTCAACAATGCCGGCACGGGATGGATGGGCCGGCTTCATCAAATGCCCGAGCAGAAGATCGACGAGCTGATCGCGACCAATTTGAAAGGTGTGATTGCGACGACACAGGCTGCGCTGCCATGGATGCTCGAACGCCGCCGAGGCGTGATCATCAACGTGGCGTCGGTCGTCGCCTTTCGCGCGTCGCCTTACTCGGCGGTCTACTCGGCCACCAAGCACGCGGTCGCCGGCCTGTCGCACGCGCTGCGAGGAGAGGTCTCAGGCAGCGGCGTGAAGGTCTGCGTCGTGTATCCCGGTGTCACGGGCGGGACAGAGTTCTTCTCGGCGACGGAGCGCCCGGTGGGCCCGCAGTATCCGGCGACCTGGGTCGCCGAGGTCATCGTCCGCACCGCGCGCTTTCCACGCCGGGACGCCATGGTGGCGCCGATCCGAGTGGTGCACCTCGCAGAGCCGGTGTTCGGCGGCCTCATGGACCACGCGCTCGGCGAGGCGAGACGGCTCGCTTCGCCGGAGCTCAGGGGAGGTGGCCTACCAAACCGCCATTAGTCATTTCTGCCACGCCTCCAGCAGTTTCTCGAG
Organism: Candidatus Acidiferrum sp.; assembly: GCA_035571315.1. Classification (GTDB taxonomy): domain Bacteria; phylum Chloroflexota; class Dormibacteria; order Dormibacterales; family Dormibacteraceae; genus Palsa-870. Next base: position 23,930 of record DATMKM010000129.1, read on the forward strand.
CTGCTTCGCGTTCTTGACCGAATAGTTCGAATAGTTGTTGTTCATGAGCGCGTGCACCTGCTTGGCTGACCGCTCCATCTCCTTGATTCGAGGCACCCACTGCACGAGTTCTTCGTCCTTGTAGTCGTGTCGGAAGCGAAGGTTTGGCGGAGCGCCCTTGATGTCCCAGGTCTCGTGGTTGCGGCCGTGGAAACGCACGATGGCGAGCCCGGACGACGTGACGTCGTGGACGGGTGGCATGCTCGTCTTGTGACCCTGCGGCACGTCGACGGCGACGTACGGGATGTCGCGCGTGCGTAGGAACGCAAGCGTCCCGTCGAGGTGGCGCGTATCCAGCCACTCCGGCTTGCGAAACTCGACCGCCACCTGGAAGCCGAACATGCGCTCTTGGACCTGCTCGAGGTAAGCGAGCGAGCGGGAGGAAGGCAGGAACCACGGCGGGAACTGGAAGAAGACGGCGCCCAGCTTGCCGGCGACGCGCAGCGGTTCCAGCGCCGTACGAAACCGCTCCCAGGACTCGTCGAGCAGCTCGTCGGGCATCTGCTCGAGGTAGATGTTCTTCTCGTGCAGGTTTTCCGGCAGCTCGTCCCGGATGTCTTTCGGAAGCGCCATCGGCTTGGTCGGATGGTTGGTGAACAAAGAGAAGGACTTGACGTCGAAGGTGAAGCCCTCGGGGGTGCGCGCCACCCAGAGCTCCGAGTTCTCCGGTTTCGGCATTCCGTAATAAGTCGAGTCGACCTCGACCAGCGAGAACTGGCTGGCGTAGAAGTTCAACCGCTCCTCCGAGGTCTTGACGTTCAACGGATAGAAGAGCTTGGAGTCGATGAGCGACTTGTCGATCCAGCCGGCGATCCCCACGCGCACCGTCATGGGTCCGATCGTGGCACAAGGGAGATATGATCCGTGCCTCCACGTGGGCCGCAACATCCGCTACTGGTACACCTATCGGACCGCGGTAGCGGTCGTCATTGCGGTGGTGCTCAGCGGCGCCATCTACTGGCTCTACACGCAACAGGTCGCGTGCGACACCCACGTCGGCACGTGCATCGCGAACATCTCCGTCCACCCCGAAGACCGCTTCGTGCCGGGGGACAACCCCGACCCCAACATCGTCATCGTCGGCATCGACGACCAGAGCCTCAAGGACATCGGGCGCTACCCGGTGCCCCGCGACGTCTACGCCAAAGTCCTGCAAACTCTCGAGAAGGACGGCGCGTCGGTGGTCGCCTTCGACATCGGCTTCCCCGACCAGAGAGACCCGTTGACCGACGCCGTCTTCGCCAAGGCACTGGCGAGCAGCACGATCCCGGTCGTCCTCGGCTACGCGGGGGACAACCTCGCGCCGGGTAACGGAAAGATGGTCCAGTGCTTCGGCAACCCAGGCTCTGCGTGCCCCGGCGTGGATGAAATTCCGCTGCGCATGTTCCGCTGCGCGGATGCCAACTCCGATCCAAATGCCCCGTGCTCGCAGCCGTACCCCAACGTCATCCTCGCCTCGACCGACGTGAAGCCGGACGCCGACGGCGTTGTGCGCCGGATCCCGATGTTCGTCCAGCCCGCATGCGTCGCGAGCGGCGCTTGTGCCAACCAGGTCATCAACACCCTCGGCTTTGCCGCGTACCGGGCATGGGCGATGAACGGTTTGAGCGGACCGCAGCTGCAGGAGTCCAACGGGCAGGCGACGTTTGGAACCACCTGGAAACAGCCCCTGCAGGTCGACAGCACGGGATCGGCGCTGATCAACTACTTCGGGCCGCCACGCAACTACCAGCCAAAGCAGTACGTGTCTTTCGGAGACCTGTACAGCGGCAGGGTCTCCCCCGACAAGATCAAGGGGAATCTCATCCTGATCGGGGCGTACTACCTGACGAGCTACAACGACAGCGTGCTGGCCACGACCAGCGCGGGCGCCGGGTCGGGGACGGGCGCGCCGATGGCGGGAGTCGAGATGCACGCGAACGTCGCGCAGATGTTCACTCCGAACCTCACCGCTTATCCCAAGTTCCTGGAGCCAGAGCCGCCGCTCGTTGTTTTCCTCGTGATCCTCATCCTGTGCCTGCTGATGGCGCTGGCGGTGACGCGGGTCTCAGTCCTGTGGGGCCTGCTCGCCACGGCGGTTGCGGTGGTCGTCTTCACGTTCGCGATGGCGCAGCTCGCCGACAACGTTGGGATGGTTCCGGACCTGTTTCATCCGTGGCTCGCCATCGGGCTCACGTACTCCGGAGTGACGGCCTACCGATACCTGTACGAGGACCGCGAGAAACGCAAGGTGACGGCGATCTTCAGCCAGTACCTGAAGCCGGAAATTGTGGCGGACCTCGCCAGGAGAAGGCGAGGGGTGGCCGACATCCTTCGTGGGGGTGAGCGTCGCGACCTCACGCTGCTGTTCGTTGACATCCGTGGTTTTACCTCGATGTCGGAGTCGATGGCGCCGCCCGACGTCACCGAGCTGGTCACCACCTACCTCGACCACCTCAGCAGCCTGATTTTCAAGTGGGACGGGACGGTGGACAAATATGTCGGTGACGAAATCGTCGCCTTCTGGAACGCGCCAAGGCTTCAGGAAAACCACGCCCTGCTTGCCGTGCGCTGTGCCTACGACCTTGTCAATCACGCACCCGAGCTGCAGCAGCTGTTGCTCTCGAAAGGCTTACCGCCGATCCGCTGGGGGATCGGAGTCAATACCGGTCCGGCCGTCGTCGGGATGATGGGCTCGCGAAGCCGCCTGCAGTACACGGCGCTCGGCGACACGGTCAACACCGCGGCCCGTTTCTGCGCGCATGCGCCGGCTTTCAACCTCCTCATCGGCCAGCACACATACGAGATGTGCAAGGACTACATTGCGGTCGACCTCGTGCCGGGCGTGCAGCTCAAGGGCAAGTCGGCCGAGACCTTCCGCATCTACCAGGTGACCGCTATTCGTGAGACGCCGACCTCCCCATGGGTCCACTTTCCGACCGAGATGGCGACCCAGGCCCACTACTCGTTCACGTCGCAGTACACGCAGCAGAGCGTCATAGCGGCAGGCGAGTCGGGATCGACCGACATCCTGGTTGGCGAGGCAGCCGAGCAGGCCCTGTCCGGCCAGGGGCCGTCTCCGAACTAATGCAGGAAGGTCGCCGCTAGCAAACCGGCCACCGCGGCCAGGGTCAGCGCGCCGACCAGCACTCCCATGCATCCGGACGATTGCTTGACCACCGGTTTGACCGGCGGCGTCGGGTTGTAGACGGCCTGCGGCGGAACTGTCATGGCCGGTTGCTGGAGGGCGATTCCGAGCGGCGTGGCCGGCATGATCGCGGGCTGAACCGTGGCGCCGGGAACCATCTTCGACAGGTCTGCGCCCGGCTCGAGGCTGCGCTGCCAGCCCGGAAAGAGGCGGTCGGCGAGCCGGGAGACGACGTCGTCGAATTCCTGCCCGGTCTGGAAGCGGTCCTCGGGCCGCTTGGCGATGGACTTGAGGATCGCCTCCTCCAGCTGCGGGTCGAGGCCGGGCCGGTGCAGGGACGGCGGCTTGGGCGGCGCCTGCACGTGCTTGGCCATCAGCGTGAAGGGACCGTCCGACTCGCTGGCGGTGAAGGGCGGCTCGCCGGCCACCAGCTCGTAGAACATGATCCCGGCCGAGTAAAGATCGCTGCGGCCGTCGACCTTGCTCGAAGCGACCTGCTCAGGCGACATGTACTGTGGTGTGCCGACCGTCGTGCCGGTCTTGGTCGCGGTGCCGCCCACGCCGGTGTCGTCCGTCAGCCGGGCGATCCCGAAATCCGCGACCTTCACCATGCCGTCGTCTGACAGGAGGACGTTCTCCGGCTTCATGTCCCGGTGCACGATTGCGTGCTTGTGCGCGTAATCCAGGGCTTGCAACACGCCGTGCATGACTGCGAAGACCTGCGGCGGTGGAATCGGGCCCCGGTTGAGCCAGTCGCGCAGCGACTGGCCGCGCACGAACTCCAGGACGATGTAGTTCGCCTCGGCCGAGAGCTCGACGTCGTGCACCTGGACCAGGTTGGGATGGCTCGTGCGCGCCATCACCTGAGCCTCTTGCAGGAAGCGCTTGAGGGCGGTCGGGTCGGTGGCCGCCGACTGGATGAGCTCTTTGATCGCGACCTCGCGCCCCAGTCCGGGCTGCTCGGCGAGGTAGACCGCGCCCATCCCGCCGCGCCCGAGCTCGCCCTTGACGCGGTACTTGCCGATGTAGCGCTCGCCGGGCATCGGCGGTGGGGTCGCGACCATCACCGGGATCGGGGGCGGCGGCGCCGAGGGCGGCGGCACGGGAATCAGCCTCATCGTCGCGGACACGTCGGAGGCGTATGGAGCGGCTGGGGGCGGGGGGCTGACGTGGACCGGCGGGGCGGGTGGATTCACCGCCTGGCGAGGAGCGCCGCCGGCGGGGGAGTCCTGCGAGCTCGGGGCCCACGGAGGAACGCCTGGGGTCAGAGAGTCGGGCGGCGTCCCCTGGGGTTGACCGGAATCGGTCATCGCCTCGCGAGCCTAGCAGAGTGCGTTGAATGCCAGACCAGGTTGAGACGAAGAGTGGTCTGGCTATAGCGTTTTGGCGCGATTCGACCCATAATCGGGCCACAGCTACCAGCAAAAGGAAGGAGAGAGAGCCAATGTCGCAGATGCCCCCACCACCCCCGCAACCGGCACCCATGGGTGGTTCGCCGAGTGCTGCGGGGAGCAACAAAAAGACCTACACGATTCTTGCCTACGTCCTGGGCTGGATCGGCGGCCTGATCTTCCTGTTTGTCGGCAAGGACGACCCCGACGTCAAGTGGAACGCCGCCAACTCGATCGTAATCTTCGGAGGCCTCTCGATCGTCATCTTCATCGTCGGCCTCATCCCCATCGTGCAGCTACTCGTGTTTCCGCTCTGGCTCGTCGGCTTCATCTACTGGGTCATCTTCCTGATCAAATCGCTACAGGGCAACGGGGAGCGCACGCCGGCCCCCGGGATCGCCCCGTACATCAACCAGTACGTCGACAGGTTGGCGAGCTCCGTCAACTAGAAACCCACACGCATCCAAATCAAGGGCCCCTGATCTCAGGGGCCCTTTTCCTTTTCAGAGTTCCGAGATCTGCTCCAGAACGTGCTCGATACCGGCTCTGAGCTCGTCGCGCTCTTCACGCATCAGCCCGGCCTCTGCTCGCGCCGACGCGAGCTGATACCTGAGCCGCTCGATCTCGCCCTCCAACGCGCGCACGCGCGGGTCGGGTCCTCCAACAGTCGTCTGGACCTCGGCCAGGTCGAGCCGCAGACGTTCGACGGTGACCTTCAGCTCGCGGCGCTCGGCGAGCAGCTGCTGGACGAGCGACTCAGACGGCTTGGTCGGCTCTTTCGACATAACGACACAGGCCCGGCTGGAACTCACGTAGCCTCAGATGCTCCATCTCGCCACGCAAAAAGCGCGCTTTGACGCCCAGGCCCTTGATGCCCTTGGCGGTCTCGAATGGAAACCTGTAGAGCTTTCCCGAATCGACCAGCAGGCAGACGGCGAGCTTCTCGCCGTCCTTCTCGATCACGTGCTTGTAGCACGGCACGGTGCGACGGGCGATCTCCATCTTCTTGAAACCACCAACTTTGCCGGCCAGCACTTCGATCGGACTTCGCATGTCCCGAAATCCTAATTGAGGAGAGAGAGCTGCTCAGGCTCGGGCGGTGGTTTCAAGGTGACCCGGCGCCGGTCCCTCACACCGTGGAGCGCTCGGAGGCGGGACACGGTCTGCAGCGTTGTCTCGCCGAAAGCCGGCGGAAGGTACGCGCGATTTCGATACGCCGCCTCGTAGCGAGGCACCAGCTCAGGCCACTGCCTGGCCAGGACCGCCATGAAATGCTCGCGGGTGCCCTCTTTGAGATGGAGCATGCCCGCCCAGAGCCCCGTTGCGCCGGCTGCCCGCGCGGCCTTGATCACGGCCTCCAGGCGGTCTGGCCGGTCGGACAGGCCCGGGAGGATCGGCGCCATGCCGACGCCGGTGTCGATTCCGGCCGCGACAAGCTTCTCGATTGCCCGCAGGCGCTGTTTGGGGTGCGCCGTGCCCGGTTCGGTCCGCCGCCAGACCTCTTCGTCGACGGTTGGGATGCTGAAGGTGATGTGCAGGTTGGCACGCCGCGCCAGGTCGGTCAGCACGTCGAGGTCGCGCACGATCATCGGGCCGCGCGTGATCAACCCTGCCGGATTGGCGAAATCGCGCAGGGCGTGCAGGCACTGGCGGGTCAGCTTGTAGCGACCCTCGGCGGGCTGGTAGGGGTCCGTGGCGGCTCCGATCAGGACGGTTTCCTTGCGCCATGACTTTCGCGACAGCTCGCTGCGCAGCACGCCGGCCACGTTGAGCTTGACGCGGATCGCCCGTCCGTATCGATCATCTGAAGGCCGGTCGGCGCGAAGCTCAAAGGCGCGCACGTAGCAGAAGGCGCACCGGTGCTCGCAGCCGGTGTAGGGGTTGAGCGACCAGCCAAAGCCCATGCCCTTGACGGGGTTCAAGGCCGACTTGCACTGGACCTCGAGGTACTCGACGTCCGCCAGTCGGGGCTCGGGAGCTTCCATTGGAACATGCTAGAACAAATGTTCGCCCCTAACCAGTCTGCATTCTTGGGGTGCGTTCAAGTGGTTTTGCCAAGCGGGGCGTGCGGCGGAGGTGGGACCGGTCGGTAGGGTGGGCCCTTAGGTGGACGGTGCTCTTTTGCGGCGGCGGTTCTGCGGGCGAGTCGTTGACGACGGGCAGAAATCGTTCAGGACACATTCTTCGCACCGCGGCCGCCGCGCGATGCAGACCCGCCGCCCATGCAGGATCAGCCGGAGCGACAGCCCCGTCCACTCTTCTTTCGGGACCATCGCGCACACCTGGAATTCGATCTTCACCGGGTCGCGGTTCGCCACCAGACCGAGCTTGTTCGTGAGCCGCGTAACGTGCGTGTCGACCGCAAACCCAGGCACATTGAAGCCGACTCCAAGGATCACGTTAGCCGTCTTGCGACCGATGCCGGGGATCTTGACCAGGTCGTCCAGATTGCCCGGCACCTCGCCGCCGAACCGCTCGAAGATCGTCCGGCTGGCATCGATGATCCGGCGCGTCTTGAGCCGGAAGAACCCCGTGGGCTTGATCATCTCTTCGACCTCGGCAGGGTCGGCGGCAGCCAGGTCCGTCGCGGTGGGATAGCGCCTGAACAGCTCCGGCGTAACGAGGTTCACCGACCGGTCGGTCGTCTGCGCGGAGAGGATCGTCGCGATCACAAGCTGGAACGGATCCTGGTGCGCGAGCTCGGTGACCGCCGGATAGAGGTCCCGCAGCCGCTCGACCGTCAGCAGCGCCCGCTGCTTTGCCCCGCGCGGAGGCGGAGGCGACATCCAGGATTTCTTGGCTATTTTCTTGGGTTTCTTTCTTGTTGCAGTGGCGGTCTCAGGAGGCAAGTAACTTGCGCGCTGCGGCCGCCACCTGCGAGCCCTCGGCCCGGCCGGCCAACCTCACAGTCGCCTCCTTCATCACCAGTCCGAAGCCCCTCGGGCCCTCTGGCTTCAGCAGCGCTATGACAGCGGCGACCTCAGCTTCCACATCGGCCTCGCTCATCGCCGCGGGAAGGTACGACTTCAGCACCACCATCTCCGCCTCTTCACGACGCGCCGAGTCATCGCGCCCAGCCTTGCGATACACATCGATCGCCTCTTCGCGGCGCTTCACCTCTTTGCGGGCGAGCCGCACAACCAGGTCGTCGTCGATCTTTCCACCCGCCGCGGCTTCCTTGCTGGCTTTCACCAACTCGCTCTTCAGAAGCGAGAGAGTGTCCAGCGTCACTTCGTCGCGGCGGCGCCGCGATTCGACCAGTTCGGTCTGAATGCGGTCATAGAGGGCCATGGCGGCGATTGTCACACATGGCCACCGATCGCCGATAATCGGCGCCTAATGCCTTGGGCTCTGGCCATCGGTCCGGCCGCCGCGCTGCTCGGAATCGGGGCGATCTTCTTCGTGCTGCGCCGCAAGTCCGTCGACAAGCGTTCGATGTATTCCGCGCGGCGCTCGCAGATCGAGCACAAGGTCCGGGCGGCGCGGCAGCGCACGCTCGCCCCACACGGAAGGGCTGAGAAAGAAGACCAGGCTGCCCCATCGGCGGGCGCGGCCCCATTCGGTGCGCAGGCGCCCGTCGCGACCTACGAAGCCTCCGCTTACGAGCCGCCCCCCGCCGCGGCCGCTCCCGCTGTAAGGGGAATCCCCGACGCGCCGTCGAGCTCCCCCTGGGACGTGGGGACCGCCATCCAGCCACCCGGCCAGTTCGAAGCTCCTCCGGTGGGTCCGCCGGCCTTTGAGCCCGCTTTTGAGGCCGCCCCCGTGGAGGAGGTGTGGACCCCGTCGCCCGCTCCCACCCCGGCCGAGCCGGTCACGCCGATCGAGCCCATACGCCCTGCGGCGGCCGCTGCCTCTCCAACCGGCTGGTCGGTCGTAGGTGAAGCCAAGGAATCGGCCGACACCGCCGAGGCTGAGCCGAAGAAAAAGAAGAAGGGCAAGGACAGAGAGCAGGAAGCCGTGGCAAGCGGCTCCTGGCAGCTGGCTTCCGGGAACACGCCAGGGGCGGAGCCCGATGAGGGCGATGCGATCATGAAACCGCCGGGTCAGGCGGTGGCCATCGCCCAGTACGCAGTGCTGGTGGTCGGTCTGGTCGCAGTGTTGATCGGAGTGCTGATCATCCTGGCCAGCCCGTCGATCAAGTAAAGGCTTCGAGGATCGCGCCGGCCAAAGCCTCGCCGCCGTCGGACATCACCGTGTCGAAGACAAGCGCTCTGAGTCCCAGCGCATCCACCTCGGCCGCCAGCTCCTGGTCCCGGCTGTCGAGCACAAAGGTGCTGGCCGCGGCGCGGTACATGCTCGCCACCGCGACCGGGGTCGGTGGAGGACCCACGGCCCGCATCATCTCGACCGTCGGGCCTTTCAGCGCCGCGCCGCGCACGATCGGCGTGATCGCCACCGTGCGCTCGCGCGGAATGTGCTTACCGATAACCTGGAGGATCGGCGCAATCGAGATCAACGGGTTGGACGGGCCGATGACGACGAGCTCCGCTTCGTTCAGCGCCGTCACGACCTCAGGTGTAGGTCGCGCGGACTCGATGCCCACGAGCTCGATACCACGCAGAGGAGGACCGAGTCCCTCGCGCACGAAGTATTCCTGGAACGAGAACTCACCGCGTTCGGTGAGGAACCGTGTCCGCACGCGCTCGTTGGTCATCGGCAGCACGCGAGAGCTGAGACCAAAACGCGCGCACAACGCCAATGCGCACTCAGTCAAGGTGCACCCGCGACTCAGCATTTCGGTGCGTAGCACGTGCGTCGCGAAATCCTTGTCGCCGATCCGGAACCACACCGGCTCGCCCAGACGGGCCAGCGCATCGAGCACGCCGAAGGTGTCGTCTTTCACCCCGTAACCGGCTGTCTCGTTGAACTCGCCGGCGAGCCGGTAGATGACCGCGTCCAGGTCCGGTGACACGAGATGACCCCAGAACTCGTCATCGTCCGCCGTGTTCGCAATCACGGTGAGGTGTCCCGAAGGCAGCTTCGGCTGAATCGCGGTGGCGAGCTTGGCGCCGCCGGTACCGCCGGCCAGCAGGACGGTCCTCAGCGGAACAGATCCTCGGCCGCAGGCCGGATCAGGTCTCGACCACTGCCGCTTCCATGCAAGTCAAGACCGCGGATGATCACCACGGGCGCTCGATTGGTCTTGCCCATGACTAGCCCTGCCGCCGCGGCGAGCTCGTCCGCGGGCGCCAGCACAGTCGCGTGCAGCGGCTTGCCTTCGTCGTCGAGGCTGCCGCGAAGGTCCACCAGCGAGGGCAGGCCCGCGACGCCGAGCGCGACGTTGACGATGCCGAGCCTCCAGGGCCGCCCGAACGTGTCCGAGACGATCACACCGACGGTGGCACGCGTCAACTCGCGCAACCGGTTGCGCAGCCGGTTCGCGCTGCCATCAGGATCCTCCGGCAGCAGCGTCAGTTCGTCGTCGCCCGGGACGTTCGAATGGTCGACGCCGCCGTTGGCGCAAACGAAACCATGGCGGGTCTCGGTGATCAGCGCCCGCTCCGATCGAATCACCCGCACGCTCTCGTCAAGCACAACCTGGACCATTCGAGGGTCGGGCGCGGCCACCAGCTGGGCCGCGATGCGCACGGCCTCGGCGGTCGCCGTCACCGCGCGAAGGCTCACGAGCCGCCCCTCGGACTTCGACACCACCTTC
>DATMKM010000130.1:0-35807 GCA_035571315.1 Candidatus Acidiferrum sp.
CCAGCTGGTAAGCAGGGTGCCCTTCGCCACGGAAGGCCGCGCCGATGTCAGGTGGACCGGCCCCGTCCATCCAGGTCGAAAGGCCGACGTCGCGGTTGTCGAAGCGGATCACGAAAAAGCCACCAGAGGCGAGCAGCTCGCAGAAGGGTTCCTGCCAGCTGATCATCTGGGTGGCAAGACCCGCGATCAGTACGAGGGGCTGATCGCCGGGGTCTCCGAACGTCTGATACTCGAGCTCGATCCCGTTCGCGCTGGCCCGCGGCACCGATTCATGGTAGCCCCCTACGCTTTAAGGATCGTGGCCACCAAGCTGCCCTCCCGATCCGAGGTGGACAAGCGCTTCACATGGGACCGCGAGAGCGTATTTCCCGACGCGGCGGGCTGGGAGCAGGCGGTCGAGACGATCATCGCGCGGCTGCCCGACCTAGCCGAGTTCCGCGGTCACCTCGCAGACTCGCCCGACGCGCTGGCCGACTGGTTCGCTGCGAACGAGAGCGTGCACCGCCTGATCGGCAAGGTGATGGTCTACACCACCATGGCCTACTCGGTGGACACCGGGGACCAGGCCGCGCTCGCGAGGACCGATCGAGCACGATCGGTGGCTGCACAGCTGGGAGCGGCCACCTCTTTCGCGCTGCCCGAGATGATCGCGATCGGCATCCCGAAGCTGCATGAATGGGTGAAGACGTCGCCCAGGCTGACTCACTTGAGCCACTACTTCGACCGCATCGAGAAGCTCCAGGAGCACATCCGCAGCGCCGAGGTCGAGGAGATCCTGAACCAGGTGTCCGACCCGCTGGCGACAGCGCTGTCGGTGCACGGCGTGCTCGCCAACACCGACCTGAAGTTCGCGCCGGCCGTTGGGACAAAAGGCGACCAGCACGAGGTCGCCCAGGGCACGATCGGCGCGCTGCTCACAAGCCCGGATCGCGAGCTGCGACGAACGGCTTTCGAGAATTACGCGGACGCACACCTGGCCATGCAGCATGCGATGGCCGCGAGCCTCGCCGGCGGCGTCAAGCGGGATGTTTTCTACGCGCGGGCGCGGGGCTTTGCTTCATCCCTGGCCGCCGCGCTCGAGCCGAGCCATGTGCCGGCGGACGTCTACCGCAACGTCATCCAGGCTTTCCGCGACAACCTCACCACCTGGCATCGCTACTGGCGCGTTCGCCGCAAGGCGTTGGGCCTGCTGGAGCTCAAGCCTTATGACACGCGCGCTCCGGTCGGCGAGTCGACGCTCAAGGTGCCGTATGAGCAGGCGGTCGACTGGATCGCCGAGGGCGTGGCGCCCCTGGGCGCGGAGTATGTACAGGTCCTGCGCCGCGGGGCGCTCGAGGACCGTTGGGTTGACGTCTACCCCAACCGGGGTAAGCGAATGGGCGCGTTTTCAACCGGAGTCGCGGACACCTTCCCTTTCATCTTCATGAGCTACAACGACGACATCTATTCGATGAGCACGCTCGCTCACGAGCTCGGCCACTCGATGCACTCGTACTACGCGCGCAAGACCCAGCCGTTCATCTATTCGAACTACGGGCTGTTCCAAGCGGAGGTCGCCTCGAACATGCACCAGGCGCTGGTCCGCCGCCACCTGCTGGCCACCCAGATGGACCCGGCGTTCCAGGTCGCCGTGATCGAGGAGGCGATGTCGAACTTCTATCGCTATTTCTTCATCATGCCGTCGCTCGCGCGGCTCGAGCTGGAGGTGCACGAGCGCGTCGAGCGCGGAGGCGCCATCACGGCCGAGTACCTCAACGAGTTGATGGCCGACCTGATGATGGAGGTCTATGGCTCAGAGGTCGAGGTGACGGAGCGCGACCGACAGCGCATCGGCTCGACGTGGGCGCAGTTCCACACTCATCTTTACAGCAACTTCTACGTGTACCAGTACGCGACCGGGATCGCCGGCGCCGACCACTTGGTCCAGCGAGTGGCCGATGGCGACCCGAAAGCCGCAGATTCCTATCTGGCGTTCTTGAAGAGCGGAGGGTCGATGTACCCGCTTGACGGACTCCGCCTTGCGGGGGTCGACATGACATCTCCCGAGCCGGTGGAGGCCGCGTTCGCGACGCTTGGCCGGATGGTCGCTCGGCTCGAGGAGCTGACCGCGGGCTAGAGGACGATCCGGTATACGTTCGTCTCGCGCAGCTTGAAGCCCATCCTCGGGTAAAGCCGGTTCGCTTCCTTGCGCTGGACGCCTGACTGCAGCTCGACCACCTCAGCCCCTTTCTCTCGCGCGAGGTCCAGGCTTGCCTGCACTAGCGTCGCGCCTACCCCCTTGCCGCGCGCCGATCCATCCACCACGACCTCGTCAAGGCGAGCCTTGATCCAGAACGGAGTGGTGTACACGATCACCGTGGTCGTGCCTACGATTTGGTCCCCGTCGCGGGCGAGCAGCAGCGTGACCGCGGGGTCGGCGATGATCGCCCGCAGCCTGTCGATCGTGGGGACCGGCAGTTGCGGGTTGAGCTGAGGCAGCAGGCGCGACAGCGCCGCGTGCACGTCAGGCGTGGCTTCGGTTGCCGGTTCGACGGTGACCATTCTTGGAGGGTACTAGAGGAGGCGGAGTAGCGCGGCGGTCGCCGCCGCGCTTGCGACGACCACCAGGAACGGAGCGCGGAGAAAGACCATGCCGATGGCCACGATCAGTGCCGTCGTGCGCACGTCCACCACGAGGTGGTGGCCCGTCGAGAAGGTTTGCGTCGCGACGAGCGCGGCGAGCAACGCGACCGGGACGAGCGGCACCGTCCGCTGCACGCGAGCGTCCTGTAGCACGCTTGCCGGCAGCGAAAGCCCGGCCAGCTTGAGCGCGTAGCACGCCGCGCACGCCACCAGCACGCCGGCCCACATCATCGTCCCGACCTCGCGATCCCGTAGATCGCGACCAGGACCGCGACGATCAGCAGCGGGACGCCGGGCGGCACGAAGGGCAAGCACACAAGGGCCACGACTCCGGCAGCGAGCGCGATGGCCAGCGGCTCGCGTGCGCGCAGGCGCGGCGCGAGCAGGGCAAGAAAGGCCGCCGGTGGCGCAGCGTCGAAACCCAACACCTTCGGATCGGGCAGCGCGTGGGTGGCCAGGGCCCCGATGAGTGTGCCCAGGTTCCACAGCGTGAACACCGCCGCGCCGGTGGTCCAGAAGGCGAACCTGCTCTCGGGTACCGACTCGCGGGCGATCGCCATCGCCGTCGTCTCATCGATCACGAAATGCGCCGCGGCGGCCCGCTTCCATCCGGTCCGATCCAGCAAGGAGGACAGCCTCACCCCGTAGAGCGCGTTGCGCGAGCCGAGCAGAGCCGCGGTCGCGGCCCCCGCCCAGACGCTGCCGCCCGCTCCGACCACGCCGACGAGGGCGAACTGTGAGGCGCCCGTGAACATCAGGACAGAGAGCGCGCAGGTCTGGAGCAGCGACAGACCGGCCGCGGTCGAGATCGCGCCAAACGAGAGGGCGTAGGCGCCGGTGGCGATGCCGATGCCCAGCGCATCGCGAATCACCCCCCGCCGGACGGTCGAATCCACCCGCAGAAGTTAAACGGTTAGTGGATCGCGGCTCCCGCGGCAGTCAGCACCCACCACAGCGCGCCAAAGCTGTTGACGCCCTGACCGGTCGTGTCACCTGCCGATTTGTCCTGGACGAAGTAGTAGAGAGGATGTCCGGCGTAGGTGACCTCGATCTTTCCATCGGTGCGGGTCGTGGTTCCCAGGAGCGAGGCGTTGGCGCCGGCACCGGCCTGGGGAGCGCCGGTGGTGAGGACGGGCGGCCAGAGCGCGGCGCACGACGTATAGCAGGTGGAGCTCGCACCGGTGTCGGCCACGAAGAGGTAGACCGTCATTCCGTTCCCGTCGACCAGGATCTGCCCGAGCGCGGTGGTCGCGACCTTGATCGTGGCCGCAGTCGCGGCCGAGCTCGTGGCCGGGCTTGGCGACGGACTTGCCGCCGCTCTTGAAGGCGAGCTGCCTCCGCACGCTGTCGCGACCAGCGCCGCCGTAGCAATGGCCACTGCAAACAATTCCCTGGATCGCACGCACCCGGATACCGACCCGGGTTACGTCGGCGCTTACTCCGGGGTCACGTAAGCGGCGGTGAGGCCGCCGTCGACCAGGAACGTCGAGCCGTTGACGTAGCTCGACTCGTCGCTGGCGAGGAACAACGCCGCGTTCGCGATCTCCTTTGCCTTGGCCAGGCGTCCCATCGGCAGATGCACCCGGCGCCGCTCGTAAGCGCCCGGGGTCTCCGAGAAAAGCCGCATTAAGAGCGGCGTCTCGACCGGGCCGGGGCACAGCGCATTCACGCGAACGCCCTGTCTCGCGAACTGGACCGCGAGCTCGCGGCTCATCGAGAGCACCGCGCCCTTGGACGCGGTATACGCGATCTGCGAGGTCGCGGCACCCACCAAGGCCACGAACGAGGCGACGTTGATCACCGAGCCGCCGCCCGCCTCCAGCAAATGTGGGATGCCGTACTTGCAGCAGAGATAGACACCTTTCGCGTTCACCGCCTGCACGCGATCCCAGGCGTCGGGCTCGGTGGTGAGTATGGAGTCGTCGTCGGCAGGCATGATGCCCGCGTTGTTGTAGAGGATGTCGACGCGGCCGTACTTCAGCACCGTCGCGTCGTACATCGCCTTTACGCTCTTGGCGTCGCTGACGTCCGCCTGGTAGAAGAACGCCTCTCTGCACTCGGATGCGGTTTTCTCACCCGCCTCCTTTCCAACGTCCGCAACGCAAACCCGCGCGCCTTCGGACGAGAAGAGGATCGCCGCTTCGCGGCCGATTCCGCCGGCCGCGCCGGTGATCACGGCGACCTTACCGTCGAGCCTACCCACGCTCGAAGAGCCTCGCGCGCTCGTAGTCCGTCACGACCTTGTCGAACAGAGCCTGCTCGGTCTGGGCGTAGTGGAGATAGTGACCGACGACGTCTTCTCCGAACGCCTGCCTCGCCATTTTTCCGCGTTCCAACTCCGAGATCGCGTCACGCAGGGAGTGAGGGAAGCGCCGCACGTCGGATTCATAGGCGTTGCCTTTGAACTCGGGCGGCAGCTCGAGCTCCTTCTCGATCCCGTGCAGGCCCGCCGCGAGCAGCGCGGCGAAAGCGAGGTACGGATTGACGTCCGCTCCCGGTATGCGCGACTCGGCTCGCAGGTGCTGGCCGTGGCCGACGATGCGGAAGCCGCATGTCCGGTTGTCGTGGCCCCAGGCCAGAGTCGTCGGCGCCCAGGTGCCGGCGGCGTAGCGCTTGTACGAATTAATGGTTGGGGCGAGGAAGATCGCGAGCTCGGAGGCATGCGCGATCTGGCCGGCGAGGTACTGCTTGAAAGTCGGCGACTCACCGTCGAACACGTTCCGGTCGCCCTTCCACAGGCTCGAGTGGACGTGGCACGAGCTGCCGATCCAGCGGTGGTCCGGCTTGGCCATGAAGGTCACCGAGCAGCCGTGCTGGTGCGCAATCTCTTTGATGCCGTTCTTGTAGATGACGTGGTTGTCCGCCATCGTGAGAGCGTCCGAGAAGCGGAAGTTGATCTCCTGCTGGCCCGGCCACGCTTCGCCCTTGGAGCTCTCGACCTGGATGCCGGCGGCTTTCATGCCCTTGCGCACGGCCCGGATGAACGGCTCGTCGTACGTCGTGGCGAGGACGTGGTAGTCGAGGATGTACGGAACCGACGGGGTCAGGTCGATGTAGTGCTTCGCGTGAGCTTCGGCATACGTCTCCTTGAGCAGGTAGAACTCGAGCTCCGACCCGAACATGGGCTCGAAACCGAGCTTGCGCGCCCGATCGATCTGCGCGCGCAGGACCTGCCGGGGTGAGGGCCGCACCGGCTTGCCGTCGTGCCAAGCCACGTCACACAGGACCATGGCCGTCGCATCGAGCCACGGGACTATGCGAAGGGTGTCGAAGTCCGGGACCATGTCGAAGTCTCCGTAGCCCTGCTCCCAGCTGGCCATCTCGTACCCGGGGATGACCTCACCCTCCATGTCGACGGTCATGAGGTAGTTGCAGCCTTCGGTTGACTCGCCGTGATACGAGGTCTCGACGAAATATTCGGCATCGACGCGCTTGCCCATCAAGCGCCCCTGCATGTCCGTGAACGCGACGACCACCGTGTCGATCTCGCCGGCCGAGACGGCGTGCGCGAGGTGCTCCTTGGTCAACACGCCTATTTCTTTTGGTGGCGGCCGCGAGCCCTGGCGACGAACCGCTCGAAGAGCCTGCGCGCCCATGGCAGGTCGGTGGTGAGCTCTTCTGGATGGCACTGGACCGCGACGATCAGCCCGTCGTTCGATTCAACGCCCTCCACGGTTCCGTCCTCGCCGCTGGCGGTCTGCTGCAGGCCGGCGGCCAGCCTCTTGATCGCCTGGTGATGCAGGCTGTTGACACGAACCTTGTGCTCTCCGGCCGCCCGGCCAAGCTCAGACGTCGGGTCGACATCTATGGTGTGAGCGAGGTGGCGGCGACCGAGCGAGCGCACCTCATGGCCCTCCAGGTGCTGCACCAGTGATCCGCCCATGGCGACGTTGATCACCTGCTGCCCGCGGCAGATGCCAAGCACCGGGATCTCTCGTTCCCTCGCCTGGCCGAACAACGCCAGCTCCGTCTCGTCCAGCTCGGGGTCGGTGTCTCCAAGCTTCGCGTCCCGCCGCTCCCCATAGAACGACGGGTCGACATCCCAGCCACCCGGCAGAAGAAGCCCGTCAACGTCGGGAAGCGCCTTGGTCCCCGGCACCAGATCAACCGGCTCGGCACCCGCCGCCGCGACGGCGCGGCGGTACGGCGCGTAGTACTCCAGGCCCCGACGGGGCTGGACGGTGATCCCGATCTTCGGACGTTCATCCCTCACTGAGGGCATTCGCTCAACTGACGAGGGCGCCGCCAAGCTCGGCTTCGATCTTCGCAAGCTCTTCCACAGTCCCTTGGACCTTCGGTCCCTTGAACCAATTCTTCGCGGAGAGGAACCAGTAGCCTCCCGAGTAGATCAACACTACCGCGACCGCCACGATGGCGAAGTTGAAGGTGGCCAGCGTGTTGCCGGGGGCGGCCTGCGGAAGTACGAAGAGGATCGTGATGCAAACGATCCAGATCACGGCGATCCATCCGACGAGCGCGCTCCATCGTCCGAGGTGCCAGGGCCCGCGCTGGAATTTGCTTCCCGCCAGCAGCCGGAGGAGGATCGGAATGCCGTACGCGATGTACAGGCCAATCACGGCAATCGACGTTATCGCCGCGTAGGCGGTCGGGTTCCACAGATACGGGAGGCCGAGGATCAAGGCCCCCACCGCGGCGAACCAGATCGAGTTGGTCGGAGTCCTGGTGCGCGGATTGACTTTGTGCCAGAACTGCGACCCGGGCACGGCGCCGTCGCGCGAGAAGGCGTAGATCATTCGCGAGTTGGCGGTCACCGAGGACATCCCACAGTAGAACTGAGCGCCGATGACGATGAGAAGGAGCAGGGCAGCTCCGTTCTTACCAACCGCGTCGATGAAGATCACGGCCGGCGCGGCGCCCGCAGCTCCTGCCGCGGTTGCGTAGTCAGCATCGTTGATCGCCTGCGTTACGCCAATGAGCAAGATCCAGCCCGCGATCAGCGAGATGATGATCGACCAGACAATGCCACGCGGACCGCTGATGGCAGCGTTGTGTGTTTCCTCGGTCATGTGCGCCGACGCGTCGTAACCCGTGAATGTGTACTGAGCCATGAGAAGGCCGGTCAGAAAGACAAAGGTCGACGCTCCCGCGAAGCTGAATCCTGTGAGGTTTACGAACTTGGTGAAGACGTACGAGGGGGACTGGTGATATTTCGAGAACAGGAACAGGACGCCGACGATGATCAGGACTCCGACGATGTGCCACCAGACCGAGATGTCATTGAGCCGCGCGACGAGACTGACCCCGAACGTGTTGAGAAGCCCATGGACGAACAACACCACCGCATAGATGACGATGATGGAAAACCGCGAGCCCAGGCTTGTGGAAGCGTTGAGCGGGTTCGGCCATGAGGAGTCGAAGAGGCTGACGAAATAGTTGATGAAGAAGGCGAGTCCAAAATCGATCCCGGCCGTGATCGCGACTTGCCCTAACAGGTTGAACCACCCGGTGAACCAGCTCCACGCGGCGCCATTGGCACCGCCTAGCTTCGCGGACCAGTAGTAAAGACCGCCGGCCGTGGGATAGCTGGAGCACACCTCGGCCATCGCCAGCCCCACAAGAATGACCATGATGCCCACGAGCGGCCAACCAATGGTGATGACCGCCGGTCCGCCGTTGGTCATGCCGAAGTAGTAGAGCGTCAGGCAGCCGGAGAGGATCGAGATGATGGTGAACGAGACAGCGAAGTTCGAGAAGCCACTCATCCTGCGGCGCAGCTCCTGCG
The DNA here is from genome assembly GCA_035571315.1 of Candidatus Acidiferrum sp. Lineage (GTDB taxonomy): Bacteria > Chloroflexota > Dormibacteria > Dormibacterales > Dormibacteraceae > Palsa-870. Next base: position 8,366 of record DATMKM010000130.1, read on the forward strand.
CGTACCCCATCCTATGCAGGGTTTCGACGTCGGCGGAATGGGCCTGGACGCTCATTGATCTCTCCCCTTTCAGGCGCCCGCTTCCCGACGAGCACCATTGACCGCTATTGGCGTTGCGGCGAAGCTAACAGGCGCTAGGATCCTTGTCAAGAATAATTCGAGCGGGGGCACAATGGGCGAGGATGTAATAAACGTCACAGGTCCCGAAACGCGGGTGGCGGAGTTGGTCAGGAGCTGCCTCAACGGCTTGAGTCCGGCCGAGCGCAAGCTCGCCCGGGTCCTCCTGGCCTCCTATCCGATCGCGGGGCTGGAGAGCGTCGCCAGGTTCGCCGAGCGCGCCCAGGTCAGCCCGCCGACCGTCACGCGCTTCATCACCAAGCTCGGCTTTAGTGGCTATCCCGAGTTCCAGGAGACGCTGCGCCACGAGGTGCAGGCGCGGCTCAGCTCACCCCTCACCCGCTACCGTGACGACCAGCCCGCGCGCGGAACCGAGTCGGTGCTAAGCGATGCGCTCGACGTCGCCGGCGAGAACCTGAAGGCGACGCTGGATGTGCTGTCGCATCGCGACGTCAACGAGGCGGTGGAGATCATCGGAGACGTGCGGCGCCGCGTCATGGTGCTCGGCGGACGGGTCAGCGCACCGCTCGCGCGCTATCTGGCCGCGCAGCTCCATCTCCTGCGACCGGGCATCGGCCTCGTGGACTCCGAACGCAGCGCGCCGGCGCAGCAGCTGATCGACATGCGAAGGAACGACGTGCTTATCGTGTTCGACTACAGGCGCTACCAGTCGGACACGATCGAGAGCGCCCGCGTGGCTGCCGCGCAGGGCTGCAACGTCATCCTGTTCACTGACCCCTGGCTCTCGCCGGCCTCGGCCTTCGCCCGCCAGGTGGTCGTGACGAGCGTCGACATGGTCGGCCCGTTCGATTCCCTGGTGGGCGCGATGGCCGTCGTCGAAGGAGTGGTCGCCGCCGTGCTCAGCCGACTCGGCCCTCGTGCCCAGTCCCGCATGCAGAGCCTCGAACGGCTGCGGGCCGGCGACGTGCTGGCCGACGCCGACCAACCGTCGGGGTAGCGGCCGATGGGCCACCGGTGGCCGAACCCAAAAGCGATGGACGCGGTCAAGCGGGCACAGCGGATCAGGTGTTTTCGAAAAGAGCGACGAGGTTTCCCTCGGAATCTTCAAAGTGCGCGATCGCCCCATGCTCCCCGCCTTGAGTTTTTGGCATGACGACTTTGCCGCCATGCTTTTCGACTGCGGTCATCGTGGCGTCGATGTCCGGGACGCTGAAGAACACGACAGTCCCGGTCCTCGACGGCGTCCGTCCGGGCGCCTGAACTAGGCCGCCCGAGCTCCCGACCGCGTTCTCCGGTCTCGGAAACCAGGCCATCCGCACCCCACCCATGTCGAACACTTCCAGGTTGGTTCCGAGGACCTGTTCGTAAAACGCCCTGGCACGGTCCAGGTCGGTTACCGGAATCTCGAACCAGTTGACCGGGTTGCCGCTTTCGGTCATTCCGCGCTCCTTTCCGGGTCGGTGCCCGGCCGCGAAAGGAGTATGAAATGGATAGGATTCGTAGGCGAGCCTGCACTTGAGACTCGCATCGGGGGGACGTTTGGTAGCTGCCATCGAACGTAATCCAATCGCCCGGGTTTCAGCGGGAGCGGGCGTCCTGATCCTGGTTGGTTCCGTCGCGGTCGCCGCTTTCAACTCGTTGGAACCGAGCAGTCCGAGCACCCTGTGGCCGGCGAAGGTTCCGCCCGTGGTCGGGCTCTGCACCGTGCAGCTGAACGATGACCAGAATGGCAACGTCTCGCCGCTGTTTTGCCCGGGCGGCGAGGTCAACACGCTCGCCTGGAGCTACTACGCGCAGGAACAGCTTCAGGTCATGGCCGCCGGCCCACACCCCAACCCCGCCAAAGTCGAGACCGCCGTCCAGCAAGACCTGGAGGCCAGGGCGTCGGCGACGATGGAATGCAATGCGGCCACGCTGGCGGCCGCGTACTACGGCTGGAATTTCCACATCAAACCAGTGAACGGCCTGCGCCTCGACTGTCCGATTCAGGGTCAGTTCTGAATCCACGCTTCCTCGACACCTTTCTCGAATTCGATCATTCGGAAACGAATGGTCGGGCCGGGATCGCCCGGCTCGAATTCGGCTCGAATTCGGAGCGAGAAAGCCTGGGTAGACTCGTTAAACGAGGTAGCCGATGAGTGATCGCATCTCAAAGGTCGGGGTGAGCGTCGCAGGCGAACGCATGGGCGTTCTGAGAGTCCTGCTGCAGCTGGCTGTGGTCGCGCTGGCTTACTGGCTGGCGGCCGTCGTCAGCCTGCGGTTGGCGCTCGTCCACGGCCAGGTAACGCCCATATGGCCCCCCACCGGGATCGCCCTGGTCGCGATCCTCGTGTTTGGCCGGCGGGTGTGGCCGGCCGTGTTCGTCGGGGCGCTGGCGGTCAACCTCCCGATCGGCCCAACAGCGTTGGGAGCCGCCTTCATCGCGGCCGGCAACACGCTCGCGCCCCTCACCGCCGCGGCTCTCTTGAGGCGCGCTCATTTCCGGATCGAGCTGGACCGCCTGCGTGACGCCGCGGCCATCGTCCTGCTCGGTGCCCTGACCGCCATGACGATCAGCGCCACCGTCGGTAGTTCGGTGCTGGTGCTGTGGGGCGGCGTGCCGCTCGACAGCTTCTGGTCGACGTGGGCGGTCTGGTGGACGGGCGACGCGATGGGCGTGCTCCTGGTCGCGCCGTTCATCCTCAGCCTTCTGCCCAACGCCAGCGCTCCGGCGCCGACGGTGCGAACGGCATTGGAGCTGGTCGCACTCCTGCTGCTGATCGGCGTCGTGACCTACCTGCTCTTCCAGAACGACCTGCGTCTTGAATACCTCGTCTTTCCGCTCATCATGCTGGCGGCCTGGCGCTTCCGCCTGCGCGGCGCGGCGCCCGCGGCTCTGGTCGCATCGGGGGTCGCGATCTGGGCGGCCGTGCAGGGAACAGGTCCTTTCGGCAACGAGAACCTGTTCCAGAAAATGGTCACCCTGCAGGTCTTCAACGTCTTCCTCGCTCTCACCTCTTTCGTGCTGGCGGCATTCATCGATGCGCGTTACCGCGCAGCAGAGATGACCCGGCTCTACGTGTCCGCCACCGCGGCCAGCCAGGCCAAGAGCTCCTTTCTGAACATGGCGGCCCATGAGCTGCTGACTCCACTGACTGTGTTCACTGGATACCTGTCGCTGCTGTCAGGCGGCTCGCTCGGCAAGGCGCCCGACTCATGGGAAACGCCCATCAACATCCTCATGCAGAAGACCCGCGAGATGGAGAGAATCGTCAGCGACCTGCAGAACGCCTCCAGCCTGGAGGTCGGAGACCCGAACCTCGGACGAGAGGTCGTCGACCTGGGCAAGGTCGTCAACGAAGCGGTTGAGCGGGCTCATCCACGAGCCGCGCTGCTGCGTGCCGAGGTCGTCGTCAACGTGCCCCCCGATCCGGTTCTGGTGGAGGCTGACGAGGATCACCTCGGCCGCGTCATGGACGACCTCATCAACAACGCCTTCACGTACACGATCCGCGCGCCGCGGCTCGTGATCGGGCTGTCCAGGCGATCTCGCAAGGCAATCGTTGAGGTCGAAGACAACGGAGTCGGCATCCCCGCGGCAGAGCGCGAGCGGGTCTTCGACCGGCTCTACCGGATCGTCGATCCGCAAGTCGTGGTTCCAGGCATCGGCCTTGGCCTCTACATCTGCCGCCAGCTCGCGCAGAGCTATGGCGGCAGCCTCGTGGTCGAGAGCAGCAAGCCTGGCAAGGGCAGCGTCTTCGCGCTGGCCCTGCCCCTCTCCCGCTCCTCGACCGCAAAGCTGCGGGAGGCGCGGGCGGGGTAACGCTCCGCTAGCGGCGGAAGTCTGAGATCCACCGCCAGGCGGGAAACCTCTTCTCGATCAGGTGGTCCACGCTGAAGCGGCCCGCGTCGACCAGCAGGAGCGCGCCGAAGACGAAGCTGTAGATGATCGCCGCGCCCACGTCCGTGGTGGTCCCGGGCATGTAGGGACCGCCAAATCCCTCAGCCACCGACCACACGAAGAGTCCATACAGGATTCCCAATGAGTAGGTGAACCGGCGCGCGAACCCGGTCAAGAGGGCTACCGCGAGGTATGTCTCGGTGCTCGCGGTCATGAGGCCGAAAATCGGAGCGCGACCCGAAACGACAAACTGCCACAGCCCGAACCACCAGTTGAGGAAGCCGGGCTGCCCTTTGGCGACGCCTGAGAGAATCTGCTGGAAGTTGGCCTGGAACGCCGGCTGCCATTTGAGGCTCGCGTCGACTGCCCAAATCACGCCGAATGCGATCCGCAGCATCGTGAGCCCCATCACGCGGCGCGAGTTGATGACCCAATTCCGGGAGGGCTGCGTGGGGCGCGGGCGCACTGTCAAGCGAAGCGGCCTCGGCGCCGCGGCCACCACCTCCGTGTCGATCATTTGCAATTTCATCGCGTCTCCTTGTCCGGTTCGTCCAGTGTTTTCTTGTCCCAGACAACTACGGACCGCCGTTACCGAATCGGTGAGGCCGCCTTCCGCTCCGCCCGGTTCCGCTCCCAGCGCGCCTCGGCTTCGCCGATCGGAGTCGAGGCGGGCCCCATCACGAAAGGCCAGAGCTCCTGACCGATCCGGCGCCAGTTGGCGGTGGCGTTGAGGCTGCCGAGCACCGCGTAGAGACCCAGGTTGATCCGCTGCAGGACCACGTACGTTCTTGGAACGTCGCTATACGGGGCAAGCGGCCCCTTCGCATCGAAAAAGCGCCTCACGATCGCCGACGCGAAGGCAGGCGTGATGGTCATCGGCGCGTCCTGCAGCACCGTGGAGTAGAAGAGACCAAAGCGATCGACGACCGTTTCGGTCGGCACCGGCGCGCCTGGCTTGAGGAATCCCGCGCGTTCCAGGGCGGACCGGAAGCATTCGCCGTCCTTCTCGATCACGAGACAGCGCAGGGCTTCGACCAGCGGCACCAGGTCTTGATCGTTGAAATGCTTGGTGAGCCCGAAGTCGAGAAAGGTTACGCGCCCGCGCCCATGGAAAAGGTAATTGCCTGGGTGCGGATCGCCGTTGAACGCGTGCAGCTGATAAAGGCTGCGCGAGACGAAGCGGTTGATCGTCTCAGCGGCCATGTCCCGCTCGTGCTGGTCCCACTGCAGGACCTCTTCGAAGCGCTCACCGCTGACCAGCTCGGTGGTCAGGACCCGGGCGGTGCTGAGCTCGCGCACCACGTGCGGAACATGGATGACCGGGTGACCTTCGTAATACTGGGCGAACAGCTCCTGGTTGTCCGCCTCGAGGAGGTAATCGACCTCTTCGCGAAGCCGCTCGCCCAGCTCTTCGATAAACGCATGCGTGTCCATGCCGGGAAACGCCGCGGATACGACCCGGCGCAGCAGCGCGACGTTCCGCAGGTCCGACGTGATGCTGCGGGCTATGCCCGGGTACTGCACTTTGACGGCGACCGCCCTGCCGTCCCGAGTGATCGCGCGGTGCACCTGCCCGATCGACGCGGCCGCAAAGGGCCACGCGTCCCATTTCGCAAAGACCCGCTCCGGAGCGTCCCCAAGCTCGTCGACGATCACCGACGACGCCAGCTCCGGGCTCATCGGGGGAGCGTTGTGCTGCAGGCGACCCATGGCTGCGCGGAACGTCTGCGGCATGTCCTCGTCGACGTAGCTCGCCATCTGGCCGAGCTTCATGAGCACTCCTTTCATGTACCCGAGCTCCTCGGCGACCTCCTCGGCCGAGCGCAGCGCCAGGTCGTGGCGGAGCTCCGTGCGTCGCTCCACCGACGCGAAGAGCAACTGGGGGGATCGCGCGACGTAGCGTCCTCCGATGCGCAGCGTCAGGCGAGCGAGTGGCGCGAGGCGGCCCAGCCGCGTCTGGCGAATCAACTCGCCCGGCCCGCGGCGGCTCACTGTCGCGTGCGCAGCTCTATGCGCTCTCGTGCCTCCATCACCCCAGGCAGCGATTCGAAGCCGAAATCCAGCGCTCCGATGAGCTGCCGAACGTGGTCGCGCCCCACCAATTCGGGATCGGGCTTTCCAAATCCGTACATGGAGCGAGCCCAACCGGGCAGCGTCCCGACGGCAACCTTCCCGATGTCGTGCCACAGCTCGCGCATGTCCTCGCCGAGGCCGGGTGGGTCGAGCACGACCGAGATCGCGTCGAGCGCGGCCGGCGTGGCCCGAAGCGGTTCCACCGACTCGATGTACTCCTGGAGCGCCGCCACGCTGGCGGGAACCTGGTCCGCGGGGACGCCGACCAGCTCGGCGAACCTCACCATCTCCGCCACATAGAGGTCCGCGTCGGCCGCCTCGAGCGTGCGGCCGTAGCGCTGGACGATCTGGACGATCGAATCAACCATCGCAGCGTGAATCCAGAGCAGCAGGGCGGGGTCCGCGGCGTGGTATTCGAGGCCGGTCACGCCGTCTGTTCCATTCACGTGGCGGTGGATCGCGCGCACGCGAGCGGCCGCCTGGTCGGCGGCGGCGGTGTCGCCGTAGGTGACCGTCAAGATGTAGCCGCTCGTGGCGGCAAGGCGCCCCATCGGATCCTGCTGCCAGTTGCTGTGCTGGGCAACTCCCGCCATCGCGAGCGGATGCAGCGCCTGGACCATGAGCGAGCGCAGTCCCGCTACGGCGAAGCTGCGATCTCGATGCACGCGCCAGACCACGCTGCGCGGACCGAACAGGCCGTCATCGGCCGGGTGCTCCGCGACCGCTCGCGTGAGGGCGCGGGCCAGCGGGTCAAGGATGTCGAGGCTCGACTCGGGCTGCCGGTCCACCTCAGGCTCGGGGCGCATTCTGGCTCGCGAGGCGCATGAGCTCGACCTGGTACCTGCCGTCGATCATGCCGGCCTTCACTTTGGGCTGGAGCGAGACGATCCGCTCCCAGTCAGCGTTCATCAGCCGGGCGCCGGAGAGGGAGATGGCGGCGTAGAGCTCGAGTGCCCGGCTGAAGCAATACTGTGCGCGGGCTTCCTGACCGCGGACCTCGCGAATCGTGCCCTCCTCCGCCAGCAGGGCCGCGTACATGCGGACGCGGTCGAGGTCAAACTTCCCAACGAACTCGACCACGCTTATGGCATCGAGGCGTTCGAACACCGGGCCCAGGTTGCCGACCACCAGCTCAGAGGTCCTGCTGACCGTGATCAGGGCCAGGTCGAAATCACCCGCGCGGACCGCCGCCACTATGGCACCGATGGCCTGTGCGAACTGCTGGATCATCCGCTCGATGTAGTCGCGCTGAACCACGCTCACGCGGCCACCCTCCTGCGCCTTGCCGTCACCGTAAGCGCAATCAACAGCACAACGATCAGTCCGGCCGCCGCAACGCCGGCCAGCAGCACGACCGGGATCGGCCCCGCCGCCGTGCGGACCGCCGCCGGTGCGGGACGAAACGCTGCGCCTGGCGCTCCCATGGCCACCACGATATGACCTTCGCCGTGGCTGGTCCCGTTGTCGAGGATGATCGTCATCACCCGGCACGAGCTCAGGTCACACCGCACCGCCACCAGACCGGCGCCACCCTCGGTCCCGATCAGGAGATCGCCGGGTGCTCCTCCGGCGCGCGCGAGGTCGGCACCATCGAGCGCCAGCAGGTTGTCTGTCCCGGGATGCGGGTTACCTGGAGTGGCGCGATCGGCGAAGTAAACAGTGGCGCTTGCGAGGTCGAGATCGGGAATGAAGCCGGCCGCCTCGACTCCGGTGTCCCCGCCATGCGCGAGGTCCGGCGTCGCCACCACCTGCGAGGTTCCGTCCGGCGCGATCGCGTACACCTTTCCGGAAAGCTCGTCTGGGGCGATCAGGTCGCCGGCGAACTTTCCGAAGGTTGGTGGCGCCACCGCCAGGCCTCCTTCGACAACCGGCGCCTGCGCCGTGATCACGGTCACCTGGCCGTCGCCGTCGATCGCGGCAACCGTGCTGTGGCCGGGGTGAGCGCCCGTCACCAGCAGCCGGTAGCCGAAGCCGCCCGTCTCGTCAAACGTGATGCCGTTCATCAGGTCGACGCCTGCGATGTTCGCAAACGGGTGGGCGATGCCCGAGGAATCGATCCTCAGGATCCCCCCGACCGGCTTGAGCTGTAGGACGAACAGCTCATCGAGCCGGAACGTGGAGTGGCTTGCCACAGCCTCGGGGACGACCGCGATGTACGGCTCCTCACCGCCCGCGCCACCGTAGCCATCGGGGCCGCCGGCAAATCGTTCTTGGACGCCTGTGGCCTGGTTCAGCAGAAACAGCTTGCCGCCGGCGGCCACCACGAGCCTTCCGTCTGAGCGCGGGCCCGCCACGTCGAACACGTGTGGAATCGGGTCCGCGGACGGCCACAGCACCGGCCCGGACGCCGCGCCGATGGCCACCATCAAACCCAAGGCCACAACGACCAGGTTCAGGTTCTCACCGGATAAAGCCACGGTATTGCCGCATGACAAGCTGCGTTTGGAGCTGCCTCATGGTGTCGAGGGCGACGCCGACCACGATGAGAATCGCCGTTCCGCCGAGGTACATCTGCTGCTGCGAGATGCCAGAGATCTTGCCGGCCGCCATGGGCAGGATCACCGTTATGAAGCCGAGGAAGGTGGCGCCGGCGAATGTGATGCGATTCATCACGCCCGTCAGGTAGGCGCCTGTCGGCAGCCCAGGACGGATCCCCGGGATGAAGCTCGCGTAGCGCTTGAGGTTGTCCGCCACGTCGTTCGTCTCGAAGGTGATGGCCGTGTAGAAGTAGGTGAAGCCGAACGTCAGGAGGAAATAGAGCGCGTTGTAGGTGATCGCCATCGGCACGTTGGAGGTGGTGGGCGAGAAGTTGCCGTTGACCCATGTGGCCGCCTTGTAATACCAGGAGCCCGACGGCGCGCCGACGAAGTAGTTGGCGACGATCGTGGGCAGGAACATGACCGAGATCGCGAAGATGATCGGGATCACGCCCGCGTGGTTCACACGGATCGGGAGAAAGCTGGCACGGCTCTGCACCTGCTTGAGACCGACTGTGCGCTGCGCGGACTGGATGGGAATCTTCCTGACCGCCTGCTGGACCTCGATGATCAACGCGGTCGTCACGATCGCGATCACGCCGAAGATGATGAAAGGTACGTATGCCGAGAGGCCACCGCCGCTCGGGTTGGCCGCGGCGAAGACGGACGCGACGCCCTGGGGCCCGCGACCGATGATCCCGGCGAAGATGATCAGAGAGATGCCGTTGCCGATGCCGTACTCGGTGATCAGCTCGCCGAACCACATCAGCATCACGGTGCCGGCGGTGAGCACCAGCACGATCTCCCCGCGCTGGAACCAGTCCAGGGCAGGAAGGATGGCCGGGCTCGTGTTCTGGAACAGCACCGTGAACCCGTAAGCCTGGCCCGCCCCGAGTACGACTGTCAGGTAGCGGCTCCAGCGCTGGATGCGGCGGCGGCCCTCCTCACCATCTTTGGAGATCTCCTTGATGCGCTCGGAGATCACGGTCATGAGCTGCATGATGATCGTGGCGTTGATGAAGGGATTCATGCCCATCGCCACGAGGCTGAAGGTCGAGAGTCCTCCTCCGGAGAAGAGATCGAGCAGTCCGAGCAGTGGCTGCGAGTTGAAGAGCTGAGACAGCGCGGCATGGCTTGCCCCGGGGATTGCGACGTTGGCGAAGAGCCGGAAAACGACGAGCATCCCGAACGTGAACAGGATCTTGTTGCGCAGCTCCGGCAGCCGGAGAGCGTTGGCCATCGACTGGATCAGATTCACTTTGGATCACAAATACGTCCGGCTGTTACGTCAGTAGATGAAGCCGATCAACGGAACGCCACCGGGTTGAATCAGCCGTCGATCCACGGTGTCGAACGCGACCCAGTTCATCTCGGCGACCACCCACGACCCGTCTGCGTTCACAGACTCCACGTACGCGACGTGGCCGTAGCCGCTCTCCCAGGTGACCATGATGGAGCCCGGTCGCGGAGTCCTGCCGGTCAAAAAGCCCATGGCCTGCGCGTTTCCATACCAGGCCCACGCGTCGCCCTGCCACGGTATCTGCCGGCGGTTGTAGACGTAATAGGTGCAGTTGCCGAAGGCGAAGCGGTTTCCGGCAGCCGTGGGAACGACGGGACCGGGCCCGAGCACCGTGTAGCCGCGTCCGCGAAACCCGGCGGTCGGTCGCGACGATTGCGCGGCTGGCGCGAGATCAGGTCCGCGACCGGCCGGCACGACCAGCTCGAGACCCGCCGGCAGTGGGTCGTCCGCCCCGTAGCGAAGACGGTTGAAGTCGACGACGCTCGCGGCGTCAACGTGGAAGCGGTTGGCGAGGTTCGTGAGCGTGTCGCCCGCGGTCGAGACCAGCGCAACTCCGGCGACCGGTGGCAGGAGCAGGTCGGCTCCCACCGCAGGCTCGCTGCCAACTCGTGAAAGCGTCGCAAGGTTGGACCAGCGCACGGACTCTTCGGGGATGCCGTGCTGTTAAGCGATCGAGGCGACGGGGTCGCCGGCGTGGACGGTTTCGTGCAAGACCGTGTGCGGGAGGACGGGCGCGATCGGGATCTCGAGTGGTTTGATGATCATCCCTGCCTGGATGCCGTCGGACGGCACGTCACCCGCCGACGCCGCGTTCACGCTGCTGGGTGCGAGATGCGGGCCCGTGAAGCCCCTGTCGAAGAACCGTATGCCCGCGATCGATGCCGAGACCAAAAGCAGCATGCCGTGGCTGATCAACCGGTTGAGCCTCACGACCACCACCCCCTTGCCGTTGATCGCTCAACTACGGGGCCCGTTACGGGAGCGGCGCCGCTCGAGGTGGCGCCGCTCCCGCACGTTGTTGTGAGCTAGAAGCCTCGCTGGGCCGCATCCGCCGCTTCAGCCAGCTCCATGACCGTGGAGAAGAACTCGGGAGACTGGCCGTCGAAGAGGCGATCGGCTGTGAACGATTTGATCGTCGCCACCGCGCCAGCGTTCTCGATCGAGGTTGGACGGATGACAGAAACCTCGGGCAGTCCGGCTCGCCCGAGGAAATCAGTTGGCTCGGGCAGGATCAGGTTGGTCTGGGACAGCTCGGAGTTCTTGGCGTTGAGGTCCGGGAAGATGATCCCCGTGATCGGATCGACGACGCCCGCCAAGGGCTGAGCGACCGCGTTGCCCATCTTGTCGTGCCACAGCCCGAAGTGGTCCACCTCGACCCCGCCGATGCTGATCACGATCCGCAGGACCTCCAGGTCTCTGACCTTGAGAGCGAGCGATGAGTAGAGGCTTGCCCCACCCTGCTCGATGTATCCGAAGTGGAACCCGGCGGTGTTGGCGATCGCCTGCATGCGGCGCGCCGGGGCCGTCACCGGCGGTACCGGTTGGTCGGTCCCCGGTGGAGTTTCATTGTCGTTCAGCGGTATCGCAGGTTCGTTCACGAGGTTGACCGCCTGCGCGAAGTCGGCGCCAAGGTCCGGATTCTCCGAAGACCGGTATCGCGTGTAGAAGCGCGTGTCGACAACGAGGTTCTGGAGGTGGGTGAGGCGACGAACCTGGCGCGCGCCGGTGGCCTTGGTGCTCGGCAGGATCTTGAACTCGTCCAGGTTGACCTGCTGCGCGCCACGTGAGGCCAGGTACGCGTTGAGAAACGCGGCGTGGCTCTCCTCGTCGTCGGTGTTGTCGCTGATGTACTGAGGCATGTCGCCGTCGAGATTCGAAAGGGCGGCGATGTACGAGGGGTTGCCGCCGTCGGCGCCGCCGAGCTCGTTGTACTGCTGCCAGAGATCAGTCTCGATGAGCTCCGCCGCGGCCAGGAATCGAAGGATCGCCACGTCACCAGATGTGAGTGAGCTGACAGCGATCAGGGGCCTGTCCTTCGTGCCGGCCGCTTTGACACCTGCTGCCAGGAGGCCGCTGGTAGGGATCAGCGCCCCGGCCACGCCGAGCCCTTTCAGGAACGCCCGCCGCCGGACGACGCTGTTCCAGCGGGCGCTCAGGTCTTCGCTTTTGTCTTCCACGAGTCCACTCCTTGAATGCGCAGCGGGTGTTGCGACCGGTTCGAGTTTCTTCAAGACGGCCGCGGCAGGTCTTGCTGCCGGCGACTTGATACGGCTCTTGGTTACAAAACTCCGTGTAACGCCAATTCGTAGTTGCGGCTGACATGGCGAGAGCGGACTTGAGGTTGCGCGAGTGCACCTGAAGGGCGACAAACGGCCTGCTCTGAGCGTCATCCGGGGCCTCACGTACGTGGAGCAGTGCCAGGTCTTCAACCGCTGGTTCCTGCCCACCTATCAGGCCTCGTTTCGTTGGACCGGCAACCGATCCGACGCCGAGGACGCGACCACCTGGGTCTTTAGGAACGCCGTGGGACTGGTGCACCTGCCGGAGCTCGTGAGCGTGGTCGACGACATCGTCGCCGACGCGACGCTCGAGGCCGCAAGCCGGCACTGGTGCGACCGCTATGGCGTGGTCCGGCTTCGCTGCGCCGGGATCGCCGCCTTCGAGGCTGGGTTGGCGGGCCGGGCGGCCGTAACGCTCGAGTCGCTGGTCGAAGGTCTGTCCTCGGAGATGCGTTTGGTGATCGTTCTCCGGTTCCTTCGCAAGCGGAACATGTCTTCGATCGCGACCCAGCTGGGCGTTCCGGCGCGAACCGCCAACGCTCTTCTTCTCTCAGCTCTCTCCAAGGTCGCTGAAGGGATGGGCTTCGAGTCCGCGGCGAGCGGCGACCAGGTCCAAGCCGGCCAGGTGGCGGCGTTCGTCGCTGACCTGATCGGGTGGCGGCGACCCCTGCGTTTCGAGGCCACGCCGTCCGCCTGGGCCGCACTGCTCGCCGCCACCCACCTGCAGGCCGCGGTCGCGGGCAACGACCTACCCACAACCCGGTTTGTCCGGTCGCTGGAAGAGTCGTTCGAGGCCCAACAGGTGGCTCGGTCCAGGAGCCATGTAACGAACCCCCGTATCTGGAGTGCGTGAGTCCGGAGAAGTCCTGCCACACCCATGGGTTTCCGGATTGGGTGGATCGCATATCGTGCTTGCGGTGACCGAGCTGCGCCTCGTCGGATCCCCCGAGCCCGATGACCTTCGAGGGGCCGAAACAGCGGTCTACCCCGATTGGGAGGCCGTCTATGAGGACAACGTCGTGGGGATCTACCAGCTCGTCTTCAGAAGGGTCGGAAATGCCGCCGATGCCGAGGATCTGGCCGCGGAGGTCCTGATGCAAACGCTCAAGACGTTGCGCCTGCCGGCCCCGGTCCACAACGTGCGCGCGTACCTTGTGAAAACGGCGCGCACCGTGCTCGCCGACCACTGGCGGCGCCATTACGCGGCCCAAGACGCCGCGGCTGAGCTTCAGCAGGTTCCGCCCGACGCCCTGATCAGCCCCCACAACAGCGCCGCGGCGGAACGCGCGGAGAGGCTCCTGTCGCTGCTGCCTGACAACTTCAGGCGCATCCTCGAGCTCCGCTTTCTGCGCGGCTACTCCGTGCGCGAAGCGGCCAATGAGCTCGGCGTGACAGAGTCCAATGCTCGCGTGCTGCAGTTTCGCGCGCTGCGGAAGGCGGCCGACCTCGGACTGGAGGTGCTCACATGACAGACTCGCCGGCCGACCGCGTCGCCCGCTTCGTCGACGACCTGCTTCACGGCCGCAGGCCGCGCCGCTTCGACGCGTCGCACGAGGAAGTGGAAGCAATGACGGCGGCCGCAGGGTTTGCCTCAGCTCGCGTGGGCGCCGACCTTCCGAGCAAAGCAGCGCTGGACCGGATCCACGGCCGGCTCGCCGCGGCACTGGACGAAAGCCCGGCCCTCGACCGTCACGTGACTCGCCGCATGCTGCTGCGGACCTTTGGCACCGCTGCCGCCGCGATGGTCATTGGCGTGGCGCTGGACGAGGTGGCGACAAGGCAGGGCAAAGCGCCGGTTCAAGGCGGCGACGGCGGATCCACCGTGCTGATGCCGGACGGCGGAGCGTGGAAGCCTGTGGCGTCGATCACGCAGCTCCCCGCGGGTCACGCGATGACCGTTTCTACCGGTGCGATCGATGCGATCGTCGTCAACGACGGCGGCTCGATCAGCGCGGTTTCGGGGATCTGCACTCACCTTGGGTGCAAGCTACAGCCGGATGACCCTGGCAAGAAGCTCGACTGCCCGTGCCATCAGACCGCCTTCGGCTGGACCGGGAAAGTCCTCTATTACAGGCTCAAGACCTCGCCGCCGAACCTGCCACAGATCCCCTCGCGAGTGAACGGCGACCAGATCGAGCTGTTCGTCGTCTGAGCGCGCTCCTGTAGCCCTGGGGTAGCAGCCATTCGGGCACAAACGGCCGCGTTGCTCGCTGTAATGGGCGCCCGTAGTTGGTTCCGAAATGAGCACGGACCAAAAGCCTTCGAGGCAACCGACCAGGCGAACCTTCCTTGCCTGGTGGATGACATCGATCCTGACCGCAACGGTCGTCGCCGCGCTCTCACCGATCGCCGTCTACATCTTTCCGCCGCGCAACCCTAACCAGACCAAGCAAAAGATTCGTGTCACGCTCGACACGCCGGTCGACGCGCTCAAAGAAGGCGGTGTCTCCCGATTTGCAGCTCCCGCCGGAATGGCGTTCGTGATGGCCGACGGCGGTGAGGGAAATACCGCGGGCGACCCGACCTTCGCCGGCTACCTGACCCGCGATCGGGGAACGTTGCGCGCACTCGCGATCACGTGCCCACACCTCGGATGCTCGTACGCATATGACGATGGCAAGAGGCATTTCGTCTGCCCGTGCCATGGCTCGGAGTTCGCGCTCGACGGCGCGCTCCTGCACGGACCGGCCACCAGTCCGCTATCACATCTGACCTGGTCGGCCGGACCAAACCCGAATGAGATCGACGTGGATGGACTCAACATTGGCAGCTGAGTCCTGCGCGATCTCTTTTTGTAACGCAGCTGCATATCTAGCTGCGTTCACTTCGAACGAAATGGAGATTGCGTAAACAAATGGTTCGGACGATTGCGCTCATCACCGCCTCGATTGGCGCTGCACTGGTTGCAGCGTCATGCGGAGGCTCTGCTTATGGATCGACATCAGCTTCTTCAGGCGGGGGGTATCCCGGCGCAGCCGGTACCCCTCCAGGCTCGTCGGGGCCCTCCGCCACCATCGCGGTGCGAAGCACCACGTTGGGTCAGATCCTCGTCGACGGCGGCGGCCGGACCCTCTACCTCTTCGAGGGCGACTCGGGTACAGCTTCGTCGTGCTATAGCGCTTGCGCGGGGGTGTGGCCGCCGGCGACGGCGACCGGGACCCCCGTGGCCGGCGCCGGCGTTCATCAATCCCTGCTCGCCGCCGTGGCTCGCAAAGACGGCTCGATGGAGCTCGTCTACAACGGCCACCCGCTCTACTACTTCATCTCCGACAAGCAGCCTGGCGACACCACCGGTCAGGCCCTCAGCAGCTTCGGCGCCGACTGGTATGTCCTTTCCCCAGCCGGCACCAAGATCACCAAGAGCTAGGAGTGCCTGCAGTGCTGTTTGAGAGGGCCGCAAGTCGAGATGACTCCGTCCTCGATCTCGGTTCGGGCCTGCGGCGGCAGCCGATCGTGCTGACTCTCCACGGGGTCACGCAGGTCGATCGCGACCCTGACTGGGTCTTCAGCGAGCTCCACGATCCGCGCACGTTGCTCAGCTGCGTGCCGGGAGGCAGCCTGACGAGGCTCGTTGGGCCTCGCAGGTTTGAAGCTCGAATCGCGGTGAGCGCCGGACCATTCAAGCTCACGTATTCCGGCACCGGCCGGATCGTCGACTCCGATCGGATGTTGCGAACCGCGTCGATGACGCTCAAAGGCTCAGCGACATCGAATGTGCCATCGATCCGAATCCGGATGACGATGGCCGTCCATCCCCATGTGCGTGGCTCCGAGATCCAGATGTCCTTTCGGGTCGTGGTCTCAGACCAGACGGGATGGCTGGCCCGCCCGTGGATTGACCCGATCGCGTACGAGCTGCTCGACCACACCGTGCGCAGGGTCAAGCATCAGCTCGAGGTAACCCCTCTCGTCCCGAATCCCACGGCAGCCTGACTCATCACTACCAACAGGAGAATTCGCTCATGAAGAAATCGGTCGTTGCGTTGATGGTCCTGATCGGGATCATCGTCGGAATCGGGGTGGTGGGCGCCGCCACCGGCGTCGCCAGCAATGGAACCAAGACCGCCGCCGCGCCGCCGGCGGGCGGCGAATCAGGCGCGGTCGCCATCGCCTGGAACCAGGAGCTTCTACGCATCGTGCAGACGCCCGGCGCGCAGCCGGCCACCCTCCACCCGACCCGCAGCTTCGCCATCCTGCAGGCTGCGATCTACGACTCGGTCGTGTCCATCACCAAGGAGGACCGACCCTATCTCGTCTCGGTGCCGGCAGCCGGCGGCACGCGCGTGGATGCAGCCGCGGCTCAGGCGGGCCATGACGTACTCGCTTCGCTCTACCCCAAGTGGCAGGCGGAGCTTGACAGCCAGCTGGCCACCGAGCTCGCCGCGACCCCCAATGGCACCGCGAAGCAAGCTGGAATCCAGGTCGGCCAGAGCGTCGCGAAACAGCTTGTCGCGATTCGCGCCACCGACGGTTCCGCCAACCCGGCGCCGGCGTTCGTCACGGGCACCCAGCCTGGCGACTTCCGCCCGGTTCCGCCCGCGTTCGCAGCCCCCGTCTTCACCGGTTGGGCGAGCGTCAAGCCCTTCGTCCTGGACAGCGCCTCGCAGTTTCGGCCCGGCGCGCCGCCGGCCGTTACCAGCGCCGCTTATGCGAACGCGTTGAACGAGGTCAAGAGCCTCGGCCAGAACAGCAGCACGACGCGCACCGCTTACGAGACCGTCACCGCCAAGTTCTGGGCGGGCCCGATCTGGAACACGTGGAACGAGATCGCCGACAATGCGGCCGTCGACCACCACTCGAACCTGGAGACGACCTCGCGACTCCTGGCGGTTCTGAACCTCACCTTCGCCGACAGCGTGATCGCCTTCTATGACGCGAAGTACCAGTACGCGGTCTGGCGGCCCATCACCGCAATCCGCCTGGGCGACACGATCGGCAACCCGGCCATCGTCGGAGACCCGACGTGGACGCCGCAATCCACCACCCCGTTCGACCCGTCCTTTCCCGGCGCGCACAGCACGATCAGCGAAGCGGGCGCGACGATCCTGTCGGCGTACTACGGCAACCAAGCCCAGATCCAGGTGACCTCTGACGTCCTGCCTGGCGTCGTGAGGCAGTTCATCTCCTACCAGGACATCGCCACCGAGGCGGGGCTCAGCCGGATCTTCGCCGGCGTGCACACGCGGTTGGACCACGAGGCCGGGCTCGCGCTCGGTCGCAGCGTCGCGCAGTTCGTCCTGCGCGCCGCAAACTCAGCCGATTTCGGGCGCAACGCCAACGCGGCGACACCCAGCACCGCGCCCAGCCGCTACGTGGGCGGCTACTAGAAAGACATCAACCTCTCGGGAACGGGGAGCCGGCCCCACCGGCTCCCCACCCGAGCCCAGGACCCAGCTCAAGGGCGCTGTCGGTAGGAGCGGGCGGCAGGATCAGAGGCCGAGCGCCTCTTGCACGCGGGCGAGCAGCTCGAGGGGCGAGAAGGGCTTTGCCAGATAGAAATCGGCGCCGGCGGCCATGCCGGCCGTTCGGTCGGACTCGAGGGCGCGGGCTGTCATCAGGATCACGCGGACGGCGCGAAGGCTCGGATCCCTCTTGATGGAGGCCAGAATCTCCATGCCCGTCCGCCCCGGCATCTGAACATCGAGAAGGACCAGCGAAGGCTTGTACCGTTTGATCAACGCCCAGGCTTCGTCGCCATCGGCGGCCTCTATCACCTGGTAGCTGTCGGATTCGATCGTGGTATGCACCAGCAGGCGCATGCTGGACTCGTCATCCGCGATCAGCACGAATGTCACTGCCGGCGGCGCCGGCGCCCTGCGGGCCATCAACCGCCGCTCACTCTTTGGCAAGGGCCGCGACAATCAAGCTCGCCGCCGCCTGAGTCGCCCCGGCTTCCTTGGGCAGTACAGCGGTGACGCCTACTTTCTCCAGGGCTGACAGCTCATGCGGTGCCAGCTGCTTGACGGTCAGCACAACGACGGGCACCGCGGGGCCAGTTTCCGACCCCAAGCGCGCCACGAATTCCTCACCCTGCACTCCTGGCAGCAAGAGGTCCGATATGACAGCGCGAGGCTTCATACCTTCTTTGAGCAGACGCTGCGCAGTCTCGGCGTCGGCCGCACGCACGGCGGTCAGGCCGCGAGCGACGAACTGCTCCTGGAGGAGGCGTCCGAATCCGCTGTCGTCCTCGACGATAAGGACGTCCGCCACTTTGGGCCCAGGTTCGACGACCGGCACCGTGAACTGAAAACGTGAACCCTTGCCGGGCCCGTCTGAGTGCGCCGAGACCTCGCCCCCTTGCGCCTCGACAATCCTCCGATTGATCGCCAGCCCGAGACCCGTTCCCTTGATGAGGCGGCGATCACCGCTTTCCACCCGGTAGAACGTCGCGAAAAGCTTGGGCAGCTCGTCGGCCGGCAGCCCCAGGCCAGCGTCCTGTACATCGATCGTGATCATTCCGCCGACCAGGTTCGTGGTGACGAGGATGTCGCCGCCGTCGGGTGAGTATTTGCGGGCATTGGCTAGAAAGTTGGCGAGCACCTGGAGGATCGAGTCCGTGTCGATCATCGCGAGGGGGAGCTGGCCGGAGGTTCGCACCTGGATCGGCCTGAGGACGTCTACACCCGCAGCATTTACCGCGCGCTGGATCAGCGCCTCGAGATCCGCCGGCGCTAGGTTCAGGTCCTGGTGCCCCGCTTCGAGGCGCTGGATATGAAGCACGTCATTGATGAGGTCGGTCAGCCGGCGGCCCTCGCGCAGCATGACCCCGAGGTATTGCCTTCGCTGCTCTTCGGTGAACTCGCGGGAGTACAGCAGCTCGGTGAAGCCTAGGAGGCTGGCGAGCGGCGTGCGGAGCTCGTGGCTCACAAGCGAGACCATCTCGTCCTTGGCGCGACTCACCGCGAGCACGCTGCGCAGCTCGGCAGCAGCCAGCTCCGCTCTCATGGCGTTGTGCTCGGTGATATCCCGCGCCACCGATGAGGCTCCCACAATCACCCCGTCGGAGTCGCGGATTGGAGAGACGGTCAAAGAGACGTCGATCAGCCGTCCGTCCTGGCGCTGCCTCTGGGTCTCAAAGGATTCAGTCCGTGCGCTACTGGCCAGCATTCCGGCGATGATGTCGATCTCGACCGGGCGGCCAGGCGGCACGAGAAGCAAGATGTTCTTCCCCAACATCGCCCTAGCCGTGTATCCGTAGATGTGCTCCGCGCCCCGGTTCCACGTCGTGATCAAGCCCTCGAGCGTCATGCCGATGATGGCGTCGTTGGACGAGTCCACGATAGCCGCCATCTCAGCGGCGACAGTTTCGGTCTTCTTCCGTTGGGTGATGTTCCTCTGGATCGTCGAGGTGCCGACGATCCTACCCGACAGGTCGCGGATCGGCGATACGGTCATCGCTACATCGATCAATGACCCATCCTTGTGGAGGCGCTTGGTCTCGTAGTGCTGAGCGTCTGCGCCCGCGGCCACGCGGCCCAGAACCGCCTCCAGCTCGTTGAGGCGATCAGGCGGCAGCAGGAAGGCGATATTCCTTCCCAGCACTTCCTCGGCTGCATAGCCATAGAGCCGTTGGGCGGCGGGGTTCCAGCTCGTGATCACGCTCTGATAGTCCTTTCCGATGATCGCGTCATCCGATGAAGCCACGAGCATCGCCGCCAGCAGCAGCTGCCTTTCGTCCGAGAGTGGGCGCACGGGCAAAACCTGTGGATCGACGGCTTCAGAAGTCGGGGTAGCCCTCATAAGTAATCGGTTTACAGGGGGCTTCTCCAACAGTCGCCCTAGACCTCCATGGGGGGATGCCCTGCATGCTCAGGGTGCCCTGGTTCAGAAGTGCAGCGCAGTTCGCCGTAGATGCCCTCTCGGTCTCGGTTGATCGGGCGCTTCAGCCCGGACAGCGTTACGCGACGATCTCGACCCAGCCGCGTATATCGTCGTCGCTGATCTTGGTCAGCAGGTCGGGGTGGTCGGTACGCAGGTGTTCGCGGATCTTGTTCACGACGTCGTCGTCGGTCGCGGCTCGGGCGATGTATCCGCACTCGCACTTGACCTGTCGGTTCATGGCGGTCTCCTCCATGGCTTCTGGCGGCTCGCTCGATTATCGTCTAGGCAGCTTGCTGCCGACCAGGATCCAGCTGTGTGGGCCGTACGTTGTCGAGCTCGAAGGCCAGCGCGTCGAAGCCGCGCTTCCGGGACGCCAGGGCAGGCTGCTGTTCGCCTACCTGGTGCTGAACCGCGACCGCCCGATTGGTCGTGGCGAGCTCGTCGATGCCATCTGGTCACAGGAGCCTCCGCGGGATCCCGCCGACGCCCTCGCTGCGCTGCTTTCAAAGGTGCGGACCGCACTGCCGAATAGCTGGCTGGAGGGACGCAGCCGCCTCACGTTGATGCTGCCACCACAGGCTGAAGTGGACGTCGAGCGCGCACTTGCCGCCGTCCACCGGGCTGAGTCGGCGTGCGCGCTGGCTGACTGGCCGCGAGCGTGGAGCGCGTCTTTGGCCGCGCAGAATATCGCCAAACGAACGCTCCTCGGCGAGTACGAGGACCCCTGGATCGAGGCCTGGAGGCGGAGGCTGGACGAGGTCATGGTCAGCGCGCTCGAGTGCTACGCAAGGGCCTGCCTGGGCCTGGGCGGAACCGAGCTCGCCGGTGCGGAGCGGGCGGCCCGGCTGCTGGTTCGGCTGGCGCCGCTGCGGGAGAGCGGCCATGGCCTGTTGATGGCGGCTCTCGAGGCCCAGGGCAACGTGGCCGAAGCCCTCGTCGTTTACGAAGCGCTGCGGCAGCGCTTGCGGAGCGAGCTCGGGGTTTCGCCGGCCGAACCACTGCAGACCGCTCACCGGCGCCTGTTGAGCGCCTCAAGCGGAGCCTGACCCCAACCTTTCCCCAAGGTTTCGCCCGGGTCCCCGCAGGATCGACCGTCCAGGCTGTTGGCTGCGCAGCAAAACGAGCATCAAAGGAGCAGCCAAATGTCCGTCACCAAGTCGCAGCTGGACCCCGCCGCCGTCGAGTCACTCGGGAAGTCATTGCGTGGCGATTTGATCGACCCGCATCACCCGGACTACCAGGGCGCGCGCCGCGTCTACAACGCGATGATCGATAAGCATCCAGCCGTCATCGCCCGCTGCCTCGACGTCGCGGACGTGATCACCTGCGTGCGCTTCGCGGCAGCGGAGGGAGTCGACCTGGCCATCCGGGGCGGCGGCCACAACGGTGGCGGCCTGGGAAGCGTCGACGACGGCCTGGTGATCGACCTGTCGCGCCTCCGCGGCGTGCGAGTGAACCCGGGTGCACGGACAGTGACCGTCGCGGGAGGCACGACGCTCGGAGAACTCGATCATGCGACGCACGCATTTGGTCTCGCGGTGCCGGGCGGGATCATCTCCACCACCGGTGTGGGTGGGCTCACATTGGGCGGCGGCCTGGGTTACCTGACCCGCAAATACGGGCTCTCGATCGACAACCTGATCGAGGCCGACGTGGTGCTGGCGGATGGCTCGCTGGTGCGTGCCAGCGAAAGTGAAAACGGCGACCTCTTCTGGGCGATCCGCGGCGGAGGCGGCAACTTCGGCGTTGTCACCTCCTTCACCTTCCAGGCCCGACCGGTCTCGACGGTGATCGGCGGTCCGATGCTGTGGCCGCTCGAGCAGGCGCCGGAAATCCTTGACTTCTACACCGAGCTCCTGGCCAGTGGACCCGACGAGCTCGGCGGATTCTTCGCCCTCCTGACCGTGCCGCCGGGCCCGCCTTTCCCCGAGGACCTGCATCTCAAGAAGGTATGCGGCGTGGTGTGGTGCTACGTGGGTGCCGAGGAAGACGCGAAGGCGGCCCTGGCGCCGATTCGAGCCAAGTACCCGCCTGCTCTTGACGGCGTCGGGGAGCTTCCGCTGCCGGCGCTGCAGGCGGCGTTCGACGGTCTCTACCCACCCGGCGACCAGTGGTACTGGCGCGCCGACTTTGTCGGCACGATCCCAGGGAAGGCCGTCGAAGCCCACCTGGATTTCGCCCGCAAGCTCCCCACGTGGAAGTCGACCATGCACCTCTACCCGATCGACGGAGCTGCGGGGCGAGTGGCCCCCGACGCGACACCGTGGACCTACCGGGACGCCCGTTTTGCACAGGTGATCGTGGGCGTCGACCCCGATCCGGCGATGGCCGACACCCTTCGCGACTGGACGGTGGGTTACTGGGACGCCCTCCACCCGTACTCGCTTGGAGGCGCCTATACCAACTTCATGATGGATGAGGGTGCGGACCGAGTTCGAGCGAGCTACGGCGCCAACTACAAGCGCCTCGCCAAGATCAAGGCGCGCTACGACCCGACGAACCTATTCCACATCAACCAGAACATTCAGCCGTCGAGCTAGCGAAATCGGCCCGAACCGCCCCCTCGAGTCAGGGGCGGTTTTGGGCCACCGGGCCCATGGGACATCGGCCGTTGAGGCTCAGCGCGGCGGCGGGCGGCCAGAGCTGGCCAGAGCTGGTCTGCAGCTCGAGCAGCTGCTCGCCGTCAGGCTTCGATCTGACGCAAGTAGGTTTGAGGTTGCTTTTCGAACTCTTCCTGGCAACCGGCCGAACAGAACCAGTAGGTCGTGTCCTCGTGCACTGCTTTGTGCTGCGACGTGAGCGGGTCGACCGTCATGCCGCAGACCTGGTCGGTGGCAAACACGACCGGCGCCGCCTCGACGCGGGCCTGCACACGCACGTGGCCCCGCTTCCGCCGGGCCGTGACCAGCTCGGCGAGCGCAAGCAGCGCGATCTCCTCCTGGCTGCCCCCGCGCACCTTGCCGGCGGGGGTGCGGATGCGATCGACCGTCGCTTCGTCCATCCCGCGACTGCGCAGGGCATCGCGCACGGCAGCCGCGCGGCGGGTGCTCGCGATGAGCGCGACCTCGACGTCCGGATAGGCGAGCGCAGCCTCGAGAGCGTCCTCGTCGTAGTGGCCCATGGTCGCCACGACCGCCCAGCTGTCCGGTCCCGGGTTGGCGCCGGCCAGGTCGAGGCCGCCCAGCACCAGGTCGGCCCCGAAGTTCTCGTGTGACGAGCCTGGGTGGACCGAGCACGTGCGAAAGCCCGCGAGCAAAGCCATCTGGACGAGGGTGCGCGCCGCCGGGGTGTCTCCGAACACCAGGAGCAGCGGCCGCGGCAACTGCGGCTCGATGAAGATGTCCAGCGCGCCGCCGCTGGGACATGTGGTGGCGACCATCAGCTCTCCCCGCTTTCTCGTCTGCTTGACCTCGGGAGCCGGGACGATCCTGACCAGCTGAGGCACGCCTTCAGACAGCGCACGCAGCGCTTCGCGGCGGACGATCGGCTCCGAGCAGCTACCTCCGATCCACCCGTGCAGCCGGCCGTCGGCGGTGATCACCGCCTTGTCGCCTGGGTGCGCCGAGGTGGGCGCCTCGGTGCGCACTACGGTCGCCAGCACGTGCGGCGTGCCGGTGACCGCGTACTCGTGCAGGAGTTCGAGGATGTCCCCTGCTATTCCGTGACTCCTTTGGACCTGAGAGCCGCCCATACCTTGTCAGAGGTTACCGGCATGTCGATGTTCGTGATGCCGTAGGGAGACAGGGCGTCGATCACGGCGTTAACGTAGGCGGCCGGTGACCCCACGGTGGGCGACTCGCCGACTCCCTTGGCGCCAAGCGGATGATGCGGAGACGGGGTGGAAGTCTCCCCGAGCTCGAACTTGGGCGTTTCCCACGCCGTCGGAATCAGGTAGTCCATGAGGCTCGAGCCGATGCAGTTGCCCTCGTCGTCGAACGTGATCAGCTCCATGAAGGCGATCCCGTACCCCTCGGCGAGGCCGCCGTGGA
The DNA here is from genome assembly GCA_035571315.1 of Candidatus Acidiferrum sp. Classification (GTDB taxonomy): domain Bacteria; phylum Chloroflexota; class Dormibacteria; order Dormibacterales; family Dormibacteraceae; genus Palsa-870. The sequence continues at coordinate 32,263 of DATMKM010000130.1, forward strand.
TCTGGCCCTCGACGATCATCGGGTTGATGCGGACGCCGCAGTCGTCGACCGCAACCATCCTCTTCACCTTGACCTGGCCGGTTCCCTTGTCGATGTCGACGACGACCGCGTAGGTGCCGAACGGATACGTCATGTTTGGCGGGTCGTAGTAGTAGACCCCTTCGAGTCCGGCCTGCATCCCCTCCGGCAGGTTCGTGTAAGCAGCAAAGGCGCAGTCCTGGATCGTCTTGGAGCGGTCGGGCGTCCCCTTGACGTAGAACTTGCCCCGTTCCCAAACGAGATCCTGTTCGTCGGCCTCCAGGAGATGGGCCGCGAGCTTGCGAGCCTTTTCGCGGAGCTGCCGGCTGACCATCGCCGTCGCGGCGCCCGCCACCGGCGTGCTGCGTGATGCATACGTGCCGAGCCCGTACGGCGCCGTGTCGGTGTCGCCCTCCTCGACGGCGACATCCTGCGCCGGGATGCCAAGCTCTTCGGCCACGATCTGCGCAAACGTCGTCTCGTGGCCCTGGCCCTGCGACTTGGTGCCCATGCGCAGAATGGCCTTGCCCGTCGGGTGGACGCGCAGCTCAGCGCTGTCGAACATCCTCAAGCCGAGGATGTCGAACTCGGCTCCGTGTCCGGCGCCGACGACCTCGGTGAAACTCGCTAGGCCGATGCCGGTGACCTCGCCCTTCCTCCGTCGCGCCTCGACGTCTTGCTTGAGCTCGGCGTACCCAAGCTGGTCCAGTGCCACGTCCATCGCCTTCTCGTAGTCGCCGCTGTCGTAAACCCATCCCGTTGCAGAGTGATAGGGGAACTGCTCGGGCTGGATAAAGTTCTTCTTACGGAACTCGGCCTGGTCGATCCCGAGCTCAAGGGCAGCGTTCGAGACCAGGCGCTCGATCAGGTAGCTGGCTTCGGTGACCCGGAATGAGCAGCGGTAGGCGACACCGCCTGGCGCCTTGTTCGTGTAGTAGCCGTCCGCGGTCACGTGCGCGGTGGGGATGTCGTAAGAGCCGGTGACGATGTGGAACAGCCCCGCCTTGAATTTGCTCGGCTGCGCGTCCGCGAAGAAGGCGCCGTTGTCGCTGTCAAGGTGGACGCGCAGCGCGAGCATCTTGCCGTGCTCGTCCACCGCCAGGTCGCCGGTCATATGGAAGTCTCGCGCGAAGCCGGTGGAGATGAGGTTCTCGTTGCGGTCCTCGATCCATTTCACCGGGCGGCCGAGCAACAGGCTCGCCGCCGTCGCGACCACGTAGCCCGGGTAGACCGGAACCTTGTTGCCGAAGCCGCCGCCGAGGTCCGGCGAGATGATGCGGATGTTCTGCTCCGGAAGGCCCGTGACAAGAGCGAACACCGTCCTGATCGCGTGGGGCGCCTGGCTCGTCATGTGGATCGTGGCTTTACCCGTGGCGCCGTTGACATCAGCGATGCAGCCACAGGTCTCGAGGGGAGCCGGGTGGCAGCGCGGATAGAAGGTGTGCAGCCTGACCACCTTGTGCGCCTTGGCGAAGGCGGCCTGAGTGGTGGCCTGGTCACCCGATTCCCAGTGGTAGATGTGGTTGTCCTTCTGCCCTTCCTTGTCGTCCCTGATCAGCGACGCGCCCGGCGCCTTCGCCTTGTCGGGGCTGATCACGGCGGGCAGCACTTCGTAATCGACCTCGATCGAGGCCAGGGCGTCCTCGGCCTGGTACTTGGTCTCGGCGATGACCGCCGCCACCTCCTGGCCCTGGAAGCGCACCTTGTCGGTGGCGAGTACAGCCTGGGTGTCGCCGCTCAGAGTCGGCATCCACGCCAGCTTGTGCTGCGCCATCAATTCGCCGGTGACCACGGCGATCACGCCCGGCTTCGCCGACGCCGCGCTCGTGTCGATCGACTTGATGCGGGCGTGCGCGTACGGGCTGCGAAGGATCGCCATGTGAAGCATGTTGGGCAGCACGAAGTCGTCCAGGTAGCTGCCTTTCCCGCGCAGGAAGCGCCCGTCCTCCTTGCGCTTGATGGACTCGCCAATGCCGCCGTGCATGTGCATCGTCGAGCTCATTCCCCACCTCCCCCAACCGCTGCGCCCTGAGGCGCCTTGGCGGCGTCCGCGTTCATCTGAGCCGCGTGCTTGACCGCCTTGACAATGTTCATGTAACCGGTGCAGCGGCAGATGTTGCCGCTGATGGCCCAGCGGATCTCGTCGTCGGTCGGATCCGGATTTCTCTCCAGCAGTGCTGACGTGACCATCATCATGCCGGGCGTGCAGAAGCCGCACTGAAGGCCGTGCTCCTCGTGGAACCCGACCTGGATCGGAGCCAGTGCCGCACCGTTCGCCAGTCCTTCGACGGTCTTGATCTCCCGGCCATCGGCCTGGACGGCAAGCACTGTGCAGGACTTCACGGGGTCGCCGTCCATCCGGACCGTGCATGCGCCGCAGCTGGTCGTGTCGCACCCGATGTGTGTGCCGGTGAGCGCAAGGTTCGTCCGCAGGAAATCGACGAGCAGGACGCGCGGCTCGACGTCGCCGCTGCGCTCCACTCCGTTGACGCGCATCGTCACCTTCACGCCTTTCCCTCCTGGGCTCGGGCGAGGGCTGCCTTGAGGCCGCGCTGCACGAAGACCCGAACCACGTCCTTCTTATATGCGGCGGTTCCGCGGATGTCGTCTTTGGGCTCCGCCGCTTCGGCCGCGAGCTTCGCGGCCTGGGCGATCACGTCGTCGGTCAGCTCGTGGCCGACGAGCGCCTGCTCTGCTTTCTTGGCCTTGAGGTTGGTGGCGCCTACTGAGGTCAGTCCGATGCCGGCGTTCTTGACCTTGCGTCCGTCGAGCTCGACCTGCACCGTAACTGCGACGGTCGCGAAGTCGCCCACCTTGCGCTCGAGCTTGTGATACGAGCCGCCCGCGTGGCCGGTGGGCAGCGGGATCCGGATCGCGGTCGCGATCTCATCGGGCCGCAGGGTCGTCGTGAACGGGCCCTCGAAGAAGCCGTCGATGGGAATCGTGCGCTCGCCCTTGGCGGACCTGGCCACCAGTTCGGCGTTGAGCGCCAGCATGATCGAGCCCCAGTCGCCCGAGGGGTCCGCGTGGCAGACCGAGCCGACCAGGGTCCCGCGGTTCCTGACCAGGGGGTCCGCGATCCAGTGGACGGCCTCGACCATCAACGGGATCAGCTTCGCGAGCTCCTGACTGCGCTCGATGTCGACGTGGCGGGCAAGCGCGCCGACCACGATGTGGCCGTCGTCACGCTTGATATCGGAGAGGCCTGGGATCCGGCCGATGTCGAGGATCAGCGACGGTTGCGCGAAGCGGAGCTTGAGGAGGGGGATGAGGCTCTGGCCGCCGGCCATGACCTTGGCGTCGTCGCCGCGCTTGGCCAGCACCCCCAGCGCCTCGTCGAGTGTGGACGGTGATTGGTAGTCGAAGGCGGCAGGAAACATATGTCTAACCTCCACCAGCAACCAAACCACGCCCAGGTGCCCCGGTCATCACCCAGGGGGGCGATTCTGGTCACCCGATCGGGTGATACGCCAGCTCCTCGGCGCCGATTGCGGCCATTTGTGCCCGAACGGCCCCGGATTGCAGCT
>DATMKM010000131.1:0-20504 GCA_035571315.1 Candidatus Acidiferrum sp.
CAGCGCGCCGAAGATGCACATCGCAGCGGCGCCTGCGAGGAGGAACGCGCCCGGGAAAAGCACCCACGCCGAATACCACGGAGGCTGCACCACGTCACCGCGATCGAAGAGCCGGCCGGCGCCGAACACCAGCCCGGCCACAACCACGGCCGGCGCGGTCAAGCCGATTGCCCACCCCAGCTCCACCTCGCCGGTGGCCGCTCCCAAAAGCGGCTGAACGCCCGCCGCGGCCAATGCCGCCGGCACCGCGAAGGCAAGCAGGCGCAGGATCGCGCTCGCGGGTGGCAACTCAGTGCCTCACGCCGCGGGCAGGGTGAAGACCGGTTGGGTGTGGAGGCGCCCCAGCGGTACGACGTTGTAGCGCGCCGGCACCGACAGGTGGGTCATGAACCAGTCATTCAGCAGCTGCGCGCATCAGGCCACGGCGAACAGGACGTGGTTGCGTCCGGTGGTATGGATGGCGCCCGGGTGCGCGCGCTTGATCGTCTCGAGCGCTTCCTGTGTGAATCCGCGGCGCCGTTCATCGTCGACGACGTCGAGGCGCGAAGCGCAGCTCCACCAGCTCGTGAACAACAAGACGAGCTGCTCGGCCGATTCCCACGTCACGTGCTCCTCGATCACCTCGACCTCGGCGACGGCAAAGCCGGCATCTAGGGCCGCCTGGCGAAAGCGCTTCGCGTCAGCCACCGCTATTCGAGTCGGGCTCTGGTCGACCGCCTGAACCTCAGCCGGAAGCCACCGGTTGATCACCGTTTCGAGCAGCACCCACACCGACTCGGTGGTGCCTGCGACAGGCACGCTCGCGGCGAATCGCGATTGGCCGCGCAACACGCGCCTGGCCTCGCCAAGCGCCTTCCCCAACTCTGGCGCGAACTGGATGCCGTGACCACAAACGGCGGCATCGAAGGAGGCATCCGCAAAGCTCAGCTGTTCGATGTCCATCACCTCGAACCGGGCGTGGGGAATCTGTGCCGCCTGGGCCACCTCGATCATCCCGGGCGAGAGGTCGACGCCGACCACCTCGCCACTCGGTGAGACCTGCCGCGCAAGGCGCCGGCTCAGCGTGCCGGGCCCGCAGGCCAGGTCGAGCACGCGCATGCCCGGCTGGGCGTCGACAAGCTCGAGCACGCGCGAGCGGCCGAGCGCTTCGCCCCGCTCCATCACCTGCTCGATGCGCTGCTGGTAGGCCAGCGCATGGCGCCCGAAGACCCCCGGGAATAGCTCCTTCGACTTCACGGGACGAGATTCTTCCATTCGCGTTCCAGCCAGAGCGCGGCCCTGAGCGTGTCGGTGTTGGTTCGCCCGATCACCTGAATCCCCACCGGGAGCCCGCCTCGAGGCACGGGCGCCGGAAGCGCGACCACCGGCTGGCCCGTCGCGTTGAAGGGACGCGTGAAGCGGGCCAGGGGCTCGCGCACCTCGTCGCCGGCCCCCACCGGCGGCGCCACCAGCGCGGTCGCCGGCAGGACCAAGGCGTCGACGTCTCTCATCGCGTGCTGGGCCTCCGCTTGCAACTGTGGTCGCTCGCGCAACGCTTCCTCGAAGTCGACCGCGACCACACCGAGCCCTCGGCGGATGTGCCCGAGGACGTCGGGGCCGTACTTCTCAGGGAACTCGCCGGCCCACCTCCGGTGATAGGTTGCCGCTTCGACCAGCAGGATCGTGAGGCCATTGCGAAACAGTCGGTCGCGGTCGACGAAGGAGATCTCCGGCAGGCCGCCTGAGACAAGGCGCCAGGCGCGTTCGGTCGGCTCATCCAGACCGGCGACCCAGCCGGCTGGTACCGCGAGGCGAGGTCGTGCCGGCCCATCGAGAGCAGCGGTCTCGCCAGTCATCATCGAGAAGGCGCGCGCGGTGCTCGTGACATCGGGCGCCATCGGCCCCAACGTATCCAGCGACCAGCTGAGAGGCACGACTCCGGTCAGGTCGATCGTGCCGAGCGCCGGCTTGAACCCGACCACGCCGCACAGCGATGCGGGAATCCGGATCGAGCCGCCTGTGTCGCTGCCGATCGCCCAGTCGCACATGCCGGCGGCCACCGCCACCGCGGATCCTCCTGACGACCCGCCCGCCACCCGGTTCGGGTCATGTGGATTGAGGACCGCCCCGTAATGAGGGTTCACGCTCGTGACGCCAAAGGCGAACTCGTGCAGGTTGGTTTTGCCGACGATCGCGCAGCCGCGGCTGCGGATCATCGCGATCACCGGTGCGTCTTTTTCGGCCGGTTCGTCGGGGAGGATGATTCCGCCCGCGGTGGTGACCATGCCGGCGACGTCGATCAGGTCTTTGACCGCGACCACATCGCCGCCTCCTTCTTCCGACGACAGGGAGATGAAGGCGTGAAGCTCGGCGCGCTTTTCGATTTGCCGGCGTGCCTCGCCCAGGTCCACACCCCAATTCTCCGGTGTGCGGAGGGTCCGTCGCGCTATCCTGCCCGCCATGCAAACTCCCGGCGTGCTCGGCGCCACGATTGCCTGGAGCAAGGTCGACGTGCTGACGCCATCTCAGCGGATCACCGCCGAATTCCAGATCCGGGGTCGGCTTCGAGACACGATCAACGATCCCGAGCCGGTATTCCACTTGCGCAACGTGAGCGCGGAGCCGCTGATCCCCGGCGCGGTCGCGTTGAACGGGGTTCCGGAAGGGCTCTTCAGCAAGGCGCTCGTCGGCGGGATCCGCACGATCGAGCCCGAGCCGCCCCCGCCCGACCAGATCATGGAGATGGTCCGGCGCTACATCATGTTTCAGGCCGACACTTTCATGGTCACGGGGGCGGTCGAGTTCCCGAAAGCCACCGAGACTGCCATGCACACCGAGCTCCTCATGAAGTCGCATTTCTTCCCGGTGATCGACGCCACGGTCACGATCTTCGGTGGGAGCTCGAAGAGCTGGACCCAGCCCATGATCATGGTCAACCGGGACCTCATGCTCGCCCTCTATCTGGGCTGACGGACCGAGCGTCCAGGTCGCGCTGCTAGGTAGCTTTCGCTCCGAAGGTCCGCCTGATGCCGGACCACAGGACTTTGAAGAACAGGCTGAGCGCATTGATTGGCTTCGCGGTGACCACGGGCGGGGAGCTCGGAGACGGACCAGCGCCACTGCCGAGGTCGCTTCGCCCGGACGTGCCTGCGCCGGAGCCGGTGCCGCCTGAGCCGCTCCCGCCGGCGGGCGCCTCCGCCGCCTCGACGTTCGCCTTGATGCAGGCGGCCATGTCGTTGACGATCCGTCGCGAGACGTCCTCCATGACCCCTCGCCCGAACTGGGCGACTCGACCGGCCACGTTGTAGTCGGTCACGATCTTGACGGTCGACCCGGCGCCGTCCGGATCCACGCTCATCAGGGCTTTGGCCCGAGCCGAACCTGGTCCGGTGGTCTCCCGCCCCTCGGCCTCGAGCGTAGCCGTGTGCTGCGCGTCGTTGCGGTCGACGATCTTCGCTGTGCCGCTGTAGGCGACCGTGATCGGGCCGACTTTGATCTTGACCTTGCCTTTGAAGGTGGTCGGATCAACGACTTCGGACAGCTCGGCACCCGGAACGCAGCCCACGACTTTGTTCACATCGATCAGGTACGCGAACACCTTGTCCGGGGGCGCGCCGACGCTGAAGGAATTTTCTAGTTGCATTTCGCCGCTAAAAGTAGCGCAATGTAGGGGTTCGCTTTCAGCTCGCCTGGTTGACCGACACGGTCCCGGGCGCCGCCACCCCATGGGGTAATGAGGAGGAGCGTATGAAGCACAAGGTCGCGACCACGGTCAATGGCCACCGGCACGAGCATGAGGTCGAATCGCGGCTGCTGCTCGTGCACTACCTGCGGGACGTTGTCGGGTTGACCGGCACGCACATAGGCTGCGACACGAGCCAGTGCGGCGCCTGCACGATCCTCGTCGACGGCAAGGCGGTCAAGAGCTGCACGATGTTCGCCGTCCAAGCGGAGGGAAGACACCTCACCACGATCGAGGGCATGGCCAAGGACGGGGAGCTCCACCCGCTCCAGCAGGCGTTCTGGGACGAGCACGGACTCCAGTGCGGCTACTGCACGCCGGGCATGATCATGGCCGCGGCGTACCTCCTGGACCAGAACCCGAACCCGACTGAGGACGAGATCCGTAAAGGCCTCGAGGGAAACCTCTGCCGATGCACGGGCTACGTGAACATCGTGAAGTCGGTGCAGTCAGCCGCGAAGACGATGGGCGGCACGAAGGCAAAACCCGCGGGACAGCACGCAGTCGCAGCCGGGGGGGAGTAGCCATGGCCATCACGACGATGATCGGGGCCAAGATCCACCGTCGCGAAGACCCGCGGCTGGTCAGCGGCGAGGGTCGCTACATCGACGACCACAGCCGGCCCGGGACCGTCTACCTGTCCGTGGTCCGCAGCCCGCATGCGCATGCGCTGATCAAGAGCATCGACATCACGGCGGCGTCGAAGGCGCCGGGGGTGGTGGCGATCTACACGCACAAGGATTTCGCCAAGGTGATCGCCGGCACGATGCCCGCCGCGCCGGCGTTCGTCGCCGAAAAAAAGCAGATCCCGCCCCGCTTTCCAATCGCCGAAAACGAGGTTGCATACCAGGGCGAGCCGGTGGCCGTCGTGCTCACGGAGGCCAAATATCAGGGAACGGACGCCGCCAACCTGATCGAGGTCGATTACGAACCGCTGCCGGCGGTGATGGACCTGGAGCGGGCCCTCGAAGCCGATTCGCCGAAGGCCCACAGCGGTGCGCCAGACAACCTGGGCTGGGACCTCACGTACATCCCGGAAGACCCGAACGTCATGAAAGAGGCTGACGTCGTCGTCAAGCAGCGCATCCTCCAGCAGCGCCTGGCGCCGACTCCGATGGAGACGCGAGGCGTGCTCGCCGAGTATTCGAAACCCGACCAGACGATGACGATCTGGATGTCGAGCCAGAACCCGCACTTCATCCGACTGTTTTTGGCGGGCGCTCTCGGGATCCCCGAAACGCGAATGCGCGTCATCTCGCCGGACGTGGGCGGGGGCTTCGGCAGCAAGATCAGCCCCTACTCCGAGGACTACCTGGTGCCCGCAGCCGCCAAGCTCAGCGGCCGCCCGGTGAAGTGGATCGAGACGCGGACCGAATCGATCCAGACCACCACGCACGGCCGCGGCCAGTACTTCGACGTCGAGGCGGGCGCGAAGAAAGACGGAACGCTGGTCGCCCTCAAGGTGACGCAGTACCTGGACATGGGCGCCTACGTAGGCACGTTCGGCGCCTTCCAGGCGGTGGCGTGCCTGCTTTCGACCGGCGCCTATAACTGGAAGCACGTCTCGGCGCGGACCGTGGGCATCCTCACCAACAAGGTGCCCACCGACCCCTACCGGGGCGCCGGTCGCCCCGAGGCGACCCACCTGTGCGAGCGCATGATCGACCTGCTCGCGGGCGCTCTGAAGATGGATCCGGCGGAGATCCGCCGCAAGAACTTCATCACGGAGTTTCCGCACACCAGCCACTTCGGTCTGGTCTACGACTCCGGCGCCTACGCAAAAGCGATGGACAAGGCGATGGAGATCGCCGGCTACGAGAAGCTCCGCCACGAGCAGGCGGAAGGCAGGAAGAAGGGTACCTATCTCGGCATCGGCGTCTCGAGCTGGATCGAGATCTGCGGCTTCGGGCCGAGCGCCGCCACCGCCCCGGCCACAGGAGGCCTCGCGCTGGTGGAGAGCGCGCAGGTGCGCGTCTTTCCGACCGGGTCGGTCACCGTCTACGTGGGCACCCACTCACACGGGCAGGGACACGACACCACCTTCCCGCAAATCGTCGCGGACACCCTAGGGGTGCCCTACGACATGATTGAGCTCCGCCACGGCGACACGGCTGAAGGCCCGGCGTTTGGCTACGGAACCTACGGCAGCCGCTCCCTGGCCGTGGGCGGGATGGCCGTGCACAAAGCGAGCAAGAAGGTCGTCGACAAAGCGAAAAAGCTCGCGGCCCATCTCTTTGAGGCAGCCGAGGAAGACGTCGTCTTCGACCAGGGCCAGTTCTATGTCAAGGGCAGCCCAGACAAGCGCAAGGCGTTCGGCGAGATCGCTTTCGCATCATTCGGCGCGGGACTTCCCGAGGGCATGGAGCACGGCCTGGAGGCTGTCGCCTATTACGACCCAACCAACTTCGTCTGGCCGTTCGGCACCCACATCGCCGTCGTCGAGGTCGACGCGGAGACCGGCGCGGTCGACCTCAAGAGGTACATCGCTGTGGACGATTGCGGCAACATCATCAACCCGATGATCGTCGACGGCCAGATTCACGGCGGCATCGCGCAGGGCATCGCGCAGGCTCTGTACGAAGAGGTCGTCTATGACGACGAGACCGGTCAGATGAAGACCGGCACGCTCACCGACTACCTTGTCCCGACCATGAACGAGTTCCCGAAGTTCGAGCTCGGCCGCACCATCACCCCTTCGCCAACCAACGAGCTCGGCGTCAAGGGCATCGGCGAGGCCGGCACCATCGCCAGCTCGATCGCAGTCATCAACGCGATTTGCGACGCGCTGAGCCCGTTGGGCATCAAGCACGTTGACATGCCGGCCAGCCCGGACCGGATCTGGAAGCAGATCCAACAGGCGCATGAACACTCCAACGGTGGAAAGGAGGCACGCAAGTGATCCCGGCCGCATTCGAGTACGCCCGAGCCTCCTCCGTCGAGGAGGCTTCCCAGCTGCTGAAGAAATACGGCGACGAGGCCAAGGTGCTGGCGGGCGGTCACAGCCTGATCCCCCTGATGCGCCTGCGTCTCGCTCAGCCCAAAGCGCTCGTTGACATCAACGGCATCAAGGACCTCGACCACATCAAGGAAGGTGGCTCCAAGCTCCACGTCGGCGCGTTGACGCGTCACGTGACGATCCAGAACTCGGCCGTGGTGAAGCAGAAGCTGCCCATCCTCGCCGAGGTCGCGGGCGAGGTCGGGGACAACCAGGTCCGCAACATGGGCACGATCGGAGGCGTGATGGCGCACGCGGACGCCGCTGGCGACTACCCGACCATCGCTCTCATGCTCGACGCCGAGATCGTCACCAACCGGCGGACGATCGCCGCCAAGGATTTCTTCAAGGACATCTTCACGACCCCGCTCGAGCCGGACGAGATCGTCATCGAGGTCGTCTTCCCGGTCGCGGACGGCCCGCACAAGTACATCAAGTTCCGCCGCAGGCTTTTCGACTGGGCGATCGTCGGCGCCGCGGCCCAGAAGATGAACGGCGGCTGGCGCATCGGCCTGACCAACGTGGGCCCGACGCCCGTGCGTGCCCACGCCGTTGAAAAGGCTCTGCATGACGGCGCCAAGCCTGAGGACGCAGCGCAGCACGCATCCGACGGCCTGAGCCCGTCCGGCGACCTCCGGGCGAGCCCGGAGTACAAGAAGCATCTGGCCCGGGTGCTGACCAAGCGGGCGATCGAGCAGGCGAAGTAGGACATACGGTGGCCCGGCGCTCACGCCGGGCCACCTGCCTTCTCGTAACCTTTCTCTCGTGATCGCCACTTCTCCCGCCACGATCGAGGACGTCGAGCAGCGGCTGCGCGAGCGCAAGTACATCGGGGATCGCGCCCTCGCCACGTCGATCTTTCTTGCCTTGAAGCTGGAGAAGCCGCTGTTCATCGAGGGCGAAGCCGGCGTGGGCAAGACAGAAGCGGCCAAGGTCATGGCCGACGTGCTGGGTGCGCGCCTGATCCGCCTGCAGTGCTACGAGGGCATCGACCTCGCGCATGCGGTCTACGAGTGGAACTATCCGCGGCAGCTGCTGCACATCAGGCTCCTCGACGCGGGCGAAGACCGCCGCTTGGCCGAGCGCGAGATCTACAGCCCGGAGTTTCTGCTCCGTCGCCCGCTGCTCGACGCCATCGACAACGACGATCCGACACCACCTGTGCTGCTGATCGACGAGATCGACCGCTCCGACGAGGAGTTCGAGGCGTTCCTGCTCGAGTTGCTCTCGGACTTCCAGGTCTCCATCCCCGAGATCGGCACCATCAAGGCGAAACGCGCGCCGTTCGTGGTCATCACATCGAACCGAACCCGCGAAGTGCACGACGCCTTGAAGCGCCGATGCCTGTACCACTGGATCGACTACCCGGACCTCGAGAAGGAGGTCGAGATCGTGCGCGCCCGCGCGCCTGAGGCCGCGGCCGGGCTGGCCCGCGAGGTCGCCGCGCTCGTGCAGGGGTTGCGCAGCATGGATCTCTACAAGGTGCCGGGCGTCGCGGAGACGCTCGATTGGGCCCGCTCGCTGGCCGCGCTCGGCGCCACCCGGATCGACTCGAGTTTGGTCAACGCGACCATCGGCGCGGCGCTCAAGTATCAGGAGGACCTCGAGCGAGTGAGGGAGCAGGTGCCCGCGATGGTCGAGAAGGCGCGGGGTGCCTGACACCGGACCGGATCTGCTGCCCCGGCTGGGGGCGTTTGCGCGGCTGCTACACGACGCAGGCATGGAGGCCGGGCCCCGGCGCCTCACCGACGCGACGCGCGCGCTGGCCTATGTCGACCTCAAGCGACAGGCCGACTTCCGCAATTCGCTGCGCACCGTTTTCGTGAGCCGGAAAGACGAGCTGCCGGTGTTCGAGGCGGCCTTCGATATCTTCTGGGCGCCGCCGGACCCGCGAGCCTCGGCCGGCGTGATGCCCGGCCGGACTCGCAGCCTGCCCATGGCGCCGGAAAGGGCGAAGGCGTGGTCCGCCGCGCTCGGCCTGAACACCTCGCAGATGAACCGCGAGCAGGACCCGAGCGTGGTGCCCGCAAGCTCGAGCGGTTACAGCGCGGAGGAGCTGTTGCGCCACAAGGACTTCGACCAGATGACCTGGAAGGAGACCGAGCAGGTGCGCAAGCTCCTCGAGCAGGCACCGTGGCGTGTCGCGGAGCGCCGGACGCGTCGGCTGCGGCCCGCGCGGACCGGACGGATCGACCTGCGCCGCTCGGCCCGCCACGCGATCCGCTCGAGCGGCGAGCTGATGCGGCTGTTCCACCGCCGGGTGCGGGTGCGGAGGCGGCCGCTGGTGCTGATCTGCGATGTGAGCGGCTCCATGGAGCGCTACTCGCGCCTGTTGATGATCTTCGCCCACGCCATCGCACGCCGCGAGGACCTCGAAGCCTTCGTGTTCTCGACACGGCTGACGCGGATCACCCGGCTGCTGCGCCACCGGGACCTCGACCGTTCGCTCGATTCTGTGAGCAAGGGCGTCCACGATTTCAGCGGAGGCACGCGCATCGGCGACGCGCTGTCGGATTTCAACCGCCATTGGGCTCGGCGAGTGCTCGGGCACGGCGCGATCGTGATCATCGTGAGCGACGGATGGGACCGAGGCGACCCGGCCAAGCTGACAGCGGAGCTCATCCACCTGCGCCGTTCGTCCCACCGGCTGATCTGGCTCAACCCGCTCATCGGATCGAAGGGATACGAACCACTGACCCGCGGCATGGCGGCGGCTCTACCGCACTGCGATGACTTCCTCGCGGCCCACAACCTACAGGCACTCGACGACCTCGGCCGCCTGCTCGCCGGACTCGATCGGCGCTCGAGGGCCCGGTAGTTGCGCGAGGTCTTGAGCGAGCTCGTCGAGTGGACGAAGGCGGGCGAGGACATCGCGCTGGCCACGGTGGTCGAGACGTGGGGCTCGAGCCCTCGCCCGCTCGGCTCGAAGATGGTGGTCACGCGCTCCGGCAAGATGGCGGGCTCGGTTTCGAACGGCTGCATCGAGGGAGCGGTCTTCGAGGAGGCTCAGAAGGTGTTGAAGAGCCGCCAGCCGAAGGTCGCCGCCTTTGGGGTGGCCGACGACGTCGCGTTCGAGGTCGGTCTCGCCTGCGGCGGACACATCGAGGTGTTCGTCGAACCCCTTGGCGCGGTACACGAGCAGCTGATCGCGATGCTCCAGCGCAACGAGACGGCCACCCTGCGCACCAACCTCGTGACCGGCGAGGCGGACCTGGTCGAGGGGTGGACGCCCCCGGGATCGGAGCTGGCGCGTCGAGAAGGCGACCTGCTGGTCGAGCCGTTCCGCCGGCCCGCCCACCTGGTCATCGTCGGCGCGATCCATATCGCGATCCCGCTTCACCGCCTCGCGAAGCTGATGGGTTACCGGGTCACCGTCATCGACGCCCGCGCGAAGTTCGCCACCAAAGAGCGATTCCCTGAGGCCGACGAGCTAATCGTGGCCTGGCCTGACGAGGCGATGGCGAAGCTCGCGCTCGACAACTCGACCTATGTCGTCATCCTCACCCACGATCCGAAGTTCGACCTGCCCGCCCTGCGTTCGGTGCTGACGAAAGATGCCGGCTACATCGGGGCGATCGGCAGCCGCAAGACGAACCAGAACCGCTTAGACGCCCTGCGGGCCGAAGGCTTCACCGAAGAGCAGCTCGCGCGCGTGCACGGACCGATCGGACTCGACCTCGGCGGTAAAGGGGCGGAGGAAACGGCGCTAGGCATCCTCGCCGAGATCACCGCCGTTCGGTTCGGGGGCTCGGGCGCTTCCAAGCGCGATGGGGTTCGGTCCGGACAGCGCTGAGGCGACAGGGCGCCCGCGGTCCTCGCGCAGGATCGGTAGCGCCACGTAGAACAGGACGATGAAGGCGTAGAGCGCGAGCGCGACGCCGACACTCACGAATGACGCTAGCGTCGCGATCGGCCACAGCAGGAGACCGGTCGAGAAGGCGAGCCGGTCCAGGGGAACCTTGACGGGCCGGAAGCGTCGCGCGTAGAGGTTGAACGAGCTGAACGCAATCCCCATCGTCGTCATCGTCAGGCCGTAAGCGATAGAAGCCGTGACCTGGTCGTGGCCCGCCTGAAGGTAGTGGGCCAGTAGACCGGTGGGGAAGGGAACCACCGCGATGGTAAGCAGCAAGAGTCCGTTGATGAAAAGCAGGCTTCGGTCGAAACGTTCGATGGTGTCGGTGACCGCGTGGTGGTTGACCCAGATGACCACGATCGTGGAGAAGCTGATCGCGTAAGCGGCGTATGAAGGCCACTCGGAGACAAGCGCTCTGGAAAGGCCCGAGCCGACCTTCGGATCGACGAGATTGAACACCAGGAGCGTGGCGGCCACGGCGAACACCCCATCGCTGAAGGCTTCGGCGCGAGACTTCCTCACGCGACAACCCTACCCAAGGGGTTACGAGTGCGTCCTGCTCTGGCTCCTGAAACGCCGAGCTTTCTCGCGGTTGCCGCAGGAGGCCATGGTGCACCAGCGACTCGAGTGATTCTTCGAGCGGTCGTAGAACGCCCACCTGCAGGCCTGCGAGCTGCACAGCTTGAGCCGCCTCCAGTCCTCGTCCTCCATCGCCGCGTACATCGCCGCGACGATGCGGCCCAGCGCGGCCACGACCCCGGTCGCCTCGGGCTCCAGCCTGGGCTTGGCGTCCGCGCCGAAGCGCATGCGCAGGCCGCTCGCGGCCGCAGCCTCGTTGAGGGTCGCGATGTCGACGGGGTAGACCTTCGAGCCGGAGTTGGCGCCGATCACTGACCGGATCGCCTCGCGCAGCGCGATCGCGTGTTTCAAGTCGGGCGCACCGACAGGCTCGGTCTCGTCCAGCAACCTCCTTGCAACCAACCACGCCTTGAGGGTGTTTGGGTCGACGAGCTCCTCCGGACCGTCCTGCAGGTCGACGGAGTTGACAAAGGCCTGGACGAGCCCGATGTCCCCGGTAGCGGTTTGACGGTCGGCCACGCTGACCAGTATATCCATAACCTGCTACTAGCTAACAGCGGTTATAATAACCAGTGTAATTAGGACGATGGTTAGAGGAGGATTCGCGATGTACCAGTACACGAATGAGGACGTGGCGTTCGAGCGGCTGAGGGACCTGCAGCGCGAGATGGAGAACAGCCGGTTGGCGGCCGGCTCGGTGATAGCTATGTGGGCGGTGGTCCGCAACCTGTCGGCCCGCGCCTGGTGGCTCGCCGGGCTCGCGCTGCGCCGCCCGCCGCGGCACCGCCCAGCCCGGCAGGCGATGAATTACGAGGACACGGCCGCTTCGGACGTGGCGTAGGTCCTGGCTCTAGGCCGACAAGCGCCTCAGGACCTTGATTTGCTCGGCGTCGGGACCGTCTCCCGCGCCGGGCACCTCGAGGACGAAGGGAAGCTTGGCGAGGCGCGGTTCGTGCAGCAGCGCGTGAAAACCGCCCTCGCCGATCTGCCCATCCCCGATGTTCGCGTGGCGGTCCCGGTTGGACCCGAGCCCGGTCACCGAGTCGTTGCAGTGGATGACCTCGACGCGCGACAGCCCGATGACTCGCTCCAGCTCGTCCAGCGTCCTTGTCACATCGGCGCGAGTCCGTTCGTCGTAGCCCGAGGCGAAGGCGTGGCAGGTGTCAAAGCAAACCGCGACGCGCGGGTCGTCGATCGCGGCCAGCATCTGCGCGATCTCTTCGAACTTCGCGCCGACGCATCCGCCGAGGCCGGCGTTGTTCTCGATGAGAAGGCGCGCGCTGGCTGGATCGGCGCGCTCGAGCACGCGCTGCAGGTGCTCGACGATCGACGGAAGCCTGGCGTCGAAGCCCGCCCCTTTGTGCGAGCCGGTGTGAAAGATGACGCCGTTGACGCCCAGGTCGTCGGCGGCCTTGAGGTAACCGGCGAGGGTGCTCTCCGAGCGCTGGCGGAGCGTCGGGTCGTCGCCGGCCAGGTTGATCAGGTAGACGGCGTGAAAGTAAAAGGGCGGGTGGCCGTGCTTGGCCGCGGCCTCCTTGAAAGTCGCGATCCGCGTCTCGTCCAGCTTGGGCGAACCCCAAAAGCCGGGTGGGGTGGGGTGGACCTGGATCGCCTCGGCGCCCATCGCCTGGGCCCGCTCGTAAGCGAGGTGCAGGCCACCGGACGAGTCGACGTGGGCTCCAAGAAGCGGCATTCAAAAAAGAGTAAGGCCGGTCCCTTCTGGCATGCTCATGTGATGACGGCGGTATTCGTGATGGGCGACCTCGACCTGGCGGTCAGGGGACGCACCTACCGCGAGCCGGAAGGTCCCCACAGCCTCGTCGTCCGGGGCCGCGACCTCGATTCCGCGCTTTTGCACCTGGCCTCCCGGGCCGATTGCCACGCGCTTGCCGTGGTCGGCCTGCCCGACACGCTTCCCGACATGGCTGCCCTCGGCGGCCGGCGCCTTCTGCTCGTGGACGGCGACAGCGAGAGGCTGCGTGAGTACGCCGAGACCGCGATTCGGGCCAACATCGAGGTCGAGTGGATCCGCTCTGCGCGACCGCCTTACGAAAGGCTCGCCTCGGCGCTCCTTCCAGTGGGCGCGATCGTCATGGCCGCCGGTTCAGGTTCACGGATGCCGGGCTCCGAGAAATTGCTACTCGAGGTCGACGGCAAGCCGATGGTGCGCCACGCGATCGAATCGGCTTCTGAGGGCGGCTGCCACCAGGTGGTCGTCGTGTATTCGTCAGACGACGTCCGCGAAGCCGTCGACGGGAGCGCGGAGCTGGTCCACAACCCGAAGGCAAAGACGGGCATGGCCTCCTCGCTCCAGGCAGGGCTGCGCGCGATGCGGGACGAGATCGAGGCCGCGGTCATCGTGCTGGGCGACCAGCCGCTGGTGGGCTCACGCACGATCGCGGCCCTGATGCGCGCATGGCGCCGCGAGGGTTCGCGACCCGCGGTGGCGGTGGCGCAGTCGCACGGCGAATGGGCACCGCCAGTCGTCCTCGCGCGCGAGCTTTGGGACGAGCTGATGGCGCTGAAAGGCGACGCCGGCGCGCGCCAGATCCTGCAGGGACACCCGGAGCTGCTTGATATGGTCCCCGCGCCGGGCCGACCGGATGACATCGACACACCCGAGGACTACGCGAAAATCGTGAAGCTTTTCCCGCGCCGCAAGCCACGCCAGCGCGCTTAGCCGTTCTTGGAGCTCGACGGGCGGCTCGCGGCTTTCGTCCTTCTCTCCGCCCTCCTGATCATTACGCCAGGGCCCGACACCGCCCTGATCATCCGCAACGCGCTCACCGGCGGACCACGCGCCTCGACCTTCTCGGCTTTCGGCGTCGCCGTCGGGATCCTTGCGTGGGCGGTTGCCGCGAGCTTTGGAGTCGGGTGGCTGCTGGAACGATCGTCCACTGCATTCACGCTCTTGAAGCTCGCTGGCGCCGCCTACCTCTGCTATCTGGGCGCGCGGAGCTTGCTCTTCCCAATCCGAGGGGAAGCTCCACCAGGGCCGATCCACTCCACCTTGAGCGACTGGTCGGCGCTGAGGCAGGGTCTGTTCAGCAACCTGCTCAACCCCAAGACCGGCGCGTTCTTCGTCACGGTGATGCCGCAATTCCTGATTCCGGGGGACTCGGCGGTCCGACTCGTGGTCATGGTGGCCCTCTTTGAGGTCATGCTGCTGGTCTGGCTCACCGCCTACGGTCACGCGGTCAGCCGGCTGGGCCGAACCGGTCCTGGCCTGCGTGTCCGGCGGGCCATGACCAGGCTCTCGGGCGCGATCTTGATCGGCCTTGGCGCGCGTCTTGCATTCGAGCGCCGCTGAGACGGCGTAGCATTCGAATCGTGCTAGTGATCGCTCTAGGAGTGAGAGCTTGAAAGATCGCGGTTGGCAGCCCGCCGGCGAATACGAAGACATCATCTACGAGACCTGGGACGGGATCGCCAAGATCACGATCAACCGCCCAGAGGTCCGCAACGCCTTCCGGCCCACGACCGTGACAGAGATGTCGAAGGCCTTCGAAGTCGCGCGCGACGACCCGCAGATCGGGGTGATCATCCTCACCGGCGCCGGGACCGAAGCGTTCTGCTCCGGTGGCGACCAGCGCATCCGCGGCGACGACGGCTACATCGATCCCAAGGGCACCGGGCGCCTCAACGTGCTCGACCTGCAGATCCAGATCCGCCGCCTGCCCAAGCCGGTGGTGGCCATGGTGGCGGGATACGCGATCGGCGGCGGCCACGTGCTGCACGTCGTTTGCGATCTGACCGTCGCGGCCGACAACGCGCGGTTCGGCCAGACCGGCCCGCGCGTGGGCAGCTTCGACGGTGGGTACGGTGCGGGATTCCTCGCCCGAATCGTGGGTCAGAAGAAGGCTCGCGAGATCTGGTTTCTCTGCGAGCAGTACGACGCCCAGCAGGCGCTCGACATGGGCCTGGTCAACAAGGTCGTGCCGCTTGCCGACCTCGAAAAGGAAACGCTGGTCTGGTGCCGGCGCATGCTCGAGCTGAGCCCGCTGGCGCTCCGCATGCTGAAGGCCGGCCTGAACGCCGCAGACGACGGCCTGGCGGGAATCCAGCAGCTGGCGGGCGACGCCACGCTCCTCTACTACATGAGCGAAGAGGCGCAGGAAGGCCGGGACGCCTACGTGCAGAAGCGCAAGCCCGACTTCTCGAAATTTCCCAAGCGACCGTGATGGTCGCGACCCTGCCTGCTGTGTCGGCGACACGCGTGTGGTGGTCGGCGGTGCGCCCCGCCACCATCGCGGCGTCGGTCGCTCCGGTGCTCGCGGGTACGGCGATCGCCGTACACGCGGGTGGAGCTCGCTGGGGCGCCGGCCTGCTCGCCCTTGTGGTCGGGATCGCGATGCAGGTCGGCGTGAACTTCGCCAACGACTACTCGGACCATGTGCGCGGCGCGGACAGTCCCCGCCGGGTCGGTCCCCTGCGCGCCGCGTCGTCGGGAGTCGTCCAGCCTGAGGTTGTCAGGCGGGCGGCCATCGCTGCGTTTGGAGTAGCTGCGGTCGCCGGCCTGGTCCTCAGCCTCATCACGGACTGGAGGCTGCTGGTGGTCGGCGTGGCGTGCCTGCTCGCCGGATGGCTGTACACCGGGGGGCCGCGGCCCTACGGGTACCTGGGTCTTGGTGAGGTCTTCGTCTTCGTCTTCTTCGGCCTGGTCGCGACGGTGGGCACGGTTTACGTCGAGATCCTGCGTGTCACGCAACTTGCCGTCTTGATGGCGTGCGCGATGGGATGCTTCGCCACTGCGATCCTGGTCCTCAACAACCTGCGCGACCTGGATACCGATCGCGCGGCGGGCAAGCTGACTTTGGCGACGCGGATCGGCCGCGAGCGCACGCAGGTGCTGCTCGTCGCGCTGGTGGCTGTGGCCTTCTTCATGCCGCTCGCCGTTCTCGCGCTCGGGCTCACCGCCGCCACCGTGCTGCTCGTTTTTCTCGCGATCCCGATTGCGGCGGCGCCCGTGCGCAGCGCGCTCGCCACCGACGCCGCGCCCGAGCTGGTGCGCGCCTTGAAGCGCATGGCGATGGCTGAGCTCGCGTACGCCCTGCTCTTCTCACTCGGCTTGCTGCTGTGACCACCGCTTACGTCAGGGCCCGGACTCCTGCCGACGTCGCACGCGAGGTCGAGGCCGGTTACGAAGCCGGCTGTCGCAAGTTCGTCCTGCGCTCGCTCGATGGTGGAGGGATGGTGGACCTCGAGCGCCTGGGCGCGGCCCGGTATGCGGCCGGCCTTCACGCGGAGGTCGAGGTCGAAGGCCAGTCGTCGCCGGCAGGCAAGTCTGAACGCTCGGGTGTCGTGACGCCGGAGGTCGCCCGCGCGAGGTGATCGTCGAGCACGCGGGCAAAGGCGTCAGGCCTTTCCAGGTGCACGGTGTGGCCGGCCCTTGGCACGACCTCGACGCGCCCGTTCGGAACCGTGGCAGCCAGCCGGCGCGCGGAGCTGACATACCCGTGGTCGAGCTGGCCCGCCACAAACGTGCATGGAAACGTGACGCGCGCGAGGTCGTCCCACAGCGGGTCCATGGCGCCGGCGCCCATCCCGCGCAGCGAGCAGGCAAGGCCCGCGACGTGGTTCGTCATTCTTTCGGCCCTCACCTGCGCGACGAAGGCCGGGCCGCGGCGCTCGAGGCCCGCGAACAAAGGAAGGGCGCTCCAGTAATTGACAAACGCTTCAAGCCCGTCCTGCTCGATGCGCTGCGCGAGGCCCTCGTCCCCGCGGCGGCGCCCCTCGCGGGCCTCTTCCTCGAGCCCCGCGTGCGCACCGATGGTGAGCAGCGAGAGGATGCGTTCGGGACGGCGCGCGGCGAGGTGGAGCGCAAGCCGGCCGCCCATCGAATAGCCGGCGAGGTGAGAGCTCGCGACCCCGAGGTGGTCCCACAGCAGCTCGAGGTCGCCGGCGCAGGCGTCCATGCTGCACGGCGCGCCGGGCCGGGTGCGCGTCTCGCCGTGCCCACGCAGGTCCGGCACGATCCACATCCAGCCTTCTGGCATCCTCGAAATGATCTCGAGCCAGCTCCGGCCGTTCTGCGTGAACCCGTGAAGCAGGGTGACCGGCGCGCCCTCGCCGAGCACGAAGTAGCTCAATCGCACGTCCTGACCGTCGAGAATCACTGCCACTGAATGCTATGGATGTAACGCAGTCTTTCGCCGCAACCTTCGTGGACGAGCTGGCCGCTCAAGGCATCGAGTACGCCTGCGTGTCCCCGGGGTCTCGGTCGGCTCCGCTCGCAATGGCATTCCAGCGCCACCCCAAGATCCGGGTGCTGATGCACATCGACGAGCGCTCGGGCTCGTTCTTCGGAGTCGGCCTGGCGAAGTCGACGGGCAAGCCGGTGGTGCTCCTGTGCACGTCGGGAACGGCGGCGGCCGAGTTCCACGCGGCGGTGGTCGAAGCCTCCTACTCGCGTACACCGCTGATCGTCCTCACGGCTGACCGGCCGCCTGAGCTGCAGGGCGCGGGAGCCAATCAATCGATCGACCAGCAGAGGCTCTACGGCACGGCGGTCAAGTGGTTCTTCGACCCGGGCGCGCCGGTGGAGCTGCCCAACGCGGCTCGCCTGTGGCGTCGCATCGCAGCCCGGGCGGTGGCGGAGGCGAGCGGCGGCGGGCCCGTCCACATCAACCTTCCATTTCGCGAACCCCTTGTCCCGCCGCCGGGCCAGGTGCCGGTTCCGATTGGAGCCGCCGGCCAGTCCGTGAGCCGGGGCCGCACCATGCCGACGCCGGCCCACGTGACGGCGCTGGCCTCCGCTCTCCAGCGCGCGCAGCGACCGCTGGTGGTCGCGGGTGAGATGCGCGACGGGGAGCGCCTCGCTCCCGCGCTGCACCGCCTCGGGCTCCCTGTGCTCGCGGAGCCCACCTCGCAGCTGAGACGCCCGGAGACCGGCGCGTCGATCGAGTCCTACGAGGCGCTGTTGCGGGCCGGCTGGTCGCTGCAGCACGGGCCCGACCTGGTGATCCGGTTGGGGGGCATGCCGACTTCGAGGGCCTTGAACAAGTGGCTGGCGGCGGCGTCAGCGCCGACCTTCCTGATCGACCCTGACCACGCGTGGCGCGACCAGGACCACGTCGCGACCAACATCGTCGACTGCGACCCGCAGCCTCTGCTCGAGGCGCTTCCCCCACTCGAACGGGTGGGGTGGCGGGACCAGTGGGTCGCGGCCGGCAAGCGCGCCTCGGCGGCGATCGCCGCGACGCTCGTCTCGACGCCGATGCACGAGGGCCACGTCGTGCGGGCGTTGAGCTCGCGGCTGCCCGACCCGGGGCAACTGTTCATCGGTTCGAGCATGCCGATCCGCGCCGTCGAGTCCTTCTGGCCGCAGGCGCGGCCGCAGCAGCGCTTCTTCGGGAACCGGGGCGCGAGTGGGATCGACGGGCTGGTTTCGACCGGGTTGGGACTGGCGGCCGGGCGCAACGTTCCGACGGTGCTGTTGCTCGGGGATCTCTCGCTGTATCACGATATGAACGGGCTGTGGGCGCTTCGCCGCCACGGCATCCGAGCGACGCTGGTGGTGTGCGACAACGACGGGGGCGGGGTGTTCAGCTTCCTGCCGCAGGCCGAGCACCAGGACGTTTTCGAAGAGCTGTTTGTGACGCCCTTGAGCCTGGACCTCTCCCAGGTCGCTCGGCTCTACGGTCTCGTGTACAGCCCGGTGACCGACCGCTCGGGCCTCGAGCCTGCCATCACCGACGCCATTGCCGCGCCAACTCCGACGATGGTGGTGGTGCGCTTCAAGCGAGACGACAGCGTGAACGGACATCGGCTGTGCTGGGAGGCGGCGGCGGCTGCGCTGCGCACCTAAAGAGCTCAGAGGCGGCCTTGCGAGCACAT
Organism: Candidatus Acidiferrum sp.; assembly: GCA_035571315.1. Lineage (GTDB taxonomy): Bacteria > Chloroflexota > Dormibacteria > Dormibacterales > Dormibacteraceae > Palsa-870. The sequence goes on from DATMKM010000131.1 coordinate 18,985, forward strand.
TCGGTCGCCAAGCGGGTGCTTAGAGTCAGGCGCACTCGGCCACCCTTGGCGCAGGCGGCACGCGCGGCTCAGTCCTTGCGGAGAAAGTCCAGCACCAGGCGGTTGAACTCTTCGGGGTGCTCCAGGTTCGGCAGATGCGCCGCGTCTTTGATGATCGCCTTCCGAGCACTGGGAATCGAGTCAGCCAGGAGGTCGGCGGCCTCCAGCACCGTCGGTACGTCCTTGTCGCCGATCACGACCAGCGTGGGTGCGGTGATTTCGTGCAGGCGCCGGATCGCCAGCACGTTCTGGGCCGGCGGGGCTTTCTCGAAATCTGCACGGACGGCGATCGCGTTCATGTCGAGGAACAGTGCCCGCAGCGGTTCTGCGACGTAGCCTCGCGGCCTTCCCGGGCCATCGAGGAAGAGATGTGCCAGCGCTTGGTTGAGGGCATCGAGGTCGTTGGCCTTCCGTGCTGTCGACGCCTCGGCGAAGAGGTGCGCGTGCTCTGGTCGAAACGCGAACCCCCCGATCGCTGGCCCGACCAGCACCAGCTTCGAAATCCTGTCCGGATGGTCGAGGGCGAAATCGATGGCGACCGAGCCGCCCATCGAGCACCCGACCAAGTGCGCGGGTTTCAGGCCCAGCTCGTCGATGAGCGCGAGCAGGTCCTGTACCGGTGACCATGGTCCGCGTGGCACCTCCGACTTTCCGAAGCCGCGTTGGTCCGGCCGGATGACATCGAATTGCTTTTCAAACGCGACGGCCTGTGGCTCCCACATGCGCGAATCTGCGATGCCGGCGTGGAGAAAGATCACGGGAAAGCCCGCCCCCGACCGGTCGTAGTGGATTCGAGCGCCGTTGAGCGTGGTGTCCAAGCTGATTTAGCTCGTCAAGAAATCGAGCAGGATGCGGTTGAACTCCTCCGGTCGCTCGAGGCTTGGGAGATGGGCCGCGTCGTTGATGATCACCTTGCGGGAGCCTGCAATCTTTGAGGTGATGAGGTCCGCGTTGGCAAGACAGTGCGGAAGGTCCTGGTCGCCGACGATCACGAGCGTTGGCGCGGCAATTTCTCCGAGTCGTGTGATCGCGGCACGGTGGATTGGCTCGCTCTCGGCTGAGCTCCAGTCGGTGTGGAGCGAGCGACCGTTCATGTCGAGAACGAGCTCACGCACCGCTCGTGGGGCGCTGCCTTCCCTGCGCCGAGGTCCGTCCACCCAAAGCCTGACCTCCGCCTGGTTCACGGCGTCCATGTCGCCGGCTTTGTCCGCTTCCTCGATTTCGGTGAAGAGCGCGGCGTCGGTCGCGCCGAGGTTCGACCCGCTGACGCCGGAGGCGATCAACACCAGCCGTTCCACGCGCCGCGGATGTTCGAGCGCCAGGTCGAGCGCGAGCGTTCCGCCCATCGAGCAGCCGACGACGTGCGCGCGGTCGATCCGCAGGTGATCCAGGAGCGCCACCAGGTCGGCGATCCCCGAATACGGCGCAGGCGGCAGCGCGGTGTCACCAAAGCCGCGCAGGTCCGGCCGGACCATGTCGAA
>DATMKM010000132.1:0-3916 GCA_035571315.1 Candidatus Acidiferrum sp.
CCTCGGTGGCCTCGGAGAGCTGGCTGCGGAGCCCGACGATGTTGTCGAGCTGGTAGGCCGACGGCGGGCCCTCCCAGGCGCTGACGGCGCCGTAGAGCTGATCGGTGTGCTCGCGCAGCCGCTCCTCGCCCGTGATGGCGCCACCCTCCGTGGTCGCCACGATCTCCTTGCGGATCTTGTCGAGCTGCTGGTCGAAGTCGGCGAGCTTCTTCTGCAGCGGATCGCCCGCCGGCCGGCCCTTCTCGGCGGCCGCTACCTGCTTGCGCAGGCCGACGATCTGGCCGAAGAACTGCGTCTCGTCGTTGAAGAGCGTGTAGACCTTCATCGCCGCCTCGTACTGCGCCTTGCGGTCGGCCGCATTCCAGGCGACGCGCCGGTCGAGCCCGACATCGAGCTTAGTGTCGTAGCTCTTGCCGTTGTCCTCGATGCGGATGGTGTAAGTGCCCGGCAGCACGCGCGGCCCCTGGGTGGCGGCGAACGCGATCTGCACCGCCGGCGGCACGTGCGGCGCCGGCAGATGCATCGTCCACAGCACGCGGTTCAAGCCGCGACGGCTGCTCGCCGGCAGCTCATCCACCACGTGGCCGCCGCTATCCAGCACTTCGATCTTGAGCTTGCCGAACAGGTGCCGCGTCCTCTGGTAGTAGGTAATGACGGCGCCGGCCACCGGGTCGTCGCCGACGAAGGCGGCGGCGCCCGTCGGCGCCCCACCGTTGGCCTCGATGCGCTGCTGCACCGGCCGCGCCGACACGAACGCCACATCCTGCGCCAGCAGCTGCGGCGTCAGCTGGCGCAGCGGGGTGATGTCGTCGACGATCCAGATACCGCGGCCATGCGTGGCGAGCACCAGGTCGCTGTCGCGCAGCTGCACCGCCACGTCGCGTACCGCGACCGCGGGGATGTCGCCGCCCTTGAACTGGCCCCAATGTGCGCCGGCGTCCACCGAGATCCACAGCCCGAACTCGGTGCCGAGGAACAGCAGCGACTTGTCGACCGCGTCCTCCCTGATGACGTGCGCGTAGCCGCGCACGCCCTTGGACTCCTGCGGGGTCAGCAGCGCGGCCCAGGTCTTGCCGAAGTCGTGAGTCACGTAGAGGTAGGGGGCCATGTCGCCGAAGGTATGGCGGTCGAAGGCCGCATACGCGGTGGAGGCGTCGAAGCTGCTCGCCTGCACCCAGTTCACCCATTCGCCCTTCGGCAGGCCGCGCACGTTGCCGACCACGTTCTGCCAGTGCTGCCCGTCGTCACGGGTCAGCTGTACGTTGCCGTCGTCGGTGCCCACCCAGATGGTGCCCTTCTCGAGCGGCGACTCGCTGATCGAGTAGATCGTGGTGTGCATCTCGGCCGCCGAGTTGTCGACGGTCACACCGCCGGACTGCTCCTGCTTTTGCATGTTCGGATCGTTGCTGGTGAGGTCCGGCGAGATGCGCTGCCAGCTCTGGCCGTGATCCCGCGACCGGTAGAGAAACTGTGAGCCGATGTAGACCGTGGCCGGGTCGCTCGGCGAGAGCGCGATCGGCGTGTTCCAGTTGAAGCGCAGCTTCTTGTAGAGCTTCAGATCCTCGGCGCCGAGCCGCGGCTGCACGTCGCGCGTCTCGAAGGTGCGCGTGTTGACGCGCCCGATATAGCCACCCTGGGATTCGGCGTAGACGTAGTCCGGGTCGGAGGGATCGTCGTACATCCAGAAGCCGTCACCGTCGAACAGCGCCACCCAGCGCGCGCTGGTGATGCCGCCTGGGTAGGCCGAGTCGCCCCTCCAGGAGCCGTTGTCCTGCAGGCCGCCGTAGACGTGGTAGGGATCGGCGTTGTCGAGGCTCACGTGGTAGAACTGCGAGATCGGCAGATTGTCCGACTTCCACCACTTGTTGCCGCCGTCGTACGAGGTCCACAGTCCGCCGTCGTCGCCGTTGTACACGTGCTGGGAGTTGGCGGGATCGATGAACACGTCGTGCACGTCGCCGTGCGCGCCGCTGAAGCCGCCGACCGTGGTGAAACTCTTGCCGCCGTCCTCACTGAGGATGAGCGCGCCGTCGGTCTTGAATACCCGCTTGGGATTCTTCGGGTCGACGATCAGGTTGGCGAAGTAGAAGGGGCGCCACACCATCCAGGTGCTCTTGTCGCCCCGCTCCCAGGTGGAGCCGCCGTCGTGCGAGATGAAGAGCGCCGAGTCGGTCGACTCGATGAAGGCGTAGACCGTCTGCGGCTCGCTCGGCGCGTAGGCGATGGCGATGCGCCCGTAGGGCCTGGCCGGCAGCCCCTTGTTGGCCTCTGCGGTGAGCTCGGTCCAGCTCTTACCACCGTCGCTGCTGCGGTACAGGCCGCTCCCCGAGCTTGCCTTCGGCCCCTCGCCCCCGGAGCGGAACGTCCAGCCCTTGCGGCGGAAATCCCACAGGCTCGCGAGCAGCACGTCGGGGCTGCCCGGCTGCTGTGCCACGCTCCCGCAGCCGGTCGAGAGGTTCGAGCCCTTCAGGATGAGCTGCCAGGTCTTGCCGCCATCGGTGGTCCGGTAGAGGCCACGATCGGCGGAGTCACTCCACAGCTTTCCCGGAACGCAGGCGTAGACGGTATCGGACGAGCGCGGGTCGACGACGATCTTCGAGATACGCTCGGAGTCCTTGAGGCCTGCATTGCTCCAGGTCTCGCCGGCGTCGGTCGACTTGTAGATGCCATCGCCGATCGAGACGCTGTTGCGCGTCCAGGACTCGCCGGTGCCGACCCACATGTTCTCGTGATGAGTCGGGTCGATGGCGACCGCGCCGATCGACTGCACCGGCTGCTTGTCGAATACCGGCTTGAAGATCGTGCCGCCGTCGGTCGACTTCCACACGCCGCCGCTCGCCGCACCGACGAACAGCGTCAGCTTGCCGGAGGCGTCGTTGTAGCCCGCGAGCGCCGCGATGCGCCCGCTCATCGCCGCGGAGCCGATGTTGCGGGCGCCGAGGCCGGAGATCACGGCCGAGTCGGCCACCGGTGCGTCGGCGCGCACCACGGCAGGAAGGTTGGCAACGCCGAGCAGCGCGCCGGCCAGCGCCAGGAATGGGAATCGCATGGTCTCTTCTCCCTACAGGAAGTTATTTCGCCGCTGCAGCAGCCGGCTGCGTCGCCGGGAAGCGGAACACAGAGCCGTCGAGCGCCGTGTTGGCTTCCGCCTTGTCGAACTGCACCTTCTGGCGGTCGCTCGAGCCATTGGGGCCCGATGACTGCGAGAAGGCGAAGTAGACCCCGTCCACCTTCTCGTAGTCGCCGAAATCGGTGACGGTCTCTTTGGGGACGCCGTGCTGGATGCGGCGGTTGACGGTGCGGATCTCGAGGAAGTAATCCGGATCGAGGAATACGTAGGTGATATCGCCGTTGGGGCGCGTGACGCGCAGCTTGTACGCGTCCGTGCCGTCGACGTCCTCGGTGCCGAGATAGTCGAGCTTGTAGCCCTTGGCCTGGTAGTCGACGAGCGGACCGGTGAAGTCCGCGGCGTCCTCGCTGAGCTCCTTGGCATCGTCGGCCGACATCTTCTCCGCGTCTTTGCGGCCCTGGAACGGATTCACCTTCCAGCCCTGCGTGCCGTCGTAGGCCTGGATCAGTGTCAGGCCTTGCAGCGTCGCCTCGATGCGCTCCGAGTCGGGGCGCTGCACGGTGGCGACGTAGCCGAGCTGCAGCGTGTCGCCGTTGACGAGCACCTTGCCGGTGAGCCGCAGCGAGTGCAGGGCGGCGAGCTTCTCGGCGCCCCCCTTGGCCGCGACGTTCTTTGCGGCGAGCTCGTCGGCGGTATAGGCGAAGGCAGAGGATGCTGCGGTGAGCAGCAATACAGCGGCTAGCAAGCGCATGCGCTTAACTCCAGTCTCTCCAGTGGATCGTTCTATGATGCGCTGGCGGTGCGCGCGGCACCAGCCGCGACGCGCTCCCTCAGGCGCTCAATCTC
>DATMKM010000133.1:0-3757 GCA_035571315.1 Candidatus Acidiferrum sp.
CCGCCGTTGAAGCGCAGGTACCCGGTGTACTGCACGCCGAGGCGCAGGTTGATCCAGGGGCGCTCGAACGAGTGGAGCTTGCCGAACGGTATGAACTCGAGCTGCACCGTGTAACCACGCGTGTCGGGGGAGCCGTTGACGCTCCCGGTGAGCGGCGCAGGCCCGAAGAGGGTGAAGTCGTGTCCACCCTCGAGGTCGAAGATCCCGAGTCCCGCGCTCCAGGTCTGGTCCCAGACGTAGCTCACGTCTGCTTCGAGCGCGTCCAGGTGGTTCGACGCCTGGTCGGCGCCTCCGAGAGCGAACGTCCCGTTGAGCTGTTGGCGCTCGTGAATGAAGGAGGCTTGCGCGAGCACGGCGCCGGGCCCGTTGTCCGGGGTGTACTGGTAGGTGCCGTCGATGGCAACGTCGGTGTAGTGGTCGGTGTCGGGAATCGTCGGATCCGGCTGCAGCTTCACGTCGAGCCCGAACGTGCCGACTGAGAAGTAGTGGGCATCGCTCCCCCACTGGTAGGCGGCGCGCCAGTAGGGCGCGATGCCGTTCACGTGGACGTTGTTGTCGGGGTAGAGCCCGACGTTACTGAGCCAGCGGTCCGAGAGTCCCTTGTAACCACCCAGCTCGAGGTAGACGTGCTCGTGGATCATGGCGTACGCGGTCGCGCCGACCACCACCTGCGCGAGGCCGCCGTTGATGATCGGCGCTACGCCCGGCCCCGGCACCAGCGGGCTCGTGATGTAGGGGAACCCCCACGCCGGCGTTGAATTCCACAGGTCCTGCACCGTCGGATTGTTGTTGACCGAGACTCCGACCACCGCATCGGTGCCGAAGAGAGTCAGCGGTTGCGCGTAGCGCCAGTCGGTGTTGTCCCAGCTGTAGTGGCGGTCCTCGCCGCTGTAAGTGGACTGCGCGAAGATCCCCGAGTGCTCGGTGAGGCGTGTGGCAACGAACAGCGACACCTGATCGACGGAGAGGTTGTTGTTGGCGCTGAAATCGTCCACCGGCGGCGCTGGCTGCGGGCTGTCGCTGCGGCTGAACCCTCCCTGGATCATCAAGGCGACGGGTACGTAGCTCTCGACCTTGCCAAAGGTGTAGCCGTTCAGCTTGAACTGGCGCCCGTAGGCGGTGAGGGCCGGCCCGAACGCCTGCACATGGCACTGCGTGCAGGGCATGCCCGTCTGCCTGGCAAAGCTCGGCACCGCACCAGCGGTAGTGGGCAAGGCGAGCAGGAGAATGATCAGGACAGCGGCGGTGGCCATCGGCTCGTAGCGAGTCGATCGGTTCGGCGGAAAACGCACGCAGGAGACCCTTTTTGTTGTTCAACTTCCTGGTTGCAATAGTTAACAAATGCGCGTCGCTGGCGACATTAGGTCGAGTACGCGAGCGCTGGAGGGAATTCCGCAACGGAGGTATGGGAATTGCTACGCCGCATCTACTCCGTGGGTGGTGCCGCGCAGATATATCTCACGCGGTCACGGAGCGCTTTTGATCTGCAAGTGTTTGAGCCGCGGACTCGCGCGGCACGAACGAGTGGGAAAGAGCTGCGGCAGGCACCCGCACTGCCGGGTAGTGTAAGTGGACGTTCCCGGCGGGATGATCCTGGCGGACTACCCTCCGCCGCTCATGCGTTGCACGAACGCGCGCAGCGCGGCGCGGTGGTCCTCCCACAGGCCATAGGGAATGGACGTGATGTTGGTTTCCGCGCTGAGCGACAGCTGCCGCGACTGGGCGATGGAGCGCAGCGCACCGAGATCGATACTGTAGATGTCTGGCGTCACCTTAGGGCCCGGCGGCGGGTGCACCGGAACGCTGATTCCCAACTCGTACGGCGAGTGACCCCGGAGCTTGAGCTCGATGCGCCGGTCGTCCGCCTGTACGACCAGCGGCTCGGGTTCTGGCATCGGGTAGCCGCGCACCCGCGCGTCCACCGTCGACCAGAAGTAGGCGACCAGGACGTAGCTCACCTTGCCGTTGCGGTCGACCGCCGCGGCGGCCAGGGTCACGTAATCGCGCGCGTTGGCGGCGACCTCGGTGCGGGCGTTGGCGAAGATGATCGGCTCGCCGACGACCGTGACGGTCGCCGCGGTCTCCGGGTCGAGATACTCGCGCGGCTGCGGATCTCCGGCCAACGCAGCCGGCGACTGCGCGAGCAGCAGGGCGAGCGTCCAGGCACTGCGTGCGGTCTTGGCGAGACAGCTCACTATTGGAACGTAACGCGATACGAGATGCTTATATAGTAGCGCGTCGTGTTCTGGGTCTGCACGAAGCCGCCGGTGGGCAGCTGCAGGAAGGCCTCGCGGCTGCCGAGCTCGGCGCCCGTGTCGAGCTGAAACAGCCATCGGCCGCGCTCCCAGTCGAGCAGCACCGAGGGGATGTAGGTCGTCTCGACGGCGCCGGTGCTCGCGTCGGTGAGCCGGTCGACCGAGAAACGCGGCCCGAGGCGCCAGGCGCCACCGATGGGGAAACGGCTGGTGAGAGCCGCCGACTCGATGCGGCCGATCTCGGTGTTGCCGTCGGTCAGGGTGATCACGTTGAAATCGCCCTTGCGCCACAGGTCGTTGGCGAAGAGCTGCGTCTGATACGTGAGCAGCAGGCCGGTGCTGGACAAGGCGGCCACACCGGCCGAGGCGGGGGTGGCCCCGGTCTCGGTGCCGGTCACGATGGCCGTCCATTGGAAGCGCTGGCCGATCGGCTTGTTGACCGTGATCGAGTAATTGTCGGTGACCGGGGTGCGGTCCCGCGCGAGCTGATAGATGTCCTGGGGTGTCAACGTCAGGTTGAAGGCGAGCTGGTTGAGGTCCGTGTAGGGCTGCCCGATGAGGGAGTTGCGCGTCGTCAGGACCGGGGAGTTGCGCCGTTCGGCGTCGAAGCTCACGTTCCAGCGCGCGGGCAAGGTCACCGTGCCGATGGCGCTCGCCGTATTGAGCGAGTGGTAGAAGGTGTCATAGTCGACTACGGTGACGAGCGAGGCGTTCCGCGCGAGGAAGCGCGTCTCGAAGCCGACCGCCTGACGGTCCTTGAAACCCTGAAACTTCTCGGTGGTGGCGAAGATGTTCCCGTCCCAGTGCGCCCCCGTGGGCGCGTAGGCGAGCGCGACCGTCTCGAAACGCTCCTGTGTCTGGGGAGCGAGGATCAGTTGCTCGACCGGGTAGCCCGCGGCCGCATTGAGCGACCACGAGGGCTTGAAGTTCCAGGACAGGAACAGCCCGTCGAACGTGCCGAGGATGCCGTCCTCGACGCTCACCTGGCGGCCCAGGCGGGCGAGGAGTCCGAGCGGACGATCGAGCACCTCGAAGGAGGCGATACTCACTCTCGTCGGGTTGCCGAGGGCCGAGGCGCTCGACTGGAAGCTCTTGTCGTAGCCGGCACTCAGGCGCCCGATGAGGTCGAAGTTGTTGCCGCGGTTGCGCGCGAGCAGGTCGAAGTCGTTGAAGACGGCATTCTCGGACTGGGTCAGTGGGCCGAGGGGCACGGTGGAGTTGGAGTTGGGCGGCAGGGCCCCGTTGGTGATCCGCTGGCCGTCGTAGCGGACTAGCTGTGACCAGTCGCCGCTCATCTGCCAGCCATGAGCCTCACCCGGCGCTTCGCGACCGGTGCGGGCCCGGGCTTCCGCGTTGCGCAGCGTACGCAGGCGCAGCGCGACGCGCTCGGCCGCCTCGCCGTTGGGGTAGCGGCGCAGATACTCCTCGTACTCCGCCTTGGCGTGCGCGAGCTCGCCGGAGCGCTCGCGCGCGAGGCCGAGCAGCTCCTGGGCGCTCGAGCG
>DATMKM010000134.1:0-4951 GCA_035571315.1 Candidatus Acidiferrum sp.
AGCCGGATCGACGGCCCTCGCCTGCATTTCAAAAAGCCGATCCCGCTCTCCGAGAACATCGCGCTCGACCGCGAGCGCTGCGTCCTCTGCTACCGCTGCACGCGCTACTACGACGAGGTCGCCTGGGAGCAGGAGCTGACCGTCGGGCAGCGCGGCGTCCAATCGTTCATCACGAGCCAGTTCGACCAGCCGCTGCAATCGAACTTCAGCGGCAACATCATCGACCTCTGCCCCGTGGGCGCGCTGACCTCGCGCGTGTGGCGCTTCGAGTCGCGTCCGTGGGACATGACGCACTCCGAGAGCGTGTGCAACAAGTGCGCGGTCGGCTGCAACACGACGATGTGGCAGCGACGCGGGCAGCTCGTGCGGATCACCTCGCGGGAGAACGACGACATCGACGAGGGCTGGATCTGCGATCGGGGCCGCTTCGACTACACCGACGTCAACGACCCCGCCCGATTCCGCACCCCCTTGCTGCACGGCGCCAGGTCGACCTGGGCCGACGCGCTCTCGGCCGCCGCGGCCGGCCTCAAGGGCAAGGGCGCGAAGCTCGGCATCTCGCTTCCCGCGGATCTGACCAACGAAGAGGCGTTCCTCTTCCGGCGCCTGCTCGACGGCCCGCTCAAGGGCGCGAAGGTCAAGATGCACGGCCGGACGGCGATCCCCGCACCCACCGGCCCGACCATGCGCATCAAAGAGATCGATGACGCGCGCGTCATCGTGGTGGTGGCGTCTGACATCGAGAAGGACGTCCCCATCGTCAACCTCCGGGTCAAGAAGGCCGTCAGCAAGCGGGGCGCGAAACTGATCGTCGTCCATCCCGACGGCGTCGACCTCGACCGCAACCCTCATACGGTTCACATCCGGAACGCGGCGGGTTCCGCCGCGGCCGAGGTCCGCAAGCTCGGGTCGGACGAGCTGCTCGCGAACCCTGGCGGTCCCGTGGCGATCCTGTTCGGCGACGGCCACGGCAGCGAGGACATGGGCGAGCTTGCCTCGGCCTGTGGCGACCTGGCCGAAAAGGTCGGTGGCAAGCTGATGCCCCTTTATCGCGCGACCAACGAGCGCGGAGCCCTCGCGCTCGGGGTCGCAGGTTGGGACGTGCTCGACGGCGTCGAGGCGCTGCTGAGCTGGGGGCCGCCGCCGACGGCCGGCGTCCCGAGCTCGGTGCGGTTTCACGCCGTCTGGGACCACCTCCCGCGAAGTGGGAACGAGAACGCCGCGGTCGTCCTGCCCGCCACGACTTTCGCCGAGCGGCAGGGCAGCTACACCAACCTCGAGGGCACGGTCCAGTTCCTGCGCCCGCCCGTCGCCATCGACCCACCGCTCAAGGAGGCGTGGGAGGTGCTCACCGAGCTGGGCGCGGCCCTGGGGCTGTCGCTCGACTACGCCGGCATCTTCCCCATCCAGCGCGAGGCGGCGGCCAAAGCGCCGGCGCTTGCGGCCCTTGCCCAGGCGCCATCGCCAGAGCCGGAGCAGGGACGCGTCCTGGTCGGACCGGCCCACCCGTGAACCAGTTCTACAACGACCCGGTCGGCCACTGGGTCGTCGTCACCGTCGCGATCGCGCTCCTGCTCTTCGTCGTGCTGACCGCGACCGCCTACACGGTCTGGTTCGAGCGCGTGGCGCTCGGCCACATCCAGCGCCGCCCGGGACCGAACCGCGTGGGCCCCTGGGGGCTGATGCAGCTGGCCGCGGACGGAGTCAAGCTGGCTTTCAAAGAGAGCTTCGTCCCGGCGCAGACCGAGAAGCTCCTCTTCGTGATCGCGCCGACGATCGCCGTCGCTGCGGCGTTCCTTTCCTGGGCGGTGATCCCGATCGGCCTCTGGTACAACGTCCAGTACTGGATCGCCGACGTCAACATCGGTGTGCTGCTGATCTTCGCGTTCAGCTCGCTCAACGTCTACGCGATCGTGATCGGCGGTTACGCGTCCAACAACAAGTACTCGATGCTCGGCGGCCTGCGCTCGGCCGCGCAGCTGATCAGCTACGAGATGGCTCTCGGCCTTTCCCTGGTGCCGACCTTCATGATCGTCGGCTCGCTGCGCCTGCGCGACATCGTCGACTACACCGTCCACTGGGGTTGGTACAACGGCCCGATCCCGCTCATCCTCCTCACGCCGGTCGGTTTCGTGATCTACCTCATGGCCGCGGTGGCGGAGACCAACCGCGCTCCCTTCGACCTGCCCGAGGCCGAGCAGGAGCTCATCGGCGGGTTCCTGACCGAGTACTCCGGCCTCAAATTCGTCATGTACTACCTGGCCGAGTACATCAACATGATCACGGTCTCGGCGCTCGCGGCCCTGCTGTTTTTCGCGGGCTGGTACCTGTGGATCGTGCCGCCGATTCTGGCCTTCCTCCTCAAGATCGTGCTGTTCCTCTTCCTATACATTTGGCTCCGCGGCACCTTCCCACGCCTGCGCTACGACATGCTGATGCGCCTCGGCTGGAAGGTCTTGCTGCCGCTCGCAATCGCAAACGTGATCGTCACCGGGGTCGTCCTGGTGGCGACGCAGGGGTAAACGTGGCGGACGAAGAGAAGAAATCCCAGCCCGAGCATCCGGAGCCGCTGCGGCGCCCGGGTGAGGCCCTGCCCGCGAAACCGGAGGGAGGCGGGTCCAGCGTCGTGGGGGACGTGGCGGCGCTGGCCGGCGGCCTCAAGACCACGCTCACCGAGTTCTTCCGGCCCCAGGTCACACTCGGGTACCCGGAGGAGAAGAGCCCGCGCTCCGAGCGTTACCGCGGCCGCCACTATCTCCGCCGCTACGACAACGGGCTCGAGCGCTGCATCGGCTGCGAGCTTTGCGCAGCGGCGTGCCCGGTCGGCTGCATCCTCGTGATCGCCGCCGAGAACACCGACGAAAACCGTGTCTCTCCGGGCGAGCGCTACGCGAAGACGTACGAGATCAACATGCTGCGCTGCATCTTCTGCGGCTACTGCGAGGACGCCTGCCCGGTGCAGGCGATCGTGCTGGGCCCCGAGTACGAGCTGTCGGACACCAGCCGCGAGAAGTTCATCTACACCAAGGAGAAACTGCTGGAGCCGCTGCCGCCCGATGTGCAGGCGCGTCTCGACTCGAAGGGTCCGCGCTAGCGTTGGCCACCGTCATCTTCTTCATAGCCGCCGCCATGGCTGTGGCGGGAGCCGTCGGCGTGGTTTCGTTCCGCGAGCCGATCCGCTCGGTGCTCAGCCTGGTGGTCGTGATGCTCGCCCTCGCCGTCCTCTTCCTGCTCCTGAGCGCGCAGTTCGTCTTCGTCGTCCAGATCATCGTCTACGCGGGCGCGGTCATGGTCCTGTTCCTGTTCGTGATCGCGCTGTTCGGGCCCACGCGCGCGCTGGCCAAGACGCAGCTGCGGTTCCAATCGTGGCTCTCCGCCCTCTTCGTGCTGGCGCTGCTCGGTTTGATCTACTCGATGCTCCAGGGAATCCAGTACCGCAAGCCCGACGCGGGAACCGACCTCTCCGTCTTCGGCACGGTCCAGTCGATCGCGGTCGGACTCTTCACCACCTATCTCTATCCGTTTGAGCTGACTTCCATCCTCCTGTTGGTGGCGGCGATCGGCGCCATCTACTTGAGCCGCAAGAAGCTCGACGATCGGTGAGCACCCTTGACATCGGCGGATCGCAGCTCGACGCCTCCTGGTTTCTGATCCTCGGCGGCGTGCTGTTCACCATCGGCACCGTCGGCGTGCTGGTGCGGCGTAACCCGCTGGTCATCCTGATCTCGATCGAGCTGATGTTGAACGCGGTCAATCTCACGCTGATCGTCTTCTCGCGCCAGCTGCAGAACATGGAGGGCCAGCTCTTCGCGCTGATGTCGATGACGGTCGCCGCAGCTGAAGCGGTGGTCGGGCTCGCGATCCTGGTCGACATCTTCCACGTACGCGACGTCGAGGACGTCGACGAGCTGAGCGAGATGAAGGGATGAGCACGAGCCAGCTCGCGCTCGCGGTGCTGCTGCTGCCCGCGGCCGGCGCGCTCCTGCTCGCGGGCCGCGGCTGGCGCCTGCCGCGCACCGTGACGGTGATCGTCGGACCAGGAGTCGTCTGGGCCTCGTTCGCCGGCACGCTCGCGCTCTTCTTCGGCAATGCCAACGGCGACTTCACGTACTGGACGTGGATCAAGAGCGGCTCGCTCGATGTGCCGTTCAACCTGCTGGTCGACAACCTCTCGATCTTCATGTGCCTGGTCATCACCGGGGTCGGCGCGCTGATCGTCACGTACTCCGTCGGCTACATGGAGCACGAGGACGATCCGAGCTACGCGCGCTTCTTCACCTACATGGACGTCTTCATCTTCTCGATGCTGCTGCTGGTCCTGGCGGGGAACTTCGTCTTCCTGATCGTCGGCTGGGCGATGGTCGGCTTGAGCTCATACCTCCTGATCGGGTTCTGGTACCAGCGCCGGTCGGCGGTGCTGGCCGCCCGCAAGGCCTTCGTGATGAACGTCATCGGCGACGTCGGAATGATCCTCGGCGCGTTCGTCCTCTTCGTGACGTACCACGCCGTTACTTACAGAGGCGTCTTCAACGCCCTCGGGGGCCCTCCATGTCCGCCGCCGGATCTCCTCGTGGGGTGCTACCGGCCGCCGCTTTTCATTGCGGACAGCGGGCCGATCGAGCTGGCGGCGTTCCTTCTGCTCGTGGGCGCGGTCGCGAAGTCCGCCCAGCTCCCGCTCCACACCTGGTTGCCGGACGCCATGGAGGGCCCGACTCCGGTGAGCGCCCTGATCCACGCCGCGACCATGGTCACCGCGGGCGTCTACCTCATCGGGCGCATGCATCCGATCTACGACATCGCCACCTATGCACACGGCACGGTGGCGATCATCGGCGCGGTCACGGCCTTGTTCGCCGCGACGATCGCGATCGTTCAGACCGACATCAAGCGCGTCCTGGCGTACTCGACGATGAGCCAGATCGGGTACATGTTCCTCGCGGTCGGCATCGGG
>DATMKM010000135.1:0-2878 GCA_035571315.1 Candidatus Acidiferrum sp.
CAAGGCAGAGACCAAGCCCGAGCACAAGTTCGAAGACGAGCTCATGGCCATGGCCGAAGCTCTCATCGTCAAGGGCAAGGAGCAGGGCTACCTCACGCCCGACGACATCCTCCAGGGCTTCCCGGAGCTGGACGCCGAGCCCGACCAGATCTTCCGCATCTTCGCCGCATTCAAGGAGATCGGGATCGAGGTCACCGACGGCGAGAAGGACTTCGAGGAGGTCGAGCAGATCGACGACGAGATGCTGCTCGACATCGAGATGATGGACTCGGTCTCGCTCGATGACCCGGTGCGCATGTACCTCAAGGAGATCGGGCGCGTCAGCCTGCTCACCGCCAACGATGAGGTCGAGCTCGCCCAGGCGATCGAGGCCAAGCCCCTGCACGACGCGCTCAAGGCGCTGAACGTGATCGAGGAGATGGACGGCCGCCAGCGCTCTGTGGAGGAGCTGCTGCCCGAGGTGGTCGAGCGCCTGGCCACGGTCAAGCGCAAGGGTCACCAGGCGCAGATCGCCCAGGAGCTGATCGGCCTCGCCGACGTGTCCAAGCTGCAGAACCTCATCGACGCCGCCGCCGCCGAGCGCCGCCGCCAGGCGACCAACGGGGCGGCCCGCCCGCGCGTTCGCGCCGAGGCGCTGGAGGCGTACCGCATCGCGCGCTACCGCCTGACCGAGCGCTACGAGCGCGCCTATGAAGCCAAGCAGCGGCTGACCGAGGCCAACCTCCGGTTGGTCGTCTCGATCGCCAAGAAGTACATCGGCCGCGGCATGTCGTTCCTGGACCTGATCCAGGAAGGCAACATGGGCCTGATCCGCGCGGTCGAGAAGTTCGACTACCACAAGGGCTATAAGTTCTCGACGTACGCGACGTGGTGGATCCGGCAGGCCATCACCCGCGCCATCGCCGACCAGGCGCGGACGATCCGCATCCCGGTGCACATGGTCGAGACCATCAACAAGCTGGTGCGCGTCTCGCGCCGCCTGCTCCAGGAGCTGGGCCGCGAGCCGAGCGACGAGGAGATCGGCGAGGAGATGGGCATCACGCCCGAGAAGGTGCGCGAGATCGTGAAGGTCTCGCAGGACCCGGTCTCGCTCGAGACGCCGATCGGCGAGGAAGAGGACTCCCACCTCGGCGACTTCGTCGAGGACCGCGAGGCGGTCTCACCGCAGGACGCGGCATCGCTGACGATGCTGCACTCCGAGGTCGAGGACGTGCTGGACACCTTGACGCCCCGCGAGCGGCGCGTGCTGCAGCTGCGCTTCGGCCTGATCGACGGTCACCAGCGCACGCTGGAAGAGGTCGGCAAGCGCTTTGGAGTGACCCGAGAGCGCATCCGCCAGATCGAAGCCAAAGCGCTGCGCAAGCTGCGCCACCCCTCGCGCTCCAAGAAGCTGAGGGACTACCTGGAGTAGTTACCCCTCTCCCCCCAGGGGGAGAGGTCGGATCAGACCGGGGCGAAAAGGACGGGACGGCCGTTGAGGCGCACCACCCAGATCCGCGTCCGGGGCGTGAACCTGGTCGCCCGCCACCAAGGGATAAGCCATGCTCGCGCGACAATAACCACGTGCGCACCATGACCCCGTTCGGCCTCCCGAGTAGCCCGCACCGCCGGGGCGTTGACTCGACTGGAACCCACGGTGACATATAGGGCCAGTTTCCGATCGGCGTGGCTGGCGCTTGCCGCCGGAGCGGTGCTCGTGGCCGCCTGCAGCGGAATCCGAACCTCGAACGTGCAGATCATCAACACGCCGCTAAATCCCGCCAGCGCCACCTCCGGCAACTTCGACGACCTCCAGATCGACCAGGCCAACCACCGCCTCTACGCCGCCGACCGCAATCACGGCATCGACGTGTTCGACATCGCAATGCCGCACCCCAAGTTCGTCCAGTCGATCACGCTGCCGTCCTACCCCAACGGCCTGGCCGTCGCCTCGGACCTCGGGCGTCTTTACGTCGGCACGGCAGACGGATCGGTCCAGGTGATCGACATCAATCCAAGCTCGCCAACTGACGACACGGTGCTCGCGCAAATCCAGACCGCCGCAAAAGAGGTCGACCTCCTCGACTACTCGGCGTCCCGGCATGAGCTCTACGCGAGCAACGGCACCGACGGCACGCTCGCGATCATCGACACGACCAAGAACGCGATCACCCGGAGCGTCAAGGTCGGCAGCGCGCTCGAACAGCCGCGCTTCGACCCCGCCGACGGCATGCTCTACGTCACGAGCCCCGACGCCGATGCCCTGTTCAAGATCGACCCGGCGACCGCCACGATCACGAGCAAGAACACCCTCGGCTCATGCCAGCCCGTCGGGCTCGCCATCAACCCGCGCGCGAACCAGGCCATGATCGCCTGCACCAACTGGACCCTTGCCTGGAACCTGCGCACAAGCACGGCCCAGGGCTTCAATGAGGCGGCCCACGGCGACATCGTGCGATACGACCCGGCGGCCGACCGGTACCTGGTCGCCTCGCCCGGCAGCATCAACACCAGCACCGTCGCGATCTTCGGCGGCAGCCCGATCGCCTACATCTCGTCCGTCACGACAGGCGCGGGCGGCAATGCTGCCGACTACGACGAAACCAACAGGCTGGTCTACACGACCGATTTTCGCCCCGGCCAGGTCGGAGTGGAGGCGTTCCAGATCCCTGACGGCGCCCCGACGCTTTCTTCGCTGCTCACCCTGGCGCCCCTCGCGGCGCTGCTGCCGCTGATCGTGCTGGTGCTCTTCATCGTCGGCCGCCAGGCGGATCCGATGCGCAGGCCGGAACCGCTGATGACCCGCGAGGAGGCGAAGCGCGCGAGGCTAGATCGCAAACGCGCGGACGATCCCGGCGAGGCGTAGTGGATCGACCACTCGCACCAGGCCCGGCGCATT
>DATMKM010000136.1:0-64098 GCA_035571315.1 Candidatus Acidiferrum sp.
CGAGCCGTCGTCGAAGATGTTCAGCACGTTGACCTGCTGCGACTCGGGCGGCTGGATGCCGATACCGAACGGCAGCGCGTCCGTCTCATGAGGCAGCATCACCGCCATCTGTAGCTGCGTGTGGTCGTTACCGGGGTCGGCGCCCTCGACCGACAACGGGCCCTTGATGGCCGAGAGCAGGTGCGGCACCTTCGGGAATTCGAGCAGGTTGGCGTTGCCGGTGGCAACGTTGTAATAGGGGTCGGCCAGGACGGGGATGCCCAGAGGCACGAACCAGTTGCCTGAGGTGAAGTCGACCTGCGCCGCCCACTGCTGCAGGGTTGCTGTGGTGGAGCCAATGCCGGCGAAGGGCAGCTTGGCGACGCTCTCGGCGCCCGAGACCGGGTCGTGGACCGCCACGGTGACGACGAGAACGTCGACCTTGGTCGAAGTCGTACCCGTGAGCGCCTGGATCTTGTAAAGCGGCCCGGTGCCGTTGATCTGGAACATCTGGCCCTCGAGGAAGCCGTCGTCGAGCCAGCTGGAGCCGTCGGCGCGGGTCAGCGTGCCCTGACAGTTGCTGCCGACCATGAAGGCGCAGTCGTTGTACTTGATCAGGCCGGTGTACTGGCCGTGGTTGCTGACCCGGCTGATGGTGACGCCGGTGGTGGGACCAGCCCCGAGCGAGGTCGTGAACGTCATCGACGCGTCGCTGACGGCCTGGATGGTGAAGTTGCCGCTCTGGCCGGTGATCGTGACGAGCTGGCCGACCTGGAAACCTTCGGTGAGGAAGCTGCCCAGCTCTGAGCCCGCTCCTCGCGTGATGGTCGCGCCCGAGGTGCTGATGTTGCCGTTGAAGAGCGGCGTAGTCGTTTGGTTGCCGATGAGCGTGTTGGAGATTGCGCCGCCCGGTGTGATGTCGGTCTGGCCGTCGGTGATCAGCGCGACCTTGACGTCAAGGGTCGGCGCCATAGTCAGCCGCAGGACGTAACTCGAGCCGGGTCCGGCGAAGTCGCAAGCCGTATCGCCGCACTTCGTCACGACCATGCCTGACGGCGCCTGCACGATGCCGTTCGGCTCGCGGTTGCTGTAGATCTGGAAGAACATCGGGTTCGCGCTGACCGACGGAACCGCCGGTGGGTTGTTGATGTACTCGGGAGAGCCCGCGGTCGCGGTAAGGCCGATGAACTCGTTGTGCGGATCGAACGGTGCGAAGAGGTTCGACGCCGAGAGTTGGATCACGACCGGGATGTTGTAGTCGCTCTGGCCGAAGGCGATCGCGTAGACGCCCGCAGCCGCTCCGAGTGGCGCAGTCACTTGCGAGAAGCGTGGGTCGGAGCTCGACAGCGTCGCGTAGCCGTCGGCTGGGGTGACGGTGACCGTGACGCCACCGGCCGTGCTTGGTTGCGTGGCAAGCGTGACCGAGTAGTAGTCGACGATGCCCGTGGTGCTGTTGCCCTCGAGCACGATGTTGCTCGCGTTGCGCGCGGGCAGCGCAAAGGCGATCTTCGTGAACGATCCAACTCCGAGCGTGTTCGAGGACAGGGTCGCCGTCCTCGAGTCGGCCGACACGGCCAGGATCACCGTTCCGGCCGCGAAGTGCCCGCCACCGTCGGTCTCGACGATCGGCCGGCCGATGTCCCCGGCGTTGAACGCCGCCGTCCCAGAGGTGAAGGTGTTGGTGCCGCCGGTAGTTGCGCCATCGCGGTAAGAGGCGAAGCCTGCGAGCCGGCTCGGGAGCACGAACCCGATGCCCACGCCTCCCGGCGCGCTCGGCGAGATGGTCACCTCGGACTTACTGATGATTGCGGTGATCACCGTGTTGGCCGCCAGCGAGGCGCCGCCGTCGGTCTCCACGATCGGCTGACCCAGGTCGCTCAGCGTGAAGTTCGCGGTGCTCGACTTGAAGTCTGTCCCGCTCGCGTTGCCGTTGCTGAAGCTCGCGGGTGGCGTGACACGGCTCGGCAGCGAGAAGACGATCGCGGCGCCGGCTGCCGCGGCCGCCGACAGCGTCACGGTCGTCGCGTTGACGAACGTCGCGATCGTCGTGCCCGTCGGGATCTTGCCCAGACCATCGATCTCGAAGATCGGCTGGCCGGCGTCGGCGCTGACGAAGGTGGCCGTCGCCGACGTGAACGTGGTCGAGCCGTTGGCCACGCCGTCGGAGTAGATGCCCGGCGTGTTCGTGTTGCCGATGTTGGTGGTGAGGATCGCCGGCGCGCCGGGATCGACCTTGGTCACCTCGACGTTGCGCACGAGGGCGCCGTCGAAGAACGGATCGGCGCTGATCACCGTGTGGCTTACCTCGTAGACGCGGACGCCGTCGTTCAGCTGGTCGTTAATCGCCCCCACGTCGACCAGCTGCGGGATCTGCCAGTTCGCCGGAGTGAATACGAGCACCAGCGCGCGATTGGCGACGTCGAGCGGGTTGGTGTCGAAGATCGTGTGCTGGTAGAAGTCCGAGTTGGACGTGCTGGTGCCGGGCGCGGGGCTGTTGCCCGTGGCAAGCAGGATGGAGTCGCCCTGCGGGCTGCCCGTTCGGTTGAGCAGGATGTCCGGCTCCGCGGTGACCTCGACGTAAACGTTCGCGGTAGGCATCTGCGCCAGGCGGACGTTGTACGAGTCGATCTGGGTGCCGATCGGGCCCGTGGCCGGGTGATCCTCGTAAACCGTGGTGCCGCCGGCGTGCTCGGTCACGATCACGGCGCCCTGGGACGCTTGCGCGACGCTCAGGCTCACGCCAGGAATGACGAGGTCCTTGTAGAGCGCGTCGCTCGTCAGGACGTCGTGGTTGATGGTCGAGCTCGTGCCGTTGATGTCCTGTGAGTACACGTTGCCGTTGACGTCGCCCGCCACGTTGATCTGGTTGCTGCCCAGGCCGCCGATGACGCGGATCGCGACTCCGGGCGGCGTCGACAGCACGTCGATGGTGTCGTCGCCCTCGAGGGCGTTGATCTCGATCACCTCGATGTTGCGGAACGTGACGTACATGCCGGCGCCGAAGATGCCGTGATCGGTCACCACGATGTGGTCGGCAAACTCGGTGCCCAGGATGATCAGCTTGTTGAAGCCCGTTCCGCCGTCCACCGAGACCGGCGCGTTCATGTTGTATTCGACCTGGTTGTTGCCGGCGCCGGTCCGCACGTCTGTCTCGGCGGCGGTCGAGAACCCGTTGGTCAGGATCGGCAACGGCAAGCAGTAGGGCGCCGAGATCGTGGCGCAGCCGCCCGGCAGGATCAGGTTGCCGACGGTGTCGGTCTGGGCCAGCGCAAAGCCGCGGACGATGAACAGGTTGTTGCCACCGTCGCCCTCGAGGTGGAGGACGGCGTGGTTGCTGTAGACCGTGAATGTGTTGTTGCCGGTCCCGCCCTGCGCGACCAGCGGCGAGCTGATACCGCGCGACAGCCAGCCGCGCGTCGTGGCGACCGTCGCGACGTCGAAGACGTTCTCGGCCGCCAGGTTGCCCGAGCCGTTGAACGTCGGCGGGGGCGGCGCGGGAGACGCGACCGGCCCCGCGTTGCGGCGCAGCCCGTAGATCTGACCGATCTGGAAGCTGTTGTCGCCTGAGCCGCCGTCCAGATAGGTCGGCGCGGCGTTGTCGTCGACGGCGAAGTAGTCGTTGCCGCCGATTCCGTACACGTGGACGCCGCCGTTGATCGCGCTGTCGTAGTTGACGCGCTCGACTCCGAACGTCCCGGTGGTGCCGCCGTTCGCGAGGCTGCCATCCGGATTCACGGCCTCGACCTGGTTGAGTGACGCGTGCAGCACCGCGACGAAGGCTTCATGCGCGGTCGCGGCGGTCTGTCCCGCGCCCTCGTAGATCGAAGGCCGCGCCGCGGTCTCGTTGGTGATGAACGGGACGCTGCGGAGCAGGAAGATGTCGTTGGTCGCGAACTCCTGGTTGTTGTTCGCCACGTTGATGCCTGTGTTGTCCGGCTGGCCCGCTGTATAGGTGTCGTAGCCGTACACGTTCAGCGTGTCCTCGCCGTCCGCGGGTGCGTGCGATCCGAGCACGTTGATCATGTAATTGTTCGAGCCGAACTGGCTGCCGTTCGTGTAGATCGTGTAGGTGTTCGTGCCCGACTGGCCGTCGAGGGTCAGCGTGTCGGCTACGCCCTCGTCCTGGCCGAGCGGCACCATCGACTGCAGGTGGTTCACGATGAACGTGTCGTTGCACTGCGTGCCACCGCCGCAGGCGGCGGCCAGGACGCCGGCGACGGTAGGCGTGCTGTCGCCGTAAGCGCGGGTCTGACCGCCCAGCAGGGTCTGGTCGAAGATGATCGTGTCCGCCTCGGCGTTTCCGAAGACGCGAGTCAGCCCCGCCACCGAGCCTGGCGTGATGGTGCCGCGGAGCACGATCACGGTCCCGTCGCCGTTGGCCGGGCTCGGGTCGATGCCCACGCCGGAGGCGTCGCCGTAGATGTCGATGTTCCCGGTCTGGTTCATCGGCTTGTTCGGGTCGCCGCCGTTTCCGGGGTGCGTGTCGCTCGCCGAGACCGTGGCCAGGATCTGGCTGCTCGGGTCGGTGACGACATCGTCGGCTGAGTTCAGCCGCACGTTGCCGCTCAGCGCCTTGACCAGGCCAAACGGCACCGTCTGCGGCGAGTTCTCCACCACGAGCGTCGATCCGCTGTGGATGAGAAGGATGTCGTTGCCGACGCCCACCCGGTTGATGAAGGCGTTCGAACCGGCGACGCCGCTGCCGTCAGCCCCCGTCTCCGTGGTGGTGAGGCGCACGTTGCCGTTGCGCGCGAGCGCGAGCAGCAGGTCCATCGGCGCGGCGATCGCGACTGGGCCCGGGGTCTCGGTGATGAAGACGCTGTTGTCGGCCTGCGCCGCGAGGTCGCAAGTCGCGGTCACCGCGCGTTCGCCGGTGGTCGCGTTCTGGTAGTTGGCGTCTTGGTAGGCGAGCGTGAAGCTCCGCTTGCAAGGCGCGCCCACCGACGAGTACACCTTGAGGTCGTTGGCCCCTGACGCGTCGCCGATGCTGCCGCCGAGCGCTTGCAGGTCGAGTGTGTTGCCGATGACGTTCGGGATGATGTCCCCCGAACCATCGAGGTGGCCGTCGGTTATCGAGCCTGCGTCGTTGGTCAGGCTGATGTTGTTGCACGTCGCCGTGCTGTCGCTGAAGCACGTGGTGACGGTGTCGACGTGCAGGTCGCCGGTCGTCTCAGTGATCCGGATCACGCCCGGCGCGCTGGCGTTCAGGACGCCGAACCGGTCGATCGAGGACCGGATCTCGAGGAAGTTGATGTCCTGGCCGATGCTGCCGTGATTGGCGGTCAGGTTGATGCTGACGCCGATCACGTCGGGACCAGCGTCGCCGGTCGCCGGCGGCTTGGACGATCCCAGCGGGGCGTCGTAGATCGCCCCGGGCGCGTTCAGGGTGACGTCATCGTCGCTGGACTTGATGACCCCGACGCGCATGTCGCCCGACTGCTCGTTCAGCGTGAAGAACCCGTTGATGTCCCCGTTCAGGTTGCCCAGATTCTCGACCTGTACCAGGCCGATGACGTTAGTGTTCGTTGTGCCACCCGTGTCCGGGTTCATGAAGACGTCGATGCTGCCGTTGGTGACGGCGGACCCGGCGTCGATCAACGTGAAGTTGTATGTGCTCTTCATGTTGTTTGGGCTTCCGCCGATGGCGCCTGGGTTGAAGTTCTCGATCGGCAGGCTCTCGGTGCTGAACTGGTTGTAGTACGTGGCCGGCGCACCGCCGCTCACCACGAAGATGATGCCCGGCAGGCCCTGTGTGCCGACCGCGTCCTGGGTCGTGTTCAGCCGGATGTTCACGTTGTTCCCGGCGACGATGTGCCCGATGTTGATGACGTCCGCGTTGGTCACGGTGGCGTCGTCGGCCGGGATCCCGGTGCAGCCCGTAATGCCCGTAAACGACGTCGCGGTCGTGCCGGTGTACGCGCAGTTGCCTGTGCCGCCGCCGGCGGTGAACGTGCCACTCCCTGCGAAGCCTGCCGTCGAGGCGACCTTGAGCGTGTCCGGACCCGTCCCGGTCAAGACCTGGGCGCGGCCGCTTACAGTGGTCGCGACGGGCGGGTAGATGATCGCGATGTCGCGGGCGGACGTCAGCATGTCGAGGTTGATGTCGCCGGCGGTGGCTGTGGCAACGAACACCATTACGTGCCCGTCCCACTGGACCAGGTCGACGTTGAGGTAAGGAATCGCGGCCGAGCCGATGTTGCCCGCTGTCGCGGTGATGTGCAGGATGTTGCTGCGGATCAGCGAGCCGAGTCCACGCAGCGTTGCGGCCAGGATGCTGCCGCCGACGTTCAGGATCTCTGTGTCGCCGATCGGGTTGTCGATCGTGCCGTTGAAGAGCATGTCCGCGGCCGTGTTGCCTGTCAGGGTGATGGTGGTCGGGAACGCGTCCTGCTCGAGGTCGGCGTTAAGCGACACCGTTGGCGCGTTCAAGGTCACCGTCGGCTGCGTGGTCAGGTTGATCACCGTCATGTTGTCGAGCTGAAGCTGCCGCGTCGAGTTGTTGATGACAGTGACCGTCTCGTAGTTTTGCCGGAACGTGAACGTGCCCCAATAGTGGCTGCCGATGAGGCCGCCGCCGTCGATCGATCCGCCGCTGCTCTGCATGGAGATGTTGCCCGCGTCGGTGTTGACGATGTCGTCGACCTCGACGTAGCTGTGAGCGCTCAGCGCGTCGGCCGGGCCTGGGTTCTGGACGCCGTTGGCCTTGATGTTGACCGCCGTGGCCACGGTTCCATCCGGCGCGATGACCAGCAATGGACTCGGGCCAGAGTAAATCACGACATCGGCGTTCCAATGGATGTTATGGCTCGCATGGTCGGTGTCGTTATTGGAACTTTCGGCTTGGACGTATAAGGCCAGGTGAGGGTCAGTGGTCTTCACCAACTTGGTGTCCTGCGCCGGGTCGTTCGTGGTGCAGTTCGGGAACACGTGCGTGGCGTCGCAGAGGATGATCCGCGGGCCGGCGGTCACGGTCGCGCCCGCATGCGCGGACGCGGTGTCGTTGTAGGTCAAGCTGCGGCCCCCGTGCGGGATTGACGGTCCGATGCAGATGCATATCGGGTCGTCGTTGTTCGAGCCGTGGTTGTTGTCGTGGGTGGCCCGGACGTCGACGCCATAGGTGCCCGAGACAATCGTGTTGTCCGCGGCCTGCCCGTCGATGAGTGCGGTGTCGTTGCTGGTGATGTTGGACTCCGAGTCGGAGTCCGCCTCGCCGATGAAGGCGATGAAGAGAGACCGGGCACTGCTCGTGAGGCTCGAGTTAACGGTCGTGGCGAGCAGGTCCACGCTCGCGGCCGGGACCTGTGCGCCGGCGCCGATCACGGCGCTGGTGTTGTCGGTGAAGTTGATCGTTGCCGTGGCATGCGAGGCGCCACCAAGGCCGCCGCTCTCGGTATCGGAGGAAACGTCGGACACAAGGGTGCTCGTCGCCGCGACGTTGACGTTGCCGCCTGCCTGGATCTTCACGCCGTTGCCGGTGACCTGGGTAGAGCTCGTGTCGCCCGAAATCCCATCGGGCCCGGTCCCGACGTAGGCGCTCGTGTTGTTGGTGCCGTCGACGGTGGCACTCGTGCTGACTCCCGAGATAAGGCCACCGGAGCCGTTGCTCGTCGAGGCGGTCGAGTTGGTCTGCACCTGAGCGGTGATGGACACGTCGCCGCCGACGTCGATCAAGGCCGCGGTGTCGAAAGCCTTGGCGGTCGGGTTCACGTGGGTCGAGGCGTTCTGCAGCGTGAAGCTCACACCGCCACCGCTGCCACCGTGCGCGGACGCGCGCGTAACACCGTCGCCCAGGGGTGGAGCGGCGGCGCGCAGGGACGAACCGTCTGGCGCGAGCAGCTCCTGCGTCGACCCGGTAACCGAGCCCAACTGCTCGTACACCTGCTGGGCGCCGCTGGCCGCTTGCAGTGCGGAACCCGCGAGGAACAGCTCCTGATTCGAGTCGTAGGCGTCGCCGAAGATCACGGTGTACACGTTGAGGGAGGTGGGATCCGTGGTCGTCGGGTCCAGCGTGATGTCGGTGCTCGTCCCGACGGCTTGAAGCGCGATGTCCGAGCCGTCAATGCGGTGCACCTGGTAGGTGTCGCCGTTGGTTAGCCCGCCCATCGGGGCCGGCACGATCGCGTAGGTGACGTTGTTTGCCGAGGGCGCCGTGATCGGGATGAAGTTCTGGCCGATCGGGTTGGTGCTTGTGTCGACGCAGCTGCTGTCATTGCCGTAGCCCACGGCCTCGCAGTACGAGTTGGCCAGGTTGATCGTCCAGGCATCAACGACGTTGACGTAGTAGGTGGCGCCGTTCGTCAAGTTGCCGACATCCTGGCTCGATGTGCCGTTGGACTCGTAAATGACTGCCTGGCCCTCGGTCAGCCCGTGCCCGTTGATGGTCGGCGGGTTGCCCGGGGTGGTGACGTAGCCCAGGTCGAGGTTGTAGGCGCCGCTGTTGCTACCGGTCGGCTTGCCGTTCGACTCGTTGACGTCGACCGCGGCGTAGTTGAACACCAGCGGATTGGGCGCCATGTAGGTGACCCGGGTGCCGGTCGTCAGGTTGCTGTCGGAGTTGCTGATTTCCGTGCTGCTCGTCAGGCTGCTGGCACTGAACGGGTCGCTCCCCGAGGTGGCTGCCGATTGGGAGGTGTACAGCTCGATCACGTTGGGATTGATGACCCGAACCCAGAGGACCTGTCCATCGACGAAATCGCTGCTGATCGAGCTGCCGCCCGAGCCGATTCGGTAGATGACCGCGTCGCCCGTGCTGAGGTTGTGCGGGGACGCGAACCGGAGCATCGCGCGGTTGGTGTCCACGCCGACCACTCCCTGTGACAGGTTGAGCGCATCGACCGTGGCACCCTTGAACGTGTCGCCGAAGCGGAGATTATTGGGGTCGACGACGATCACGTTGTAAGGGTGCGGGCTCTGCAGGCCTGCGACGACCGGATTGCCGTTGGCGACGTAGAGCACCTCGTCGCCCGTCACCAGGCTGTGGTTCGGGAACGTCACCGAGTTGTCGGTGCTGCTGGTGTCCGGGGAGCTGCCGCTGCCTGCGGTGCCGCCGGTGAGGTAGTTCGTGGGCACCGGGCCGCTGGGCTCGGAGTTTGACTCGGCATCGACGACGACGCTGCCACCGGCCTTGATCGTGGTGCTGCCGTCTAGGTACGCCTTGACCGTTGGGTTGGACGTTGCGTTCGCTTGCGGGAGGCCGGCGCTGATCACGCCACCGCCGGCGGACTTGGCGTTGCCGTCTGCCTCCGCCCGGTGCGAGACGGCCCGCACTGTCAGGCCGTTGTCCGTGGTGTCGCCGAGGACCACCTTGACGCCCGTGCCGAGGTGGGCGTCGATCGTCGGGTTGACCGTGGCGTCACCCTCGCTGTAGCCGGCCTGGACCACACCACCACTGATCACTTCGGTGTCGCCACTGGCGACGGCGGCATCGTTGGCGGTCACGGACAGTCCGCTCGGCTTGCCGGCGAATGTGCCGACAGTGGCGTTGGCGTCGACGTACGCCTGCACGCTGCCGCCGATGTTCGCTCGCGACACCATGGCGGCGATTCCGATGACGCCGCCGGCGCCGCCGGTGGTGTCGCCGACCGCCTGGGCGCTTCGGGTGGCATCGACCGAGATGGCCGTACCGCCGCTGTGGATGTTTGTGTCACTGCCCAGCGAAGCCTGGTCGGTGCCATCGACGGTCGACGTGTCGAAGACGGCGCTGACCGCGACACCGAAGGTGATCGACACCACGAACAACTCGGACTTCACGTCGTCGGTGGCGTTCGCCGATACGGTCAGTTGCGAAGCACTGACCAGCTCGCCGTCGAAGGTCGCCGTGCTACCACCGCTGTCGTGGACGCTGGAAGCCACCGCGCCCACCGCGAGTGCGCCGCTGGCATTGACATCGCCGGTCTTCGAGTTGGCTTGATTGTCTGGCTGCGCGGTGATCTGAACCGCGCCTCCGGTGATCGTCACGGTGGAGTTCTTGGTCACCGCCGCGCCGGTGCCTGCATCGCTGGTCACCTCGGCGTCGGAGGAGTCAGCCGCGATTCCGGCCAGCCCACCCACCGAGACCAGCACCACGTTTGTCGTCGCGGAGTTGGCGCTGATGGCCTTCACGGTCAGGTTCCCAGCCGAGGTCGTGGTCCCCGAGGTGACATCAGCACCGACCGAGGCGTTGGTGGCCCCCGCGACCTTCGAGGTCGGGATCGAGACGCTCACGCCGAACAGACCGCCACCGGCGCCCATTGCGGTATCGGTCTCGGCGGTGTTGGCAGACTGCGCCTGGAAGGTGACCCCGCCGCTGCTGACGATCGACTCATCGTTGGATGAATCGTTCGACAGCGCCTCGACCTTGGCAGCCGTGCCGATCTCAGCATCAGAGAGGCTGACCGCGATGCCGGCAAGTCCGGACACGGCGACAACCAGCAGCTGCGCCTGGGAGAAGTTCGCACCCGTTGCCATGACGCTGACCCCGGTGGATCCGGTGACGCTCCCGTCGACTTCCGCCCTAACCGCGCCGCCGATGTAGGACTGGGCCGCGAAGATGGACGCCGCCGCGAACACGCCGAGATTGAGGTTCTTGCCAGTCGCGATCGCCTCGTTGCGGGTATTCGACCCCTGCAGCTCTGCGGTCACGTGGACCAGCCCGGCGGAAGCAATCGACGCGCCGTCGGTCACTGTCGCCTGCACGTCCGCGCCGTCGGAAACCGTCGCCAGTGCGACGCCTACCGTGACACCCAGACCGGAGATGCCAACGATGTCGACTTCGGCGTCGGCGTGGTTCTCCCCGATCGCGTGCACCGTGGTCGAGCTCGACCCCCCGACGGTCCCAGAGATCTGGGCGGTGGTGTGCCCCGACACGGTCGCGATCGGGATCATCGCCGCGATCGCGGCCAGGCCGACGGTGACGCCCGGGGTGAACGCGGTCGCAATGTTCGTCGCGTTCGACTCAACGTCGACCGCGCCGGTGGTCGTCACGTTGCCGCCGAGCTCCGCCTCGGTGTTGCGGCTGCTCTTCGCGATGGTCAGCGTGAACCCGACGGCGAGCGCGCCCGTGGATATGTTGACGTCCTCGCCTTCGAGGTTGCCCCGATCGCCGGTCGCCGAGACCGTGATCGGGCCGCCGATGGTCACCGTGCCATGGGCGAAGGAGGCCGCGCGCGTGGTGCCGCTGTAGTTGATGATGGACACGATCCCGCTGAGCCCGACCAAGATGCCGCCAGTGACGCCGACCGCGAGCACTGTTGGCGTGAAGTGGTCGGTGGCGCTGACGTTGATCCCGCCGATCGCGCCGCCGGACCCGATGGCGACGTCGCCGATCAGCGCCTTGGTGTCACCGCTGATGTCGACAACCGAAACGGAGACGCCGACCGCACCAGCGGCCACCGTGATCCCCACTGCGTAGGCAGAGATCGTCCGGCGGGCGACGGCGGTGACGTCGATCTTGGTGCCGGCCTCGGGGACGGAGGCCGTGCCATCGATGTGAGCGGTCTCCTGGCTGCTGTCGTTGAGGACAACGATCTGGCCGGTGACCGCGGCCAGGCCCAGCGCGCCGGTGACCGCTATGTCGGTGACGTTTTCATCGAGCTCGGAGTGCACGCCAACCGTCCCGGCCGCGCTGACCGCGGCACCGGCCTGGATTCCGGCGTCGACGTTCTCACCGATCGTCATGATGGTGATTCCGGCGCCGACCGCAACGGCACCACCCGAGGCCGCGCCGGCGAGGCTGAACACGTCGAGGTGCTCGTGGGCGTTGACCGTCGCGTCCCCGCCCAGCGAGTGGACCGATCCGTAGATCTGGGCCGACGTGCCCGCCGGCGGCGCCGGCTGCGTGAACTGGTCCTGGGTCGGGCTCGTGGCGGTGTAGGAGCCGCTCACGCTCTGCGCGGAGGCCGACCCGGTGCTGTCCTCCTGGAACTGGAACTGGCCGTCCGCGTCCGCCCAGTCCGTCGTGTCATGCGCAGGGTCGAACGTGCTCGTGGTCACTGACGAGACGTCTTGAGTCGCCTGGTAGTGCACGCCGCCGAAGAGGACGTAGTCCCCCTTGTGGTACATCGTCCCTGGGCTGAAAGCTGCGGTGCTGTCGGTGGGCCGCCCGTCGAGGACCGACTTCCAGCCGTCCTTCACCGGCTCCCATGACGTCGTCGGAGCCACATCGGGGTTGGGGCCGCCGGAGGCGACGCCGGCCTTTGGCTGAGCCTGGTACGTGACGCCCTTGAAGGTGACGTAGTCGCCCTGGTTGTAGTTCTTGGTGTCGTCGAACGCCGACGCCCCTCCTCCGCTGCCGTTGCCCGAGGCGATCGTGTCGGCCTGCTGCTGCCCGTTGGAGCCCTGGCCGCTCGTCGCGGTTTGCGGCTGGTCCAGCTGCCAGTAGCTGGTATCCGTGATCGCTGGGTTCGGTACGGGGGGCTTTTGGGGCTGCGGGGTGTTCTTGACCGCGGTGTAAGTGTTCCCGCCGCTGGTCACAACATCGCCGGTCTGGTAGAGGGCCGAAGGGTCGAACGCGCCGCGGTTGGGACCATTTCCGTCAGTGGTGTAGCTCGCGTTCGGCGACGTGCCTACCGACCACACCGATACGGCGCCCGCGACCCCCACGAAGCCACCGCCGATGCTCACGGCGTAGGTCTGCAGGTGCTTGATCGACAGGGCGTTGACTTGAACGCTGCCGTTGGCCCAGATGTCAGTTCCGGTCGCGAGGTATGCGGTAACGTCGACGGAGGCGACGCCGATGTCGATGCCGCCGGCGACGCCCACGAAGCCGCCGGCGACGCCGCCCGCGAAGGTCAGCGAGTAGAAGTTATCGGTCGCGGCGGCTGCGACTCCCTGCGTGCCCGAGGCCCCGCTGTTGATGGTGCCCGCGTCGGCTCCAGTGCCCTTGTTGACCGTGGTCCCGGCATCCACGTACGCCTCGGTGTCGACGGTGAAGATATTGACGCCAACGTTCGCCGAGGCGCCGACGAAGCCGACGGCGACGCCGGCGACCACGCCGAAGAGCGTCTCCTGGGAGTCGGCCTGGACCACGAGGCCCTGAAGCGTCGTTGTGCCGAACGAGTTGTCGTTGACCGTGCCGTCGTCGACGTTGATCAGGCCGCCTCCCTGCGCCAGCACGGTGACGACGTTGTTGCTTCCGATGTAGGCCTTTGTCTCCTTGGAAACGACGGCCACTCCTACCCCAACGCCGACGCCGACGTAACCCGCGGCGATGGAGGCCGTAACAAGGATCAGCTTGGAGTTCGAGGTTGCGAACACCCCGATGTTGTTGTCCGCGCGGAGCACGTCGGAGTCGCCCGTGTAAGCGTGCGTGTATTCCTTGATGACGGAAACCCCGACGGTGCCGGCCACACCGACGGTCCCGCCGCCGGCCGCCGCGTTCACCGAGATCACCGAGTCCGAGGAGTCCGCGTGCAGCTCGACGTTGTTGGTCGTGTTCACGATGACGTGAGCGCCGAGATAGGCGTCGTCGTGGAGCTCCATGACTCGAACGGTCGCCGAGGCACCGACGCCGGCGTCGCCCGCAAGGGCGATGGAGGCCGCGATGCCCAGCGTCCGGAAGTTGTTCTCGGCCGACACGAGCAGTGATTGATTGCCCGAAGCGCCCGCGCCGTCCTGGGCGCAAGTTGCATCACTGCAGTTGATCTTCGAGTAGTCGCCCACCGCCGCCGTGGTGTGGACCGTGACCACCGCCACGGAGCCGGACAGGCTGATCGCCGCGGTCCCGGCCCCGCCTGCGGCGATGCCGATGCTGGCGATGTAATCGCTGTTCGAGGCCGCGACCGCGACGCCACCGAAGCCCGAGCGGCTCGGCGCGGTTATCGTCTGCGGGCCCGTCTCGGAGGCGTCGGCGGCCGGAAGCACGCCCGAGGGCACGAAGCTCTGCGAGCGCCCGCTCCCCGTCGACGTGAAGGTGATCGGCACGACCGATCCGGGCACCGACTCGTGGTCGTTCTTGCAGTCGCTCGGGTCGAGGGTTGCCTCGCACTTCGTCTTGGCGACCTGGAAGTGGTTCAGGCTGGGGTCGACGACGTAGTACGTGGCGCCGTCGACGAGGCCGCCGATCGGCGTGCCGCCGCCGGCGCTGTAGACCACCGGGTCACCGATCTTCGGCGTGTCGCTGCTCCCGCCGCTCATCCAGTCGTACGGGAGCACGACGTAGCTCGTGCTGGGGGTGCCGTAGCTCACATCGAACTGGGCAGCAAAGCGCTTGGACACGTCGGACTTCACGCCTGGGGAGTTGGTGGCGACGAAGCGCTGGTTCTCGCCCATGGACTGGCCGGCGGGCAGACTCAGCCCGGTGATGGCGATGAGCGGTGAGTTAGTCGCAGACAGCTGGATCTCGGTAGCGGAGACCGGGATCACCCAGTAGGTGCCGCCGTCTGTTAGACCCGTGATCGGTGCGCCGCCGCCGGCGTCGTAGACGACTTCCTGGCCTGTCACGAAGCCGTGCTTGTAGCCGAGATTGATGGTCGAGCCGTCACCCTCGAGCCCGGTCGCAGGCACCGGGTTGCTGTCCGGGTTCGGTGGCGCCGTCGAGTAGCCGCCCTGGATGGCGCGGGGGTCGAATCGGATGTCGGTACCCGTCGTCGAGTAGCTGCCCGCGTTAACCGTGTCGTGCGTGATGTTGGGCCCGATGGCCAGGGCGGTCACGATCGCGTGGGAGCCGATAAGTGCGCTGGTGTTCTTGGTGACCACGGGTACAGCGATGCCCGCCCCAACGGCCGCCGTGCCGGCGACCGATATGTTGCCCGCCACGGCGTAGAGCGTCATCGACTCGTCGGCCGACACGATGACGTTGCCGCCGGCCCGGACCTGGCTGTAATCACCCAGCGACGCAATCGTGGTCACGTTGATAACGGGAATGGCCGCGTTGACGGACACCGCCGCGGTCCCCCCGCCGCCACCCCCGACCGAGACAGACTTGATGTTCTCGTTCGACCTCGCCTGCTCGACCACGTCGCCGTTCGCCTGCACTGTGGCAGCCTGGCCCGACGTTCCGCCGGGCGTCGTGCCGATGGTGGTGGTGGTGGTCTTGTTGATGTCCTCAACGTCGACGCCTACGCCTACGCCGGCGGTTCCGCCGACCGCGACGGCACCGGCGAGGGCCAGGATGTTGCTCGTGTCGCTGGCGCCAACGAACACTGCCTGCGTCACGTTGGCGCTGCCATTGGTGCAGCTGATGCCGGCACAGTTGACCGTCGCGCTGTTGCCGACTGCCGCCGTCGTGTGGTCTGAGAGGACGTCGACGACCACGGAGCCGCCGACAGCAGTGGAGTCCGCGCCGGCGCCGCCGATGGCCAGCAGCGTGTAGTTCTCGCTTTGGGTCGCCTTCAGGGTGAGGCCGGTGCTCCCGTAGGCCTGGACGTCGGCGCCGGGGGCCACCGCGGCCGCAACCCGGCCGTCGCGAACGACGACGGCGACGGAGACGGCCACTCCGGCCGAGGACGTGCTGATCGCAAGCCCGCCGGCCAGGGCCGTCAGGGTGATTCCGTCGGAAGCCTCGACGTCGAGGTTGCCTTGCGTGTGGAGGGTGCCGCCGACTGATGCACCTGCGACCGTCTGGTCGCCGGCGTTGAAGACGACGACGATGATCGAACCGTCCACAGCTGCGCTGGAGCTCGATCCAGAGGCGTCGACCGCGAGCTCAGTCAGGTTTTCAGTTGAGGTCGCGGTGACCGTAACGTCTCCGGCCGCTGAGACCGTTGCGGTGCCGATCGAAGCCGAGACCTGCTTCGTGATCACGTCGACGATCAGACCCAGACCGACACCGGCGCCGCCGCTCGAGAGCGACAGCGTGCCCGCGAGGTTTGTCATGTGGGTCGTGTCCATCGCGGTCACGCTGATCGTCTGCGTGCCGTCCGGCGTCCAGCCCGTGAGCGGATGCTGATTCACCTCTGTCGCGTCGGCGATCAAGGCAGTCGTCGTGAGCGACAGCACGTCGACGATGACGGAGCCCGTGACCACAGCGCCGCCGCCCGAGATGCCACCGGCCAGAGCGACCGACGACAGGTTGGGCAGCGTGATGAGGGGAACGACGGGCGCCGGTGCCTCGACGAGGCTGGAGGTGGCCGATACCTTCAACGCCTTCAGCGCGTCGACCTGAGTGATGTGGCTGAAGATTCCCGAGTTGATCACGGCCTCAGTCGTGATGTCCGGGAAGACGTTGACCACGATCGCGCCGCCGATCGCCGAGCTGCTCTTAGAGCCGCCGGCCGCCAGCGCCAGGTTCTGGAGGCCGATCTTGTTGGTCGCGTTGACCGCGGCGTCGCCCGACGAGAGCAGGTGGGCACCAGCGGCAACCGAGGCCTCAGTGTGGTAGCTCAGGACCTGGACGCCGACGGAGCCGGCGATGCTCGGGTCCGACTCGCCGCCGGCGGCGGCGAAGCCCCAGACGATGAAGTCGTTCTCCTTGCCGCTCGGGATGACCGCCTCGATCGTGATGCCGTTGGCGGTGATCGTCGAATCCTGGCCGACGGTGGCGTCGTTGGTGACGTCAGCGACGTTGATGCCGACTCCGGCCGCGATGTGAGTTTTGTCGGTGTCGGTGCTGGCCGACAGTCCCGTCGCAATCGCTGTCGCTCCGGTCGACTCTTCGGCACTGACCTTCACAGCTCCGCTGGCGGTCACCACAGGAGCGTCTGTGCCGTTGCCGATCGAGGCGTGGTTCGTGTAACGCGCCCAGTTGAGCGCGACCGCCGCGGCGATCCCCACTCCGCCGCCGCTGTCGCCGCTGGAGCTGCTTGCGTTGCTGTTGCCCTGGTTCGTGCTGTCCGAGCCCTTCGGGAGCGAGCCGTCGGTCTTGCCGGTGGTGTTGGGGTTATTACCGACCTGGTCTTTGGTCTGGTCGTCGGCCTTCTTGCCACCCGATCCGCTGTCGTTTTCGCCCGTCGAGCTGGCCTCCGACTTGGCCTCGGTCGAGGCATCGGTCGAGGCGCTGACGGTCACTGAGCCTCCGGTAGTCGTGAGGCTGCGCTCGATGTCGGCGGTCGTGTTTGTCTCGACGACGTTGATGGCGACCGCCGCGCCGATCGCGGAGTTCTTGCCGCCCGCAGCTGCGTTCGAGTCCAGGCTCGAGCTCATGTCCTCTTTCGCCTGGACAGCCACATCGCCAGACACTGTCAGCACCACCAGCGTCCAGTTCGCCGGATCCGAGTGCGGTGCCGTCGCATCGCCGACCAGCGGGTGCGCCGCTTTGTACTCGTTGCCGTTGGCGGGGTCGACGACCAAGGCGCCGAGGCTGTAGCTGCTGCCCGAGAGCCAGTTGGACAGTGACGTCGTCACCCAGTTTGTCGGGTCGCTGTGCGGCGCAAGGACGGAATTCGTGATCGGCTGCAGGGCGCGATATTCGTTCCCGTCGACCGGGTCGAAGGCCACGTCGTTCAGGTTGTAGTTTGTGCCGGAGACCCAGTTGTCGGCCAGCGCGGTCCCGATGTACGCGGCGACGTTGTCGCTGACGATCGCGATCGACACCGAAGGGCTCAGCGCCAGCGTGCCGCCCGCGGCGCCTGCCTTGTCCTCCGTCTCCACGTCGTGATGGAAGGACGCGGAGAGCGTGAGCTTGCCGCCGCCCTTGAGGTTCGCGCCATCCTCGAGGCCGGCGCGGACGATGTTGTCATTGAGGACCTGGATCGAAACGGACGCCCCGATGCCCACCTTGCCCGCCTTGGCGTCCGAGTCGGCTTTCGCCGTGTCCTCTTCGCTCGCCTGGGCCTTCATGGTGACATCGCCCGACCCTGCGTCGATGATCGCGCCACCCGGAATGATCGCCTCAGTGTGGTCGGACACGATGTTCAGAGCCAGAGCGCCGGCGAGGCTCAGCGTGCTCGAGTCGCCGCTCGCCCCAGACTGGGCTTCAGCCAAGATGTCGTGCTCGGCAAGCCGGTAGTACAGGTCCGGGCCGAGCAGGTCCCAGGCCGTGCCGTCGTAGCGATAGATGCCCGGGGTCCCCGACGTGAGGTTGAAGAAGTCACCGGTCGCTGGACTCGACGGCAGGGTCGTGCCCACCGGGATGTCGGGCAGGCTCAGCCCGTCGCCGAGGAACGTCCAGGCCCCGCCATCGAACTGGTAGACGCCTGACGCCAGGCTCGGCGCGGCGGTCGACGACGTGACCGCGGCCTTGTCCGCCGCGGAACCGGTGCAGCCCGCGCCACCGAGCCCGCTGAATGACGTCAGCGTGGTGCCGGTGTAAGTGCAGGTTGCGCTGCCTACCGTGAACGATCCCGTGGATGCGAAGCCGGTCGTGTTGGCGACGTTGAGGGAGCCCAGAGCGGTCAGCGTCTGGGCGCCGGTGGCGGTGGTGTTGGCCGCCACTGCGGTGATGGTCGCTTTGTTATCAGGGAAGCCCGTGCACCCGCCGACGCCTGTGAAGGAGGCCGGAGTCAGTCCGGTGTAGCCACATGTGCCGGCGATGCCATCCACCTTGAAAGCGCCGCTCGAGTTGAACCCGGCCGTCGAGTTCACGAACAGCGTGTCTGGGCCGCCAGTCAGCGTCTGCCCTCCGCCGAATATCGCAGTCGTCGGGGCCGCGGCCTTCGTGATCTGGAAGTAGTCCGCCGGCATCGGGTTGGTGGGCAGGCTCGTGCCGGATGCGATGCCGGCGTTCTGCTTGATCCAGCTCGAGCTGGGGTCGTCCCACTTGTACACGCCCGGCAGTTGCGACACTCGAGTGACCGCCGCGCCGGCCTTCGGAGTGCCGGTGCAGCCGGTGACGTTTTGGAAGACGTTCGAGATGATCCCGATGTAGTTGCAGGTGCCGGTGACGCCGACGGCGGTGAAGCTGCCCGACGAGTCAAAGCCTGAGGCGTCAGAGACCGCGAGCGTGCCGAACGAGACGTCCTGGCTGTCCAGAGTCACCGTCGTCGCGGTGGTCATCGTGACCAGGTTTTTGTCATCCGGCGTGTTCTTGCAGGTGTCGCCCGAGAGGCCCATGAAGGTGTTGCCTGAGATGGACGTGTAGGTGCAGTTGGCGTCGACGCCATTGATGTTGACCTTGAACGAGCCACCCCCAGCTCCGAACCCGGCCACCGACTTCACCTTGAGTTGGTGAGAGCTGCCCAGGTCCTGGCCGGATCCGTCCACCGTTGTCGTGGCCGGCACCGCCGTCGTGAGGTTGAAGAAGTCACCGTTGGACGGGCCCTCAGGGAACGCCGCGCCCTGCTCGATGGTCTGCCATTCCTTGCCGTCGAAGCGCTGGATGCGGTCCTGGCCGTTCACCAGCATGCCCGCTTCGATATCCAGGCCGTTTGACGTGACCGTGGCGTTGCCCGTCGTGGCGAGGTTGGTGACGGTGACGCTGTTGACGGCCACACCGACACCGATGCCGACGCTGCCGGCCTGGTCGGCCTTGCCATCCCCCTTGGCGCTGGCGTCCGCGTTGGAGAAGGTCTTGATCGTCACCGCACCGGTGGTATGCACGTTCGCGGTGTCGGCGAGCGAGGCCTGGGTGATCTCCTTGACGATGTTGATCGCGGCCGCGCCGGCGACGGTGACCGAGTTCTTGTCACCGCTCGTGCTGCCGTTGCTGTCGGACGTGTCGGCCTTCGCGCTGCTCGTGTCAGTGGTAGTAGAGCTCTTGCCGGTGTTGTTGGTGCTCTCGGAGTTCGCGTTCTGAAGCTGGTCGTTGCCCTTGGTGTTGACGTCCTTACCCGAGCTGTCGGTCGACGACCCCGAGTCCTTGCCCTGGGCGCCGGTGGCGCTCGCGTCCGCCTCGTTCGTGTTGGCCTGTGAGCCGGTCGCGGTCAGAGTCAGTGACTTTGCGGTCAGAGTGCGCGAGTTGGTGGCTGTCACCTCGTCGTCGGGGACCGCCAGGCCGAGGGCAAGGCCGATCACCACGCTGCCGTTGGCAGCGTCGGCCTTGGCGGTGGTCGTCGACTTGGCCGTCTGAGTCGCGGTCAACGTGACCGCGTTTGATGCGGTGGTCGCCTGCAATGGGCCCGAACCCTGGATGGCGGCGGTCGTGGTCACCGTCGGGAGCGCGATGGCGGCGTCCGCGGTCAGGCTGAGGGTGGACTTGGACGTTCCGGTCGCGCCAGCTTCGGCGTAGGTGGTGATGCTGTCGGTGTCCGTCGCGGTCAGCGTGATCTTGCCGGGGTTGTCGGCGGGGACCCCGTCGTTGATGATGGCGCCTGATTTGATGATCGCCGTCGTCACGTCGTTGACGATGCCGATCGCAGCGCCCGCGCCGATGCCGACCGTTCCCGCCTCCTTGTCGCTGGCCATCGCCTTGTCGGTGGTGTCGACCGAGCTCGTCGCCGACTGCGTGATGTCGCCGCCCTTCAGGTTGTCACCGCTGGTCGGGAGCAGATCGGCGTGCGTCTCGAAGTCCGCGATGGTCAGGGCCAGCGAGCCGGCGATGCCGATGTTGCCCTGCCCTGCGCCGGCGGTCGACTCGGTGTCGAGGGTGCTCTTGCCGTCCGGCTCGGTGCTCACCGGCGTCCAGTTCGTGGAGTCCGCGTGTGGCGCGAGGCCGTCGAGCGGCAGGTCGTTCTGCGCGATGTAGACCTTCCCGTCGAACGGGTCGATCACAGCGGCGCCCTTGAAGTAGCTCAAGAACAGCACGAACGGCACGATCACCAGCCAGTTGGTGGCGTCGAGGTGCGGCGCGTCCAGGTCGTTCGCTACATCGTTGAGGGCGATGTACATGTTCGTGAAGGGGTCGAGCGGGTCTTTGACCACGTCGCCCTGGCTGTAGCTGGTGCCGGACGTCCAGTTGCCCTTGGAGGCACCCGTCTTGTTGACCGCCGCGGTAAGCGAAAGGCCCTTGACGGACAGCAGGTCGTTGAGGCCGGTGCTTGCCTGGTTGGTGACTTTGACGAGGTTGATAGCCACGGACGCGCCGATGTTGGCCTTCTGCGCCTTGGTCGCGCTGGCCTTGCCGATCACCTTCGAGTCGACGTCCTCGGAGGTCTTGAGGGTCAGAGCGCCGCTGCTCGTGATGCTGAGTCCATCCGCGGGCGACGCGATGGCTTGCGCGGTCACGAGCGCGATGGCGGCCGCGGCGGCCACTGTGACCTTGGTGCCGCCGCTCGAACCCTTGCCGCTCTCACCGCTCGAGGCGTCCGGTGTCTTCGTGGTGCTCGCTCCGGTTCCACTCGGGTTGTCGGTTGTCTTCGTGGAGTCCTTGGACGTGTTGTCACCGACAGCCAGGTTGTCGTCGGCCTTCTTGTTCACGTCTTTGCCCGTGGAATCCGTCTTGTTGTCCGCCGAGGTCGAGTTCTGCGCCTCCTGCGACCCGACGTCGCTCGCGTTGGCCTCGGTGTCGTTGGCCGAAGCGCCGTCGGCGGCAAAACTCGCAGCGTTGCTCGCTGTGAGGTTGCGGTGAATCTGCGAGAGGACGACGTGGTCGGCGACGAGCAGGCCCAGGGACAGGCCGATGCCCGCGTTGCCACCCTTGGTCGCACCGCTCGCGATCGTGGTCGTCGTCACGTTTTGGGTCGCATGGGCTGTCAGTGAGCCACCTGTCGCGAGGGCGACGTCGTTGCCCGTCCCAATGGACGCGGTCGTCGTCACGTTGGAGATCGCGATTGCCACCTGAGCGGAAAGCGCGAGGCTGCCGGTCCCCGCCGACGCACCGCCGGTCGCCTTGGTGGTCATGGCGTCCTTGCCAGTGGCGGTGATGGTCAGGTTCTTCGCCCCGTCGAGCTCTGTTCCGTCGGCCACCCCGGCGTTATTGGTGTCGTTGACGACATCGATGGCGAACGCGGCCCCGATACCGCTCGTGCTGCCATCGGCCTGCTGCTTCGCATCCGCCGTGGCGTTGTTATCCAGGTTCGAGGTCGAGGCCAGCGTCAGGTCACCACCGACCGCCACAGGGCTCGTGCCCTGGATCAGCGCGGTCGTGTTGCTCACCACCACGTTGACCGCAATCGAACCGGCGACGCCGATGTTCTTGGTGCCACCGGCACCCGAAGTGGCGTGGGCCAGGAAGCTCGACTTGTCGGAGCCTGGGCCCTGCGACTCGACCGTGACGCCGCCTGTGGTGACCAGGTTCGCGTTGTTCGCAAGGTAGGCGTTGGTGTTGATCACTGCGACGTTGACCGCGACCGCGATGCCGAAGTTGGACTTGTTGTCCTCGGTCGGCGGGGCGTCGGTCGCCGTCGCTACCGTCTCGTCGCTGTACGGCGTGGGGGCGTTGCCCAGGACCGAGTCGATCAGCTTCTCCTGGCCGCTCGTCGTGTCGCGGTAGATCCGGTAGCCGATCGCGTTCACCACCGGGGTGATGGCCAGCGTCGCCGCGGTCTGCCCGGTCGGCACCGGGTACTTGGCCTCGGGGCCGGGCATGCTCTCGTCCGCGGAGGTGACCAGCGCCGACGGGCCGATGGGGAAACCGCCGCTGTTGCAGTTGTTGAGGGTGAACTGGTTGGGGACCGTGATCGAGTAGGAGCACGCCTGGTTCACGCCCGCGATCGTCAGGACGCCCTTGGCGTCCCAGCCGCTCGTGGACCCGACCATCAGGGTGTCGTTGGTGCCGGTCAAAGTCGGCGTGGAGGTTGCGTTGGTGCTGTTGTCGCCCTTGTACAGGGCGGTGAGCTTGTAGTAGTAGGTTGTTCCCGCCGTCAACGGACCGGGGTTCGTGTCCGCGGTTATCGTCGGTGCGTCGGGGGTGAACTTGATGTTGCCCGCGTCGGCGATCGCCGAGGACGCGTTCTTGCTGCCGGCCTGTACCTTCACCGCCCCTGTGCCGGAGTTGATCGTGTGCTGCGACGTCGAATTGTTGGGCGCGATGTAGGCCTTGGTGGTGGCCACGTCCACGGTGACGGCAAGCGCCGCGCTGAGGTTTTGGGAGCCGTCCGAGGTCGTCGACTTACTGTCGCCCTGGGTTGCCGAGCTGCTCTGGTAACCGTCGCCACCCGAATTGAGTCGCGTCGACGGTGTGTTCGACGATTGTCCCGGGTCGTTGCCGGACGCGCCGCCGGGGCTCGACTTCGAAACCGTCGGCGCGCTGTTGTCGGTGTTAGCTGCGACGTTCAGGCCCGACGACGTGATCGGTGTCGTGGCCGCGCTGTCGACGAAAGCTTCCGAGTCGGTCGTCAAGACCGCAACCGCGATGCTGGCGCCAGAGCCCGAGGTCTCCGAGTCGGCGGTCGACTCGACATCCGTCTTCAGGTTGGAGGTGATGGAGACGGTGCCGGTCGCGTTGATCGTGCTCGTGTCGGAGAGCTGGCTCGTGGCCGTGGCGTAGACCTGCGAAGCGGCCACCGAGGAGTCAGAGGAGTTGGCGTCCGACCAATCGGTTGTATCGGTGGAAGGATCCGAGTTGGAGCAGCCCCCCGACGCCGCTACGTCGTTCTGCGCCGCGTAGCGCTTGTCCTTGAACTTGACGATGTCGCCCTTCGAGTAGGCGGAGCAAGCGTTCCAGTCCCCCTGGTCGGGCCCGCCCGCGGTGTCGACCTTGGCGATGACGACGGTACTGGACGCGAGCGTCACGTTCCCGCCCGTGGCGGTGATCGAGGTCGCGCCGTGGATGTCGACGCTCGACGTGTAGATCAGCTGCAGAGCGCCGTGGTTGATGCCCTTGTTGCTGCCGTCTTCGATGATGTTGCCTACGTTCGCCCCGTTCGCGACGAGGCCTGAGCAGCCGGTGATACCGGTGAACGAGGTCGGCGTGGTGTTCGTGTAGGTGCAGGTGCCGTTCCCACCGTCGACTTGGAACTTGCCGCTCGTGAAGGTCGTGAAGGGCGCGTGACTGGTCGGGGAGTCGAACCCGACGGTGGACGCTACGGTCAGCGTTCCCGCGCTCAGGTCCTGGGGCAGCACGCTGACGGTCGTCGTCGTCAGCGTCCCGGCGACCGCTTCCAGGTCGACGGATGCGCCGCTGAGCGTGACCCCGTTGAGGTCGATGCCCGGCGTGACGCCGCCCAGGGTGCTGGTGATGCCCAGAAGGCTGTGTCCGTTGCTCTTGTCGATCGCGTTGAACGTGGCGGCGCCGGTCGCGCTGACCGTGTTGCCGATGTCGACCTTGATGTTCGAGCCGTCGACCTCGAGGAGGCCGCCGATCCCGTCCAGGTTGCCAGTGATCTCGACACTGGACTGGCCCGCGTTGATCACCAGCGAGGCCATGGTCGAGCGCGGGGTCGACAGGGTTCCGGTCTCGACCGTCGGCCCCACCACGCCGAAGACCACGGGCGCCCAGGAGTACTGGATGCCGCTGGTTGTCGGATCGGCGCCGTTGTCACTCACAAACAGGCGCGAGAAGCCGGTCGGCTCGGCAAGGCTGACGACCGCCGCCGTCGTGTCAGTCCAACACAGGATGTTGGCCAGGTCGCAGTTTGCGCCCAGGCTGAACAGGCTGAAGTGCGTGACCGTCGCAATCAGCTGCCGGTTCGGCCAGTCCAGCGTGGTCGATTCGCGTACCCACGTCTGGCTCGTCTCGTCCCAATGGAACACCGACATCGCCTGGGCCTGCGCCTGGGTGGTTCCGGCCGGGAGCGCGAATGTCAGTGTCGCCGGCTGGTCGAGCCGGTGCACTGGCGCGCCGCTGGCCAGGCTGGTGGCGTTCACGTCGTAGGCCGGGCCGAACTGGGTCATGCCCGATCCCATCGGGGGCGGCGCCGTGTCGGGGGCGACTGCAACGGCGAGGTTGCCACTGCTGGGGGTCGCGACGGCGACGTTGCCATCGGATGAGGTCGCCTTGCCGTTCGCACCGAAAGAGGAGACCGCGGTGGCGCTTGCGATCGGGGTGTAGGCGATCGACGGGCTCAGCCGAACCACCTGGTACTGGTAGATGCTGCCCGGAAGCACCGCGGTGTCGACGTACTGAGAAGCGCTGGTCGTGCCCAACGAGGTGAAGATCAAACCCGAGCCATAAGCCCGGCGAACCTGGAAGAGATCTCCGGCGGCTCCTGTCCAGGTCAGCTGCACGCCGGTTGCGGTCGATGTGGAGTTAAGAGTGAAGCCCGGAGTTGGGGGCCCACGGGCGCCGGCCGCGCCAACGTCGAACGTGTCGAGCGCCTGCGCGGTGCGACCCGAGGCGTCGGTCGCGATGACTCGGAAGTCGTACTTTCCGGCAGCCAGGCCGGCGGTGCTGAGCGATGTCGTCCACGTGACCAGGCCCGCGGCTCCGAGACCAGGGCCGCCCGGTACGGAGGGAGTGGTGGGCCGGGACGGGAGAGTGTTGAGGATCGAGGTCCAGATTCCGCTACCCAGTGGCGCGAACGCGAAGGCGAGCGACGCCAGGCCAGTGTGTGTCGATACCTGGACCGCGAGGTCGACGATGGCCTGGTCCGGTCGCTCGCCGGCGTTCGGGGTCAGGATGGTCAGGTCGGGCGCGGTGAGGTTCCACGCCACCGGCGTGGTGATCCACACGACCTGGCTGAAGTCGCTCTCGTTGCCGTAGACGTCGGTCTGGGTGACGGCGTAGCCGGTCAGCTGCGCGCCGGGCAAGAAGTCATCCAAGAACGAGTTCCCGGTGATCCCGCTGGCAGCTAGCGAGAGGCTGCTGGTGCCGTCGGTCGCGCGATAGATGTTGTACGTCGCGCCGGCGGTTGCCGTCCAGCTGACGAGAATGCTGTCACCGGCGACCGTAGAGCTCAACCCGGTCACGACCGCCGCGGTGTGCACGACATTCAAAGTCGAGGTGGCGGTGGCCGCGACGATGGCGCCGCTCGACGAGATGGCGACGGCGCGCACCTGGTGGCTTCCCTCCGTCAGGCCGATGGTCGTGATGGCTCCACTCGCGGTCCACGTCTGCCCGTTGACCAGCGCCGCGAGCGCGCCGACCGCGGTCCAGAGGTTCTGTTGAAGCGTCTGGACCTCGACCGACGAGAAAGCGACGGTGGCCTGTCCAGATGCGAAGACGCTCACCGTCGACCCGGCCGAGCCCGTGGTCGTGGTGCTGCCCAGGGTCAGGGTGCCAGGAGACTGAGCCGAACCGGCAGACCCGCCCGAGGCAATCGCGAACGGTGTGGTCGCAGCGGTTTGGGGTACCGGCACTAGCGCGGCCGAGACGACGTCAGAAGGTTCGCCGTCCTGGTTGCCACTGAAAGCGTGAACGCGGTAATAGGCCACCGCGCCGATGGTCGCCGTGTCGCGGTAGATCGTGTTGCCAGTCGTGCCGATCGTCTCGAAGGGCCCGTCCTGCTGCCACGCGCGGGCGACGACGTAGCCGGTCGCCTGAGCCACGGGGGCCCACAGCAGGCTGACTGACCCGGTGCCGGAGACCGCCTGCACACCCGTCGGCGCCGCGAGCAGCTGAGGAGCGATCATTCCGGCGGGCCGGGCGACGTCGGGAAGCGTGATCGAGGTCGTCGGAGACGCCTGGCCCGCTGCGCCGTCGGAGTTGTAAGCCTGGACCCTGTACTGGTTCAGGCCCGGCTGCGCCGAGCGGTCGACATACTGGGTCTCGGTGACGTTGTCGAGGACGACCCAGGTGGTTCCGTCCAGCCGGCTGACCGCGTAGCGGGACGGGGTCTCACCCTGGGTCGGGCTCCACGAAAGCGAAACTCCGAAGGGCGTGATGAGCGCGGTCGGGGCGTTCGGGGCGGGCAGCCCCGCGTCACCTCGCAAGGTGAAGCCCTTCGCCAGGCCTGCGCCTGCCGCTGTCAGGGTGCGCACCGAATAGTGACCGCGCGGGAGTGCCGCCACGTCCCAGTCCACAGTGCATCCCGGCGTGCAAGACATCGTCCCGTCGACGGTCTGCCAGGCACCGCCATCGATCGCGTACTGGAACGTCACGCCGCTGCCCGCGTTCGCGTCGCTCACGAGCAGCAGGCGATCGTCCACCGCGCCGTCCGGCGCGACCACGTCGCCACTCGGCAGCGTCAGCGTCAGGGACGGCAGCGCCGCGGGCTTGACACCCGCTACAGCGGCGGCCGTCACCGTCGCCGCCGCGCTAGTGTGTCCGTCCTTGTCCTCG
The DNA here is from genome assembly GCA_035571315.1 of Candidatus Acidiferrum sp. Lineage (GTDB taxonomy): Bacteria > Chloroflexota > Dormibacteria > Dormibacterales > Dormibacteraceae > Palsa-870. The sequence goes on from DATMKM010000136.1 coordinate 26,810, forward strand.
AGTGTGACCGTGTAGGTGTGCGCGCCCGGCGTCGCGTTGTCGTCCGTCCACGATAGGGCACCGGTCGCGACGGTGGCCGCAGGCATAACGTCTGCGTCCTTCTGCACGAGGTAGGCCGCGCCGTTCGCGACCGCCGGCTGGCGCCACGTCAGCACGACGCTCGAACCGACCGGGGTCGCACCAAGAGCGGTCGGCGCGGCGGGCGCTGCGTTGTTGACCCGGACCTGCGAAGCGGTCTGCGTCGCGTGGGACGAACCGTCGGCTACGGTCACCGTCAGCGTGTAGGTCCCGTCAGCGGCGGTGCGTGAATCCCAAACGGTCCGCGCGGTCCAGGTCAGGGGATCCGTTGCCTGCGGTGCGCCGGTCGCGGTGCCGATTTGAGTCACGGTTCCGTCCGACTTGACAATCGCCCACGTGACTGTCCCGACGCCATCGCCGCTCTGACCGTCGACGCTGAGCGCCACGGAGCCGCTCAAAGTGCCCGACGAAGGCTGGGCGCTTAGTACCTCAGGGTTGGAGGTCGCCGCCGCCCAGGTTGTGCTGGCCGCCTGTGCCTGCGCCGTCGCGGGCCCGGAGGCCAGGACCGGGACGACGCTGTAGGAGTACACGGTGCCCGGTGTTCCACCGACGTCGGTGAGGGTTGTCGCTGTCGTCGTCGCGACCAGGGTCGGCGTGTCGGTTCCTGTGGAGCGATAAACCTGGTAGGTCGTCGCGCCGGCGACCGCCGACCAGCTCAATGCGACATGACCATCCGTCGCGGCGGCCTGTAGCTGCTGGGGCACGGGGGTGGTCGCCGGAGCAGGCGTGACCGTCGTCGTCCAGCCGGTACCGGAGGCGGTCGAGTCCGGAACGGTCGCCGCGGGGCAGGTCGTCGTGGTCGGGTCGCACGCCGGCGGAGCAGTCGTGGTCGACGGAGTCGTGGTGGTTGACGTCGGGCTCACTGCCGAGGGGCATGCGCTGGACGAAGCGCTCACGCAGCCGACCTGCGGCGCCGCGTTCAGGGATGTGGTGACCTGGCTCTCCTGACCGACCGGCACGGTCGCAACCCCCAGCTCAGTGGAGCTGTCGAAGCTGGTGAGCTGGCCGCCTGCGGACTGGATCGCCGTCTGCGCGTCGTTGAACGTCGTACCCGGCTTGAAGGCGATGTAGAGCTTGCTGGTCTGCGGCGTGTTTGTCGTAGTCGTGATCACCGGGGCAGCCGGCTTGCGGATGACGGTCCTGACCAGGACCGGCTTTGGCTTGGGCCCCTGGATTAGCAGCTCCCCGGTGCTCGGGTTGTAGCTGATGATCTGTAACCCGTTGGTCGCGGCCCACGCGTCGATGCGGCTGCGGTCCATGCCGGCTCCGACCATCGCCTGCCAGATGCCGTTCTTCGCATCGATCAGGACGGGCTTGATCTGGGGCAGCGCGACCACCGCCGTGCGACCGGCGGCGTCATCGGTCGAAGTCCAGCTCTGAACCGTAAGACCGTTTTGCGAAAGGAAGGTGTCCATGTCGCCGGCCGTTGCGTAGGGCGGAAAGTAGATGGTCGCGGTGTGCTGCTGCGGCCCGGGACCGATGCGGATCTGCGGGAGCGAGAAGATGTACTGCCCGAACGCCGGGAACTCCGTCAACAGCTGCATGCCGTAGGTCGCGCCGAGGGCCGAGGCGGCGTTGGAAGAAGTGAAGGGCGTCATGTTCAGCGTCGCAAAGCCATGCTGGTTGTCGATCGATACGCCGACCACCACTGGCGCGCGGGTTGCCGTGGACGGTGCTGCCGCGGGCACTATCGATTGCACGATTGGGACCAGTGAGGTGTAGGTCGCAACGCTCTGGACGACGAGCACCAACGCCACAGATCCGGCCACGGCGCCGGTCCCGGCCAGGAGCTTGAGGAGTGCTTTCAGCACACGCCACCAATGCGCGTGTTGAGGCTCATGCCGCCGCCGTCAAAAGCGCGTCAGCCACCACGGCAGGTGACCAACCCAACCCTACGAACACCCTTCCCTTCCTAGAAAACTCGCGACGCGGCTTGAAAAGTTGCTGAAGCATATCACCGGCTCGGAAACGTGCCGGAGATTTTTTGGGGAAAGTCGTTTGGTCCAAAAAAATTTACCGGCCGGCAAACCTCATCGTCGTTTTGTTGGCGCCAGCGGTCGCGGGGTGGCTAGTTTTCTTCGCCTCCGCGAGCCGATTCGACAGCCTCTCTGGTCTCCATGAGGATGAAGACGAGGAGCGCCGCAGCGGCTGCGTACTCCGCCCACCACAGTCCGAAAAGGAGATTCAGTCCCGCCCCGGCGAGGGTCGCTGCGGCCATGTACGCGCAGGTGATCGTCTCCGCGATGTCGGCCCTCAACGCCGCGCTTCCGATGACGGAGTTCACCCGGAACTTTCGCCACGCCAGGATCGGCATAACGACGACCGCGGCGGCCGAGACGGCGACCCCGAGCGCGGATCCCGATGGATGGAAGTGACCGACTACGCCGCCCAATCCGACCACGACGAGGTAGGCACTCAGCAGGACCAGCAGGACAGCGGAGATGACCGTGGCGCGGCGTTCGATGGTCTCCATCCGGGGCGCTCCCGGCCCTTGCGCTTCTGACGCGAGACGCCACAGAAGAGTCACGCCACTGAGGAGCTCAATCACGCTGTCGAAGCCGAAAGCCGTGAGGAGCACGCTGCGGGCGGCGATGCCCGCGCCGATCGCCAGCACAGCTTCGGCCGCCATCCACCCAACCGTCAGGATCTCGAGCCGGACACCGGCTCTTACCGCCGCCTTTCGGTCCATCGCTTGCATGGGACTCGACCAAAGTGTGGCGGGGGGCGGGCCGCTATGCTGCGGCCCGCCCAACAAGTAGTTAAGTAGCCGCGACGAAGACCATCCCGGTCGCTTTCCCGAAGCCGATCGCGATCGGGGTCACGAAGCCGGTTGCCGGGTTGATGGTGGCGACGAAGTTGTCGACGCCCGAGTCGTTGGGCGACTGCGTGTAGATGTCACCGTTGGCGAATGTGCCGCTGATCCAGTAGGTCACGCCTGAGGCGCCGTCAACGACAAGCAGCCGCCCGGGACCTGTCGGCCAGACCGTGTCCTCGAGCTGGGTACCGACCGCCATCTTCGACACGGACTGCTGCGCCGTGCCTGGGTTCTTCACGAACACCAACAGGCTGTCGGCCTGGCTGACCAGGACGAGCTGGCCCTTGTTGTCGATGCTGAGCGAATCAGGATCCGTCAGCGTCAGCGCGGCGGGCGCGCTGCTAGGGCTCAGGAGATCTGTCGCGTTTGCGTTGCCCATGAGCACCGGGGTGAGGGTCAGAGTTCCGTGGCTCCCCATGGCGATCTTGTCGATCGCCGGGTTGGGGTTGGCACCGCTGCCGTCGAGCGTCGGGTTCGAGGCGGCAACGTAGACCGAGCCTCCGAGGAAGTACAGGTCGTCATAGCCGCCACCGTGCGGCGGGTTGGGAAACTTGTAGGGCGTGACGGTCCCCGAGGTGGGGTCGATCGTCGCGAACATCGGGCTCCCGTCCTCGCATGAGGTCGTCCACACGAGGTGTGTCGCCGGGTCGACTCGCATCCCGTCGCTGTGTCCGGCGATCCTCCAGTGGTTGAGGATGTCGCCCTTCATGTTGTATTCGACGACGGTGCTCGCCGGCGATCCGCTCGAGCCCTGGTCCGAGCAGTCCTTGGCGGTTACGTTCTGGTAATCGATGAAGACGTGCTGGCCGTCGACCGCGACGGCGTCAGGGCTGGAGACGAGGAGCCGCGAGTCGTTCTGCGTGAAGACGGACACCTCGTAACCGGGCAGCGCGACCACGGGCAGCTTGGTCGCAGCCTCCAGCGAGGCTGCGTTGGTGTTCGCGGTAGCGGCCGTGCTGCAAGCCGAGACGATGAAGATGAGGCCAACGAAAAGGAGACGTGCAGAGCGCATAGATCGATACCCCTCGGAATGAGTGGACAGCTCGATCCCGAAGCTAGCCCACGACCCTTAAGCGCCGGCTCACCGAGGGTTAACGGCCGGCTGGGCGCGGCTCAGTCGTAGAGGAGGTTTCCCCACTGCTCGCCGTCGAGGACGAGGTCGAGGTGCTTGAGTGGCCCGAAGCCGCGGATCGTGATGCCGAAACGCGAGGGTAGACGCGCCGCAGCGCGCGGATCGACCAGGAGCTTGGCCCCGTCCTCGAGCGAGACCGGAGTGTGGCGGCTGACGTCGTCGCGCAGGGAGGCCTCGCGCACCCGCACCGTGCAGATCTTGCCCCCGCCGCAGCACCGCTTGACTTCATACGAGATGAGGCGCGAGCCGGTGGCAGGGTGCGAGTCCAGCCATGCGCGGGCGGCGTCATCCACTTCGACCTCGAAATTTCGGTGGCGGGCGGGGTCCATCAACTACTCCTGACGCCGACGATACGATCACGGGCCGGCATGTAGTCGGGCATCACCCGGGCGGCGAGGCCGGCGCCCTCGACCGCCGACACATAGTCCTCGGTCGGGGTCAAGGCCAGCCGGTGGTTTTCGACGAAGTAGTCGATTCCCTCGGCGGTCTGTACGAGGTGGTGCATGTCGAGGTTGGTGATGTTCCCATCGCGGCGCGTGAACGCCAGTCGCACGACGAGCGCCTGATTGTCCTGCGCGATGTCGGGCTGAGGGCGGGAGCCTTCGTGCCAAGCATCCGGGCGAACCCAACCGTCGAGGATCAGGACGCCGCCCGGCGCGACATGCGCGGCGAGGCGGGCCACCGCCGACCGCATCTCGATGGGGTCAGTGATATATCCGATGCTACTGAAGAGGCAGATCACCGCATCGAACGATCTGCCGAGGTCGAGCGTCCGCATGTCGGCCTGATGGAGCTTGATTCCTGGCAGCCGATCGCGGGCAACGGCAAGCATGGCCGGGCTCAGGTCTGCGCCTTCGACCTCGTACCACCGGCGGAGCTCGGCAAGATGAGCCCCTGTCCCGCATGCCACGTCGAGCAGCGTCTTCGCCCCTGAGCAGGACTCATCGATGATGCGGCGCAGCTCGGCGGACTCGGCCAGGTAGTCCTTGATCCCGGTGCCGACGTACAAAAGGTCGTAGATACGGGCGCTCTTCGCATACCTGGATCCATGCTTCACCGAACCATCATCCATTGGTCGCCAATCGGCTGGACCCGTTTGATGGCTCGCAAGTCGAGGAACAGGGGCAGGCGCTGCCAGCGGGCGCGCCCGCGCGCCGGATCCGCCCTCTCCGAGACGTCGTCGACCGGAACCTCGCGAAGGGCTTCGACGGCAAACCCGGCGGCTTCGAGGGCTCCGAAGTAGTCCCGAAGCGGACGGTGGGTACTCACGAATGTGATCGCCAGGTCGCCGCTTTCGACGTGATCGACGTACTGAGTGGACTCCAGGTACGAACCTCGAATCACAAACGGCGAATCCGGGTCGAGGCTCTCGAACTGGCCCGCCGAGTTGATGGGATGGACGATCGCGAGGCAAAGGCAACCGCCCGGTTCCAGCACCCGAGCCATCTCATGGATCGCGGCCGCCATGTCGTCGACGTCCTGCAGCGACATGTGGGCAATGACCAGGTCACAGCATTGGTCAACCAAGGGCAGCGCCGCGGCATCTGCGACGAGCACCGGCCCATCTTGACGCGCGGCCAGGGCTTCTTTGACCATGGTCCTGGAGGCGTCGATGCCCACGACTCGATGGCCGATGGCCGCGAGATCGCGTGAAACCCGACCTTCGCCGCAGCCGACGTCGAGGGTCAGCCGCCCCGGGGGCGGGAGCAAATCGAAGAAGGCGGCCCGCCCGAAACGCCAGTAGGAATCGTGACCCGGCTCTCGCGCCCAGCGTGTCCACGACCGCGCTTGCTCGTCCCAGGCGGCGCGGAGGTCGATCGGCTCAGCGGGTTGGGCGCGCTGGTAGAAACGATTGGGACCAATACTCCGGAGGTCGGCACCCACGTGCTCGCGAACCCAGCGCACGATGTCTTGCTCTGACGGCTTGACGCCATCCGCCGTGTCGACCCTCAGCACCGCCCGGCCGAGGTCCGGTGGTTCGTAGGAGCCGTCGAGGATCCGCCGGCGCAGGTCCGGAAGGGCCTCAAGGCCTCGGTGAGAGAGGTGCCGGCTAGGGTCACCGACTCGCTTCGTGTATCGCCGCTCCAGGATTTCCAGCGGGCACTCGAGCTGCACAACCACCGCATCGGCATGGGCTGCGACTTCGGCGAGATCTGATTGGTCCGCGAAGAACGCGCCCTCGAGAATGATGCCCATGCCGGAAGCGAGCAACTCCCGGGCCAGACCGAACTGGACGGCAAACGCGGCTTCGCCGACGGCGGGAGCGCCACCCAGATGGTCCATCATCGCCTCCTTCAGGGAATCCTTGGACAGGATCGGCAAGCCGAGCTCACGACTTAGCATCCCGGCGAGCGTTGTCTTGCCTGAGGCAGGTGGTCCGCACACGATCACGAGGGGAGGCACGAGCCAGAGAATCGCACCCTTTCGGGTGGATCGGCACTGCTTGTTACACGGTTGCGTATCTGAAAGTAGTGAGCACTCCGATAGATCCGGCCCGACTCGACCGCCAGCTGGCGCGGCGCGGCTGGAATGCCACGGACCTGGCGAGAGCGTCGGGCATCAGCGTGGGTACGATTTCTGCGGCACGCAGGGGACGGCCCGTGTCCAACGCGACGCTGGGCAAGATCGCCCACGCCCTGCGCATCGCGACGATCGTCGAGGGCGTCGACCTCATGCTCGAGCCCGAAAACTGAGTACCTGCCAATGGGAGCGCGCCAGCGGCCTAGCCAGCGCGCTGGCACTGACCATTTGTGCGAATTTGGCCGGACCCGTGGCGGCTCGGGATGCCGCCTACGCGCCCGTCGCCTGCAGTTGCCTCAAGATCGCGGTCTGCGCCTCGTTGATGGCGTGGACTTCCACGGTCAACTTGTGCACCGCGGTCAACGTTTCGTGGTCGGCTTCGGCTCGCGCGTCGTTCGCGGCCTGGATCACGTTCTGGCCGACGATTATGATGGGCAGGAGAACCAACTGGAAGAAGGTCTGCGCGATCCAGGCCACGATGATGATCACGTTTTGCGATTGGATCGCGGCGGGCAGAGAGATGAGCGCGATCGCCGCGAAGATGTAGGCGACCCACATCGTGCCGACGGTCTTAGTGATCTTCACCGCGAGCCAGGTGTTGAAGCGCCCCATGGTTCCCGTTCCGTGAACGGTCCCATGAGAGTCTTGGCTGAGGACGAGGCGATGCTCCAGATGCGTTCGGGGACTGACCTCGGGGACTTGGGCTTCGGGACTGGTCATAGATCCTCCTTTGTTGACTGATGTATTTCCGGCGTCTATTTCCAGATGGCCTCTACCGACTCGGCGACCGCGGCGGACTGGGCATGGCCCGCGCGTGCGGAAGCAACTCGATGCGCGGGATCCAGCACGTTGGAGCCGATCGCTTTGCGCGCCTCGGCGTCGGGGCTGATCACCGCCGACCTGATGCCCGATCCAAGCGAGGCGAGCTGGTTTTCGATGCGGCCGCTCTTGCGCAGCGCGAAGGTGACAGGCGCCACCACGACCACTCGGTCGCATCCCGTGGCGAGGTCCGCATTGGCGATGGAGCGGACGCCTCCGTCGATATAGCGGCGCCCGTCGATCGAGATGGGCGGCCAGACGAGCGGGACGGCGCAGCTGGCGGCCACCGCCTCAAGTAGAGCGACGTCGCCATCGCGATCGAAGACCCGTAGCTCTCCCGTTTCGGCGTCGACCGCCGTGATGAGCAGGCGGCGCTCCGGCCACGAGTCGACCGGCAACCGCTGCTTGATGATCGCTTTCCTCTCCGACTCGGGCACGGTCCTCGCTTTCAACGCGGCACGGCCGAGGCGCGCGCGCGCCTGCTCCTCGCCGCCCGGCCACAACATCGAGGCGGCGAAGCGCAGCGTTACGGTCGCTCCAATTTTTGCGGCTCGCTCGGCGCGCGGTTCGGTGAGCTGTTCCGCGTAGAGATCCTTGACACTCACGCCACTGAGGATCTGCGCGCCGACCACCGAGCCGGCCGATGTGCCGACCACAAGGTCCGCCGACGTCAGGTCGACACCGGCCTCAGCCAGCCCCGCCAGCAAACCTGTCTCCCAGGCGATGCCGGTGACTCCCCCGCCACCGAGCACGAGCGCTCGCCCTCCCGTTGCCATCGCCAAGAAGATAGGGCTAGTGCGCCGACTCGGATAGGTATTTCGGTTTGCGGAGACCGGGTACCGCTAGGGTCAGCGTGACGGCGACGGCACCGCCCAGGCCGGCACCACGCCGAAAATGCCGTCGCCGACCTTGGAGACCGCCTGGCCACATATAAGAAGGAGCAGGTCTTGGTTGCGGAGGGTGCGCAGCGCGGCCGGTGACTACCGTGGCACGAGACGGAACCGTCAGACTTGGGCGAACTCAAATCCGAAGCTGGAGGAAAACTCATGCGCTGGGGAACGACGACCCTCCGGATCGTGCAGCCGAGCGCAGAGCTGACGGCTGCGCTCAAGGCTTGGAAACAGCACATCGACCAGGCCCACCCCCAGATCAAGGAGGTGCGCTGCGCCATGACGGATGGAGGCACGCAGGTGATGTGGCAAGAGGGGTTTGAAGACTTCCACTCCTACCAGCAGCTGATCGACTCCGACGACAACAGCTGCGAGAAGGTCATGGGAGCCGTGTTCAGGCATGCCGTCCCAGGCACGCGCCGCAGCCGGATCTGGAGTCACGCAATCTAAAGCCAACATGAAAGTGACCATCGCGCCAGAGCCGTTCGATTCGGCCGATGCGCAGCGACTCATCGAGGCCCTGGACGCCCACCTGGCGAGTCGGTATAGCCCTGAGCAGAGGTTTGGCCCGAACCTCAAGCCTGCGCAGCTCGCGACGGGGCTGGGCGCGTTTGTGGTGGCGCGGATGGATGGCCGGGCGGTCGGGTGCGGTGCCGTGCGGCTGCTCGACACGACCACGGTCGAGGTCAAGCGCATGTATGTCGAGCCGGAGATGCGTGGACGCGGCATCGGCAATGACATCCTTGCCCATCTCGAAGACGCCGGACGCGAGCTCGGCGCGCGGCGTGCCGTGCTCGAGACGGGCATCTACCAGGACGAGGCGATCGGGCTCTATCGCCGGGCGGGATACAGCGTGGTCGACTGCTGGGGCGAATACAAGACCTCGCCGACGAGCGTCTGCTACGAGAAAGCGATTTAGGTTTTTGGCGCAAGACCCCACGAGCGGACGCGATCGGGGTGGATCCGGATCAGCGGCTGAATCTCCTCGAGGGCTTCAGCACGGCCGCGGACCTCGATTCCTCGCGGCGACCACGGTGGGACCACGTCGTCGATCACGATCGCGGCGCGGCCGTCGCGTTTGACGTCGCGAAACTTCTTCGTGGCCGCCATGTCCCGTCCGCCGACGTCGATGGTGTCCTGCTCGGCGTTGTAGGTCCAGCCGACCGGCACCACGTGCGGTGCGCCGTCCGCTCCGACGGTCGCGATGCGCGCCAGCCGGCGCTCACCCGTCATGTACGCAATCTCTTCCGGGCTGAAGGCGCCCACCGGATCACGTCACCACTGACGCATGGGGCGGCGCCCAGAAGACCAGCACGCGCAGGTCTTCTTCGATGTCGTGGAAGCGGTGCTCGACTCCCGTCGCCACGAACACAACGCTGCCGGGCTTCACGTCCCGGTCCTCGCCCGCGACGCCGATCTTGGCGCGGCCGCTGATCACGTAGTAGACCTCGTCCTCACGGTGCGGCCGCTGTCGGTCGGGCTTTCCTTTCGGCCAGACGGCCAGGCCGACGCTCAGCTTGTCGGAGGCAAGAAAGTCCACGTAGCCGTGGCCGTCGGCATCGCGTGGTTGCGGGTCGAGGTCGGGTATGTCGAATGCTTGCACTGCTCCAAAATACCGTCTCCATGGAAAGGCATGAGGCGGACGGGGTTGGGTTTTGGGTAAAGCGCCTTCATCACGGCTGGGTCATGGCTGGCGTGAGGTGGTCACACTGCTGGCCGCTGCCGGGTTCCGGTCCACGCTCGGCGTGCTCCTCGTGCCGCTCGAGCACTAATTCGGATGGTCGCCCGCGACGGCCCCACGCGTCGCGGTAGGGCTGTTCTTGGTTTGGCGCGCGCCATCTATCGGAGCTGAGTGCGCTGGTGGTTATGATCGCGGGCGCGTCGCTGGTGGGTATCGCCGCCGCCGGTAGGGTGGGTTGGACCTTTACCGGTGAGTCAGGTCCGGACGACCAGCGTTCTTGCGATCTTGTCCTGCCAACCTTGGTGGCGCGGGTCAAAGGCAACCCAGATCACACCGAGGAAACAGAACGCGAAGGCCACCCATAGCCCGAACCAGCGAACGATCGCGGTCACGATTCCAGGCGTTGCCAGGTCCTCTTGCTGAACCACTTTGAGGCCCAGAAGTCGCATACCAAGGGTGCGGCCGCCGCCCAGACGCGACCAGAAGACCACGAAGTAGACGATTGACACAAGCACCGATCCGCCTGTGCTCGTGGTGACCTGCTGGCCGGAGTTTACCGGCGTACCGCCGCCGTACGTGGCGATCACGAGGTACGGGAACGCCCCCCCGACGAAGCTCAGGATGAAGGCATCGACGAGATAGGCCGCAGTTCGGATCCCGAACCCAGCGGTGACAGCCGGTTGCGGAAGCCAGGTCGTGGAATCACTCACCGGGCGGATCATGCTCCGCGCTTCGGCATCCTGCACATGTCGGGCTAGATCGGTGGTTGGGAGGAGGGCGCCTCGGCCGGGAAGTTGCGGTAGATGTATTTGACTTTGAGGCTGATGGCGTACGCGCCGGTCACGCATCCCAACGCACCGGCCAGCCCGATTAAAGTGAGCACAAAGCGGAGCGTATTCAGCGGTTCGCCGATGCTGTGATCGCCGATGGAGAAGTTACCGATCGAGGTGCCCATCACGATGATCAGCATGGCCGTTGCGTTGAGGGCCAGGCTCATCCCGTTTCGTCGCTGGTCCGCTTCCGTGGCCGGTATCCGCCGCCGCAGGCGCCACAAGACGTGAGGCCAGTGGTCCTTGCCGGTCAGAACTGAGAACAGGCCGGTCGCCATGCTGGCGAGTCCGAGCACACCCACCGCGACGCTCAGCCACGCCGCAGCCAACTGCAGCGTTGCGGCATCTGGCAGGGTGGCCATGCTCGTGAGTCTAGGGCTGATCCCGTGCCTCAACAGGCACTATTTGCCGGTCGATCCTACCGGCCGTAGGCTCAGGCGGTGAATCTGCTCGGGTCGGCTTCTGGCCGCGTTGCGATCGCGCGTGGGGCGCGCACGAACCTCGCGCTGCTCGCCTTGCTCGCTGTGGCGTTTCTCACCGGGTGGCTCGCGTTCGCGTATGCGACAGCGCCGGCACGGTGGTCGTTGGTTGTCCATGCTCTCGGCGGCTTTGCGATTCTCGCCTTACTCCCGTGGAAGTCGATGATCGCGCGGCGTGGTTTGCGCCGGCCACAGCCGGGCCGGTGGGCGTCGGTGCTTCTAGGTGTGCTTGTGCTCGTGTCATTGGTGGCGGGATTGCTCCACTCGACAGGCGTGCTCGTCTACATCGGTCCGCTCACGGCGATGGACTTTCACGTGGGTGCGGCGATCGCGGCGGTGCCGCTGGTGATCTGGCACGTGGTCGCGCGACGCGTGCGCGTGCGCTCGACGGATCTGTCCAGGCGAAACTTGCTGCGCGGAGGAGCGGTTGTCGCGGGGGCGGCCCTCGCCTACGGTGCGAGCGAGTTGGTGGTCAGGGTGACGGGCGCACCTGGTGCGGCGCGCCGCTTCACCGGCTCGTATGAGGCGGGCTCGTTCCAACCGAGCCTGATGCCCGTCAGCTCATGGATGTTCGATGCGATTCCGGGGATCGACCCTGCGGCGTGGCGGCTGCGCGCGGGCGGACGTGAATGGTCGTACGACCAGCTCTTCGCGTTCGACGACCGGTTGACCGCGACCCTTGACTGCACAGGTGGGTTCTATTCGACGCAAGAGTGGGCGGGTGCACGGGTGGATCGTCTGATCGGCCGTGTGGATGGCGGGTCGATTCATGTGGTGTCGTCGACGGGTTACGACCGCCGCTTTCCAATCGAGAGCGCCGGCACTTTGTTGCTCGCGACTCGCGCCGGCGGACAGGCGCTTGAAGCGGGCCACGGGTTCCCAGCGCGCCTGATCGTGCCCGAGGGCCGAGGTTTCTGGTGGGTCAAGTGGGTGACGGCAATCGAAGTCGACGACATCCCTTCGTGGTGGCAGCCGCCGTTTCCGATTCAGTGAGCCTACGAGCTGGCTGATTGAGAACACGCCGCGGATACCGGCAGCCTCGCCGCGGTGTTGTGGCACAGGTGCAGGCTCGATGAGGCGCGGCGTGGCGGCGACCTCGTGATCGCGCCCGGCCGTGGAGCGCTTTCTTCGGCTGTTCCCCGCATCGACGCCCACCGCAACCTGGTCGCCTGCGTCCCGGGCTTTCTAGGTAGGGAGCGACGCCTCGATGACATCTGCTGCGCGCAGGTCGCCCGGCTGGGCGCGCTTTCGAAGCTTGTTGGCGACTCGACGCTTGGTGTCGGCCGTGCCGGCCGGGCCGGTCTTGAACTTGATGTGTGTCCGCACCACGCGCAATCGCATCGTGGCCAGGCGGCGCAGGCGCGGGCCGTAGAAGTCGCCCATCTTGACCGGCTCGTACGAGGCGCCCGGCTCGTATGCCGCAAGGAGCCTGCTGAGTGCTCCGGCTACGTCGTCCGGATCCGTCGACGTTCGTTCGACATCGCATTCGAACGCAACGGCCCGGAAATGGAGCGTGGCCCGGCCCGCATCCGTTTCATCCACCCAGTTGTGAGGCGACCACGCAAGAAAGTCGGAGACGAAAAAGGTGACCCGTGGATTGGCACGAACGGCATCGAAAGTCGGGTCCGCCTGCACACAGTGCAGCTCGATCAGATCGTCGGTCTTGACGAACGGCAGGATGCTGACCTGTGGGTAACCGTCGGCGGCGGAGGCGATCAGCGTGCCGTGGCGCATCTCAGCGACGAACTGTTTGGCGGCAGCCACGTCGGGTGGATAGTTCGAGCTTGCAAACACGCAATCAAGTCTGCCACCGACGCCTCTCGACCAGCCGACGCTCTTACGATCGACCACCTGAGGCGGTGGTCCGACTGGACGCTTGCAAGAGCGCCAGGGTCTAACGGTCTGTGCTGACAGATGAGGAAGCCCCCCGAGGGTGACGCCTAGAACTTCACCCCTTACGAACGCCCAGGGGGCCCCCGCAGCCTGATTGTATGACCGGTTCTGGGCTCTGCCCTTTGACGAATAATCGGTTGCCTGGCTACATTACGGTTTGCGCGCGCGGCTCAGTGCAGCTTCTGTTCCAGAGCTCGATTGGCTTCGGCGAGCTCGACGTAAAGGCGGCGCGTGCGCAGCAGGTTGCGCACTCGAAGAACCACCTCCTGGCGATCGAGCGGCTTGGTCAAAAAGTCATCGGCACCGAGGAGAAGGGCGCTGTTGCGGGCAGTCCTCCCGGTATCACCGGTGAGCACAATCACGGGAAGAAAGCCGAGGCTCTCGCGTGCACTGCGCAGGTTCCTCAAGATTTCAAGACCGTCCGGCGCCGGCATGTGAAGGTCTAGCAGAACGATATCGGGCTCAAACTCGGCGAATACGCGCTCAACCTGGTTCGAATCGGTCACGCTCTTGATTGAGCTTGCCTCATCGGCGAGGAATGCCTCCAGCATGTCGACGTTGTCCTGGGCGTCGTCAACCAGCAAGATCCGGTGCCGAATGATCGATCCCGCGCTTTCGCTCATGTGACCACTGCGATTGTGGCGCGAAGCGCGCGGTCGACTTGCCGCACACAGCGGCCGTGGTTGCTGACTCGGAAATTCCCCTGAAACCCCATGTTCCTGTTGTACGCGTATGGCTCGCAAAAGTCGCCATCCTGCGGTATGGGCCTCGTTGCCCTGCAAACGGAGGGCCGAACGACATCGCGGAGCCCAGGGTGCGCGACATCAGGCCAAAAAGTGGAGCCGAGGGGATTCGAACCCCTGACCTTCTGACTGCCAGTCAGACGCGCTCCCAACTGCGCCACGGCCCCACGGAACGCTCGGTCGAGTGTTGATGATACCGCCCGCCTTCGGCCCTCCTCTACGATCTCCTCTTGCCGATGCCAACACGAGACATCGCCCGCACCGAGTTGAAGGGAGGCGGCTACCTCGCTGCGCCCGACGGAGCAGGCCCGCATCCAGGCGTGATCGTGATCCACGAGGCATACGGACTCAACGACAACATCAAGGAGATTGCGCGGCGTTTCGCCGAAGCCGGATACGTAGCCCTAGCGGTGGATCTGTTCTCGGAGCGGAATCGTGCTGTTTGTATGGCCCGGTACATGGGCGGAATGCTTCTCGGCTCAGTCAATCGGTACGGGATAGACGACCTAAAGGCGGCGCTGACCTATCTCGCGAAGGACCGCACTGTGGACCCCCAGCGCCTCGGAGCGATCGGGTTCTGCATGGGTGGCGGATTCGCCATCGCCTGGGCCTGTACCGACTCGCGGCTAAAGGCGATCGCACCTTTTTACGGTGCCAACCCACGTCCCCTCGACGTGGTCAGTCGCTCATGTCCTGTTGTCGGTTCTTATCCCGAGAAGGATTTCACGGCCAATGCAGGGCGCGCCTTGGAAAAGGCACTCGACCAGAACCACATCACTCACGACATCAAGATCTATCCCAATGCGCACCACTCGTTCTTCAACGAGAAAGGCAAGTCTTACGAACAAACTGCCGCCGAAGACTCATGGTTGCGGGTCATGAAATTCTTCGGCGAGCAGATCGGCGCTTAGGCTAGGCCGACCGCCTCGGGCGCCATTGGCTGTTCGTGCGCCCGCGGCTCCGGTTAAATCGCGGAGCAGGCGTCGCAGGACCCGACCGCATCGGGCGCCCTTCCCGGTAGATCCAACTTCCTTCGTCGAGGAGCTGGTTGGTGTCGATCTCGCGGATGTGGGGCGCCCCCTGGCGGCTGAGCTTAACCCAGGCCGGTTCGTCTTCCGGCGTGACGAACGTAAGCGCGCGACCCAGCTCGCCCATCCGGGCGGTGCGCCCGACGCGGTGCGTGAGCCAGTGCGCCGAATCGGGAAGCTCGAAGTTCACGACCAACCCGACGTTCACCACATCGATCCCACGCGCCGCCACGTTCGTGGCGACGAGGATCTGACTGCGCCCCTCACGAAACGAGTTCATGGCCCGATCACGGGTCAGCTGCGACAGGTCACCCTGTAGCTCCACCGAGTTGTGGCCCATCTGCCGAAGGCTGTGGTTCAGCTTCTTCACGCCGTGCTTGGTGCGGCCGAAGATGATCGCGCTCCCCTTGTGCCTGCGCAGCAGCCGGCTCAGCGTCTGCAGCTTGTTCTCGCGATCGACGCGGAGCAACCCGTGCTCCAGACGTTCCGCATGGTCTGACTCCAGGCGGACCTGCACCGGTTCGTGCGTGTGCTTGGCGACCATCGTCGACACCCAGCTAGGCATGGTCGCCGAGGCGAGCACCGTCTGAGGTTCGTAAGTGAGTCCGAGGATCTTTTCGACCGACGGAGCAAAGCCCGCGTCGAGCATCTCGTCCGCCTCATCGAGCACGAGGTATTCGATGCGTGACAGCGACAGCTTTCCCTGGCCCAGCAGGTCGATGATCCGGCCTGGTGTGCCGACGACCACGTCGACACCGTGCTTCAAAGCGAGCCGCTGTGTCGCGTACCCGACGCCGCCGTACAGCACCGTGGTGCGCAGTTCAGGCGCGAGGGTGCGCAGCACTTTCTCGACCTGAAGCGCGAGCTCGCGTGTCGGAGTGACGATCAACGCTCGTGGGCCAGCCCCGCCGCGCGGAAGTTTCTCAACCAACGGGATGAGATAGGCGAGCGTCTTGCCCGACCCGGTCTGGGCCTCCATCACCACGTCCCGACCCGCGAGCAGCGCAGGAATGGCCTCCGCCTGGACCTGGACGGGTTCCGAAATGCCCTGTTTGGCGAGGGCGGTGAGCAGGCGTGGGCTCACGCCCGCTTCTGCAAAAGAGCCGAAAGTGCGCGGGCTCACGCCCGCATCTGCGATTACTGGCAACGTATTCTCCTGATCCCTCTCTGGGTTCGTATTTGAATCGCGACGATCAGGACACCGTTACCGTGACGGCGAGAGAGGACCCGAGCGGAGCGGGCCGGCATAGCCGGCCGAGGGCACCAGTCTACGAGGTCGGCACGCCCAACGTCCTTAACTCACGGTATTCGAGATCAAATGAGCGTCCCAGTGACCGGATGGAGGCTGGGGATTTCAACAGGATCGCCCAGTCGTGGCGCAAAACGCGCAAGCTCACCAAGCGCTCGATCCGCCGGTCCCTCCCGATCAAGTTCAGGAGGCAGTTGGCGTACGGATGCCTGCTGCGCAAGCACCCCGGGATGGCATCATCACGTTCGAGCATTACATCGAGGACAAATCCACATGACCAGGCTCGTCGACCAGTACGGCAGGACCGGCGCCGCCGCAATCACAAGCGCGATATGGGCACTCCCGATGGCCGCCTGGGCGGGATCCTCTGACCTTTCGCCCATCGACCAAACCGCCTATCCCAAGGTCGCACTCGCGATCGGCCTCGTGATGCTGGTTGTCTGGTTTGCCCTGCTCGCGTGGATCGCGAGGACCCCGGTCGCACCGCGCCAGCGCCGCCTCGATCTGACCCAGATGTCTCAATCGGAAAAGCGCTGGACGCTGACGCTGATCGCTTTCGGCGCAGGCCTCATCGCCTGGCTGAATGCCGCAGCCACGGTTGACTGGGCTCCCCTAGGGCCGGCGCTCGCGTCGGGCAAGCTCGGGCCAATCCTGTTCGCCGCGGCCCTGGCCATCTTTCTGGCCGTTATGCTGGCCGGGATCGCGGTCAGCTGGCGAAGGTCCCGGAGCGCGTTTGTCGCAAGGACGACCGCCGGCACACACCCCTAGGCGTACCTCACCGAGGCTTCTCCTTCCCAGGGCGTCCTCCTGCGCCCGCCCAAGGAGCCAGCCTTCGCCCGTGTAAATCCCGACCGCCAGGGGCGCGCGGGTCTAGCACGAAAGGCTGGGGGAATAGTTGCTTGCGCAAGCAAGTATCACCTAGCAGGAAAATTCCCGACCAAGGAGGACCACATGGTCAAGTACGAAATCGATCAGGCACACACACGTCTAGGGTTCACGGCCAAGCACCTCGCGGTAACAACGGTGCACGGGCAGTTCAACAAGTTCGAGGGCGGGTTTGAGAGCCCGGATGAGGACTACACCCAGGCTCGTGGCGAAATGAAGGTCGAGGTCAACAGCCTCGAATCGCAAAGCGCCCAGCGCGACGGGCACCTTCGGAGCGCGGACTTCTTCGACGTGGAGAAGTACCCCTACATGACATACAAGATCACGGGCATCGAGCCGGTCGACGAGGAGAACTTCCGCGTCAACGGCGAACTCACAGTGAAGGACGTCACCAAGCCGCTGACACTCGAAGCTACCATCGAGGGCCGGCTCCCAGACCCCTTCGGCGGCAAGGAGCGCGTCGGCATCAGTGCCCGCGGCCAGCTCAACCGCAAGGACTGGGGCCTCAACTTCGACGGACTCGCCGGAACCGTGCCGTTTGCGAGCAACACCATCAAGCTCGAAATCGACGCCGAGATCGTTGTCAAAGTCGGAGAGCTGGCGCAGGCCCAGTAATCACAAGGAACGGACACCAAAGAGACAGGGGCAGGGGAGACTGAAATAGTCCTCCCCCGTCCTTTTATATGCGTGGACCAATGAATAGGATTACCCCGTGCCAAAGCTAAGCGGCGCCAAAGCGGTCGAGCTGTGGGAAGGCATCTCCCGTGCCCACTCCTCGATGACGATCGCCATCGAAAAAGAAATGCTCCCCCTGGCGGGCATCAACCTCGGCTGGTATGAGGTCCTCGCCCACCTTCGCCATGCGCCCAACGAGATGCTCCGATTCCAGGACCTCGCGCGGATCGAGGGCATCACGGATAGCGGCGCCTCGCGCCGCCTGAACCAGATGATCAAGGCCGGCCTCATCGATCGCCATTCCTGCCCGACCGACCGCCGCGGCGTCTACGCCCACCTCACCGACAAAGGAAAAGCCGCCTACGAAAAGGCGCACTCGGTCTTTTTGCGCAGCCTCGACCGCAACCTCGGCACACTCCTCGAGCCCGGCGAAGCAGAAACAGTCAGCGCCGCGCTCGGGCGTTTAACGGCGACCACGGCGTCAGCCACCGACAAGAACTAGGAGCCGGCCTCCGCCTTTCGAGCCAGGTTCGCCAGCAGCGTCGGGAACTCTTTCGAAACCTGTGGACCCATCATGCCCTGCACCACGGGCCCAATCGGCCCCTTCACCTCGACCGTCTGACTGATCTTCGTTTTGCCCGCCGCCCCAGGTTCAACCCGGCAGTTGAACCGGAACCGAGTCAAGGGAACCACGACTGTCTCGAGAGCAAAGAATCGGCCCGGCTGCACCTCAGCCAGGGTCATCTTGTGATGCTGCCCCGCCTTGGTGTTCATGATCCCCTGGCTGCCCTGCAAGAAGCCACCGGTCCAATCCATCGTCGACACGTTGGGGTTCCAGTCGCCCCAGGTCGACATGTCCGACCAGACCTTCCAGACCTGCTCCGGCGAAGCCGTCGTTTCCACGGACGTTCCGTACTCAGCCATTCATCCACCCCAAGTTCAATCCGAGTGAGCCCAACAGGACGACATTTATAGTCCCGATGTGAGCTCGACCGCACGACCACTCGGGTATGGCATTGACTTCGGGACGAGCAACAGCGCGATCTCAATTGCCTACCAGGACCGAGTGGAAGTCGTGCCCCTGGGGCCCGCGCGCGGGGCGATGACCCTCCCTTCGTTCGTCTACCTCCACCGCGCCGGCCGCCGGTCCGCAGGCGACGAAGCCGTCAAGACCTTCCTCAAGTCGGGCCACGAGAAGACTGATTGCTGGAAATGCCCGCTCGCGCCCTATGGCTGGGACACCGACTGCCGCCAGTACCGCAAGGGCGGTGGATGCAGCGACGCGAGGCTTCTCTCAGGTGTGAAGCACGAGCTCGCGAAGCTCGGTTTCGTGGGCACCAACAGCTGGGCCGTCGATTTCAGCGTCAGCGCCATGGTCAGCGTTGTGCTGAAGCGCTTGAAAGGTGAAGCCGACCAGGTGGCAAACCAATCCGTCAAATCGGTCGTCCTCGGCCATCCGGTCGTGTTCGCGGGCGCGGATCCGGACAACCGCCAGGCGTCGGACAAAGAGGCGTTCACAAGACTCGAGGAAGCCGCGCGTAGCGCAGGCTTCGAAGAGATCTCGTTTCTGCCCGAGCCGACCGCCGCCGTGATTGGCGAGGCAACACACCACGGCGTCGAGATCGCCGTGGACTTCGGCGGCGGCACCTTCGACGTCGCCGTGATGGACTCGCGCGGCGGCGAACCCATGATCACAGGCACCGCCGGCGTCGCCGTGGGCGGCGAGATCCTGGATGGGGTGCTCTTCGAGACCAGCGTCGGGCCTGCGCTCGGACTGGACGCTTTGCCGAGCTGGCTTTTCAATGAACTTCGCACGTCCAGCTCCGTGCGCCTTCTGATGGCCGACCCGGGCATCCCGTCGATCCTCGCCCGCATCGGCAGCACGCAAGCAGACCTTGTGCACGCGCTGCTCTACGACGGCCACGCCTACGACTTCTACAAATCGATCGAATCGGCGAAGATCACCCTGTCGAGCACGGAGACGACCGATCTGCGATTCCGTCCGCTCGGCCTAGCGGTCACTCTCCGGCGCTCCGCCTTCGAAGCGATGATCCGGCCGGAGCTCGACCTGGTCCGCGACGCCATCAGTCGTTCCCTTGTAGCTGCCCACGTCACACCGGCGGAAGTCGGCCGCGTGCTGCTCACGGGCGGGTCAGCCTACATCCCCGCCTTTCGCGCGGACCTCGCCGCCACATTCGGCGCCGAGCGGCTCGAGCAGCGAGACGCCTTCACCGCGGTAGTTCATGGTCTGGGAGTACGAGCTCAGCAGCTGTGGGCTTGACGGCAAGGCTTAACGCACGGGGCCGTAGTCAACCACCAAGTTGTCTGACTGTCGATGAAGCGCTCTGTCGGGAAAGAATCTGACCCCAGCTTTGGGCCGTCTGCCCCGAACTACCCCTCGGCCGGCTTGAGACTCCCCGCCAGCACCACGGGTGGCGCCTTCTCCTTCGACCAGTTCAGCCCCACGATCACGCCCATCAAAAGCACTGTACCCACGATCTGCAGCCCATACAGCGGCTGGTTGAACCCCCAGGGCGGAGGCGCCGATGCGATCAACGTCGCCGTCACCGGATAGGCCATCTCAGCGATCGTGGCGAGCGAGGCAGGCGTCTTCGACAGAGCCCGGTAATACAAAAGCAGCGCCAGCAGCCCGGGAACGATGGCAATGGCAAGCAGGTTCGGCACGAAGTCTGAAACCCGATAGTGTCCAAACCCGCCCACCCCGCTCTGCGCCAGCACCACCACCACCAGCACCGGGAACGCCAGCGTGAACCGCAGCGCGGTCATGCTCCAGAAAGAAATCGAGCCCAGAGCAAAGCGACCCAGCACCGTGCCAGAACCCCACAGAGCCGCCGCCCCCAAGGCCAGCAGCCCCACCTCGAGCCGCCCGTTGCGCAACGCCGTCACCGGCGAAAGCGGGTCAGAGGCAAAAAGCACCATGTAGACGCCAGCCAGGGCCACCACGGCCGCCGGCCAGAACCACGGCCGCCGCCGCTCCCCCAGCACCACCCAGGCCAGCGCGATCGCGATCAGCGGCTGAGTCTGCTGCAGCACGAACGTCTCGGCGAACAGCTGGTGCTGCGCGGCGATCGAGAACGATGCGGTGAACAGGATCGTCGCGAGCGCCTGCGCGCCCGCCGCGATGATCAACACCGCCAGCCATCCCCGCGCCCCGAGGAACGAGAGTTCAAATCGGTTGCGGTACAAGACCGGCAGCAGGAACAGCATCACCAGCCCGTCCTCGGCAACCACGATCTCGGGCGAGCTCAGGTGCTGCACCAGCTGGTTGCGGAAGTACGCGTCTGACGCCCACATGGTGGCCGCGACCGCCACGAGGATCACGGAGAATCGATCAACGCCGAGCCGGCTGGGCGCGGGCGCAGAACTCGCGGTCTTCACCGTATCCATCGAGTCAACTTCAACCCCGCCCAATCCCAATTGCTTCCCTACGCGAGCACTTCGTCTTCGGCGACCATAGTTTCCAAGGCCACCTCGGGGTGCGAAAGCACGTAGATCTCCTCGGGTCTCTCATGCCCCTCCAGGCGGCGTTTGCCGATGCTCACGAGCCGCACATCGTCGCGCAAGATGTCCGCCACGATCGAGTAAGTGCTCTCCGAGACCAGCACCTGGGCGCCCACCGCGCGACGCCGCAGCTTGGCACAGCGATTGACGGCGGGCGATCGATAGTCGCGATCCTGCGCGTCCGCCTCGCCCGTGAGGATGGCCATCCGCACGCTGATCCGGATCGATTCGCCCCACGGCTCCGCAAGGATGGCCCGCTGCGCGTCCAACGCCGCGACCACTGCGTCGGTGGCGCGCAAGAAGACCGCGAAAAAGCTGTCGCCCTCGCCCCGTTCTTTCAAGACGATCCCGCCGTTTGATTCGATCGCGGCGGTCAGCAATTGGTCGTGCCGCCGCATCACCGAATACATCTGCGCGCGGCCCTGGATCCACAGCGCGGTCGACTCGACGACGTCCGTCATCAGAAACGTGACGATCCCATCCGGCAGGGTGCTCGCCGTCTCCACGCCGATCGGCGTCGGAGGCCGCGACCCGCGCACAGAATCCGAATCAGACTTCGCGCCAATCCGGGCGGCCACCACCACGTATTCGTCGATCGTGTTGGCGCGCCGGAAGAAGTGCACGTTGTAGGACGGCAGCACGCTCCACACCGCAAAGTCGGAAGCAAACTCGCCTTCGCGACACACCTCGGGGGACGCCGCGAGCAAGCGGCCCAGCTTCACCGTCGAAAGCCTCTCGAGCGTCAGCTCGCGCGCCACCTCTTCGCTGGTCAGCCGGCGATTCTCCTGGTCCGCGGTCACCGCCATGCGCACCGCCTGGACGAAATTCTCCAGGTCACCCTGTGTGTCGCGGCAGCGGTGAAGCTGCTCCACCGACAGCGCGACCGAAGCGTCGGCGCCCGCGGATCCGTTGTGCCCGTTGCTTTCCGGCACCGGCCCGAACATCGCGACCATGCGCTCAAAGCTGTCCTCCACGGCGAACTCTCGCGTGACCCGCTGGTACACGTCGCCCACGGCGGGCCACGTGCCGGCGGCCATGAACTGATTCGCCACCGCCTGCTCGTAGAGCCACGACGACCCGCCGAGCGCAAGGTCTAGGTTCAGCGCCACTTGCAGGAAATCCACCGTCGTGCGGTAGAGCTGCTGCACGAAACCAAGAGAACTGGTTCCTACAACCCTGATCTCGCGGTCCAGGCCGAGCGACGGGTTGTGTTTGGCGGTTCCATCGGCGTAGCTGAACGCCTCGACGACCACCAGGTCCCCGTGGTTGCGGAGCTTGATGCGCGTTTGAGAGACGCGCGGTCCCGGACCGGTCACGTTCGCGCTGTCCGCCACGTGGACGTGCCCGCCCGGGCCCCACGCTCGCTGGATCGGCGCGCGTAAATCGGAGACGAGCGAGTAGCAGCGCTGTATGAATGCCAGCGCTTCTTTACCCGCCGCCGTGTCGTACCGATCCTGGCGCACGGCGCGCAGATCTTCCTCCCAGGCGGCGGTGATCGCTCCCCTCAAACCGACGATGCCTGGCTGCACCGATTATTCCTTTGGCCCTGAAAATTCTCCCGACCCCGGGGCCCGGCTGCAAAGAGTAGCCCCCACGCGGGCGAAGGAGCCACCTTTAGAGCCGCTTGGCTCAAACTTCCCGCAGTGACGTTCGACCCCGCGATCGACGCCTCTGTCAAGAAGCAAACGTCTGGGCGGCGGCCTCGGGTCGCCGCGGACCGCGGATCGGGCGGCACGAGCCGAAGTCGCAGCGCGATCAATCTGCTCGCCGCCCTGATTGTGAGCGGGGTGGTGCTCTACGCCGCGTTTGCCGGCGCCGGCCCTCTGCCGGCACTCGGGCCCGCGTTCAACCCGGTGACCGGGGCCTGGACGATGGCCGCCGACGCCGCCGTCGGCAGCCAGACGCTGCACCTTGCCGGACTTGACAAGCCGGTCAACGTGACCTTCGAGGCCGACGGCACAAGCCACATCGTGGCGCAGACCGACCATGACCTGTTCTTAGCCACGGGCTACGTGCACGCGCGGTTCAGGCTGTTCCAGATGGACCTCCTGCGCCGGCAGGGCGAGGGACGCCTGTCGGAGGTTGTGGGCAAGGCCGCGCTCGACAGCGACCGCTTCGAGCTGCAACTCGGGTTGCTGCGCACGGCGCAGGCGGAATGGAACGCCGCCTCCCAGCGATCACGCGACGCGGTCACCGCATACGCGCAAGGGGTGAACGATCGGATCAGCGAGGCCGAGGCCAACCACCAGCTCGACGCGATGTTCACGCTGCTCGGCTACCAACCGAAACCGTGGACGCCAATCGACTCCCTGATCGTCAAGGGCGACATGACTCAGACCCTCAACTTCACAGACACGCCGCTGGTGATGGCGCTGCTCCAGAAATCACTCGGGGCAGATCTCACGGCGCAGTGGTTTCCCACGATTCCACCGAATCCCCAGTCTCCGTACGACCCAGGCCCATACCCACCGGGCGCCTCGCCCGCCCCCATCGCTGCGTTCTCCCAGGTCACGGACAACGAAGCAATTGCCGCGGCAGACGCGTACCAGTACCTCGCCTCGCTCCCGGCAGGACTGGTCGCCACCGGCGGCGACAGCAACAACTGGGCGGTCGCCGGGTCGCGCAGCGCGAGCGGCGGAGCTCTCATGGCCGGCGACCCCCACCTTCATCTGACGCTGCCGGCGATCTGGTACCAGCTGACGATGGACTCGCCGGGCTACCACGTGAGCGGCGTCAGCATCCCGGGCACCCCCGTGGTCCTCATAGGGCACAACCAGCACATCTCGTGGAGCCTCACCGACGCCCAGAACCAGCAGACGTTCTTCTACCTCGAGCACGAGGACGCCGCCCACCCGAATCAGTACTTCTGGAACAACGCCTGGCAGACCTACAAGACCGTCAGCTACGACATCCCGGTGCTGGGCGGCCCGACCGACCATCTCACGGTGAAGCTGAGCGTGCACGGCCCGGTCATCACCGAACGCGGCCAGACGACCTCGGTCTGGTGGGCGGGCAACATCCCGTCCCAGGACCTGGACGTCCTACTGGGCATCGACCAGGCGAGCAACTATCAGCAGTTCCGTGACGCGCTGCGCGGCTGGTACTCGCCGACGCACAACTTCGTGTACGCGGATGACCAGGGGAACATCGGCATGATCTCGGCCGGCTACTACCCGCAGTTCGCCGCCGGCCAGCCGTGGCTGCCGATGCCCGGCACCGGCGAGTACGACGTCACGGGCACGATCCCGTTCGACTACGTCCCGCAGCTCTACGACCCGCCGGACGGGATCATCTGGTCCGCCAACCAGCGGCAGGTGACGCCGGATTACCCGTACTACATCGGCACCGCGTCCAACTTCTTCGACCCGGGCTATCGCGCTAACGAGATCAATCGCGTGCTGAGCCAGGCGACCAGCGACTGCGCCGTGCCTCCGTGCCTTTCAAAGCTGAGCGCGGCCGACATGATGGCCCTGCAGACCGACACCCGCGACTACCTCGCCTCGGAGATCGTCCCGATCCTGCTGCGGGCAATTCCCGCCTCGCCCGAGAAAGACCTGCTGGCGAGCTGGGACTACCGCATGGACGTCAACTCGCCCGCGGCCACCATCTGGTGGACCTTCTGGCAGTCCTACCTTGCGGCGACGTTCGATCCGTACTGGAAAGCACACGACGTGACGGTCGCACGGTCGGATGTGAATGACGCCCTGGGCCAGGACCTCGAGGCCTGGACCCTGGGAGACCCGAACAACGCCGTCTTCAAATTCGGCGGCTCGTCCAACACCGCCACCGACGTGATGCGACTCGCATTCGCGTCCACCGTCACCCAGTTGACGAGGCAGCTCGGCTCCGGCCCGAGCACCTGGACTTGGGGCAGGGTCCACCAGCGCGTGATCCAGAACCTCGCCCAGATCACGGGGCTCGACTACGGCCCGCGGCCCGACGGCGGCGACGCGAACACGCCGCTTGCCGCGCCGGACTTCCCGTCCAGCCACGGGCCGAGCTGGAGGATGGTCGTCGACTGGGGCGCGGGCACATTCCAGGCCATCTACCCGGGCGGCCAGAGCGAGAACCCGGCCTCGACCTGGTACGACGACCGAGTGAGCGCCTGGTTTGACGGCAAGTACGCGGCGATGCTGACGGCCGACGCCGCCGCGAAGGCGGTCGGGGCGAAGACATGGAGCCTGCTGCCGTGAAGGCGCTGGCGGCCGTGATCCTGGCGGCCATCGTCGCGATCGTCGGAGTGCTGCTTGGTGTGTGGTGGGCGCCGTTCGTCGCCGGTCTCGCCATCGGCTTCGTTCAGCCGCGCGCCCGCTTTGCCGTACCGGCCGGAGCTGCGGTCGGCCTGCTCGCGTGGGCCTTCCCGCTGGCCGCCCTCCAGGTCCAGTACGGCGCAGCGTCGGCGGCATCAAGCCTGGCCGCGATCATGGGCTTCGGCCACCAGGGCGCAATCCCGATCGTCCTGACCCTGGTGGTCGGCGCGCTGCTTGGCCTGACCGGAGCCTGGCTGGGCTCCGCTGCACGGACGCTGGCCTACCCGGCAATCTCCCGATAGAGCGCCGCGGTCTCATCCGAAGGCGACACCCCCAGGTCCTGCTTCAATAGCCGCCCGAACTCCAGGTAAACGCGCACGGCCTCCGCGCGATCGCCCTTGCGGTCCAGCATCCGCATGAGCCGGCGATACGACGACTCGCGATAAGGCTCGAGCCGCACCGCCTCCCGCGCGTGGGTCAGCGCGAGCTCCAGCTCCTGGTTGGCGGCGAGGGCCTCGACCCGGCAGTCCAGAGCCCTCACCAGGTTGGACGCGAGGACAGCGCGGCGGCCCTCCACCCAATCGCCGTCCTGCCCCGTGAGAAATGGACGGCGCAGCACGGTGACCGCGATGAGCGACGGTCCGTAAGCGGCGAAGGGGTCGCCCGCGGCGATCGCGCCTTCGGCCGCGTCGACTGCAGCAAGCGCCGCCTCGACGTCGACCCACACTTCACCCGGCGGGGTGAACTGGTAGCAACCGAACGCGTTGCCGATGATTCGCGAGCGCGGCAGTCCCACGCCGGCCAGGCGCGTGCGCAGCCGGCTGACGATGGCGCTCAGCGCGAGCGCCCAGGACGAAGGCAGCGATTCAGACCACAGGGCCTCAGCGAGCTCACCTTGAGAAACCGCCCGCTCACGCTCGGTCACGAGATGCGCGAGGACGAACCGACCCTGCGGCCCACCGAGCTCAGACTCGCGCACCAGGCGCTGGCCGTTTTCGACAAGCACCGTCCCGGTCAGGTAGATCCTCAGCATCGAACGGAGATAATCCGCAGCAGGATGGGCGACTGGAACATGTTCTTCGCCACAGCGGCAGGCAGTGCCGCCACGTTGGTCGGACTGCTGTTCATCGCGACCCAGTTGCACCTGGGTGTTTTCTCGGACCCCGAGAACCGATGGGCGGCGCTGGGCCAAGGCACTCTGACCATTCTGGCCACCGTCTTCGCCCTATCGCTGTCGTTCTTGATCCCTTCCCTCAGTTCACCAGCCCACGGCTACATCATTTTGGCCGCTGCCGCTTTTGCGTCCTGGAGAACGGTTCGGGTCTGGTGGCCGGTTTTCAGGCTCCGAGAGAAAGGGCGTGTGCACCGGCTGGCGCAAAGCTTCTGGCTGCTGATGCTGCCGGTCGTGGCCTACATCTACTTGCTCTCCGGCGCCTGGGGCCTGCTCAGAGGAGAGAGCGCAGCGGTCTTGAACGTCGGTGGGGCCGTGTTGGTTCTATTCGCCATCTCGTTGCGCAACGCGTGGCGGCTGGTCGTGAACGTTGAACAGCCACAGGGCGCCTGATTGGTTCCAAAGATTCCCCAAACCGCCCGGATCAACATGGCATCGCCAGGCCGGGCAAGACAAGGAGAAACATGAAGAAGCGAGTCGAGTGTGAATGCGGCTGGAAGCTCGAGACCGATGACGAGGAGAAGCTCGTGAAGGGCGTGCAGGAGCACGCCAGCGAGGTTCACCACATGCAAGGCGTCACGAAAGAGCAAGTCCTGGCCCAGGCCAAACCCGTCTAAACCGCCGCCCCCGGGCGGCGCTGCAAACAAAGGAGTCGAACGTGAAGTACCTCTACCTTCTCTATGCCGACGAATCGAAGATGCCCGCCCCCGGCAGCGCGCAGTTCAACGCGCAGAACGATGCCTTCAACAACTACTTCGCCGAGCTCGACGGCAAGGGCATGTTCAAGGCCGGCGACCCCGTCCAGCCGTCGAAGACTTCCAAGACCGTCCGCGTCCGCAACGGCCACACCGACGCCGCCTCGGGACCTTTCAACCACACCGGCGACCAGCTGGTCGGCTTCTACGTGATCGAAGCCAAAGGCCTGGACGAAGCAGTCGCTTACGCAGCGAAATGCCCAGTCGCCCACGTCGGAGCCATGGAAGTCCGCCCCATCGTCCAGATGTAGTCCCAAGCAGGGCCCTGGCCTTCCCTCCCCACGCGTCGGGGAGGTCGGCCGGGCCCGCTCGGCGGCCCCCCGGCCGGGCGGGCGCTCCGTGGCTCAACTTGCCCCGCGACGTTGACGCAAACGCGATCAGGTGATAGGTTCGCCCCAACTTCTGTAACAAACGTTTCGGGGCGGCGCAAGCCGAGGGAGGGGTACCACTTGGAGGACCATGCGCACAGTGCCGACGTTCGAGACCTCGCGCGGTTCGGCTATCAACAGGAGCTGAGACGCGTTCTCGGGGTCTACTCCAGCTTCGCGGTCGCCTTCTCCTACATCTCGCCTTCGACGGGAATCTTCACCCTTTTCATCCTCGGCATCAGCCTGGCCGGCCCGGCTTTCTTCTGGAGCTGGCCCATCGTCGTCATCGGACAGCTGATCATCGGCCTCAACTTCGCCGAGGTGAGCGCTCACTTTCCGGTCGCGGGCTCGGTCTATCAGTGGACCAAATACCTGTCAAATCGGACTTATGCGTGGTTCACGGGCTGGATCTATCTGTTCGCGGGCATCCTCACGGTGGCGGCGGTCGTGGCCACTGTGCCGCTGGTCCTCATCCCTCTCCTCAACAACGTGCTGGGCACCAGCATCGGGACCGACTTCAACACCGAGCGCAACGTCGCCGCGCTCGTTCTCCTGAGCACGACCCTGCTCAGCATTTTCGGCGTCCGGATCGTGGCGTTCGTCAACAACACCGGCGTGGTGTTCGAGATCCTCGGCATGGTGGTTTTCGCGTTGGTGCTGCTGATCTTCTATCACCACCAGTCGCTGTCGAGTTTCACCGACACCAGCTACCTCGGTTCGGGCTTCAGCAACCAGGCGGGTGTCTTCCTGGCCGCCATGTTCATGTCCCTGTTCGTGATCTATGGATTCGATACGGCGAGCACGCTCGCCGAGGAAACCAAAAACCCACGTCGGGAAGCGCCACGCGCCGTCCTCGCCGCCATCATCGGTGCGGCGATCATCGGGGCGATCTTCCTCGTCGCCGTGATCATCGCGATCCCCGGAGACCTGTCCAAGTTCATCGCCAACATCAACGCCGGTAAGGATCCCTTCCCGCTGATCACTATCATCCAGTCGAACTTCCCGGGGTGGGCCGCCAACCTCTACCTGTTCGTCGTGTTTGCGGCCATCTACGTGTGCTGTCTCGCCATCCAGACGTCGACCATCCGGCTGGCATTCGGCATGGCGCGCGACGGCAAGCTGCCCGGGGGTTCGTACTTCAACAGGGTGAGCCCGTCGCTGCACACCCCGATCGGTACGTGCATCGTGATCGGGGTCCTGGCCGCCCTCCCGCTCATCTACTACGCCGGCGCCGGCCTCATCGCCATCGGCGCCACGGGGATGATCTACCTCTCGTACATACTCGGCAACATCGCCATCCTCATCGCCCGGTTCCGCGGCTGGCCAAAAGAGTCAGCGCCATTCAAGCTCGGGCAGTGGGGAACCATCGTCAACATCCTCGGTCTGGTGTGGGGCGTTGCGATGGAGATCAACTTCCTGTGGCCGCGCAACGCCGCGGTCGGCGCCCAGAACCCGCCGCTGAGCTTTCTGCTCAGCACCGGCTCGAACGTCACGTACACCGGTCCGCTCGCCGGCTTCCCCCTCTACGAATTGACACTCGGAGTGATCCTCCTCGTCGGGGTGGTCTACTACGTGATCGCACAGCGCAACGCGCCCGAAACGCCGGCAGTCCAGGCAGCGCAGTCCCCCGCTTAGCAAGGCTAGAGGCCGGGTGAGCTCACCCGGCCTCCCACTACCCTGATCGCACATTGAAGTCGCACGCGCGCGCGGTCGTGATCGGCGGAGGGGTCGGCGGCGCCGCGATCCTTTATTGGCTCACCCGCCTTGGCTGGACCGACACCATCCTGGTCGAGCGATCGCGAGTCACGAGCGGTTCGACCTTTCACTCGGCCGGCCTGGTCGGCCAGCTACGCGGCTCGCTCAGCCTGACCCAGATGATGATGAACTCGGTCGACCTCTACCGAGCCCTCGGCCAGGAGGTGGGGCTTGAGACAGGCTGGCACGAGGTCGGCTCGCTGCGCCTCGCCTCGAGCCAGGAGCGCATGGAAGAGCTCTCGCGCCAGGCGGGTTGGGCCAAGACATTCGGACTTCCGCTGGAGCTGGTCTCGGCGCAAGAAGCGCAGCGCATGTTCCCGCCCATGTCGACCGACGGCGTGCTCGGCGCGGCGTTCCTACCCACCGACGGCTACATCGACCCGAGCCAGCTGACCTTCGCGCTCGTCGAAGGCGCGCGCCGCCGCGGCGCCGAGATCCACGAGGAAACTCGCGTCACCGGGATCGAGGTCGCCAACGGTCGCGTGCGCAAAGTCAGCACCGACAAGGGAGACATCGCCACCGAGCTGGTCGTCAACGCCGGCGGGATGTTCGCCCCCGAGATCGGCCGCCTGGCGGGCGTCAACGTCCCGCTGATTCCAATGGCCCACGAGTACCTCATCACGAAGCCATCGGGCCTGCCCCTCGACATGCCGACGATGCGCGACCCTTCGCTGCTCGTCTACTACCGGCCAGAATCGGGCGGCCTGATCATGGGCGGCTACGAGCGCGACCCCGCGCCGTGGAGCCTCGACGGAGTTCCGCCCGACTTCAACGGCAAGCTCCTCGATCCTGACTGGGATCGCTTCGAGCCGCTGATGACCAACGCGATCGTGCGCACCCCCTCCATAAAGGACGCGCAGGTCGTGCGCCTCGTCAACGGACCCGAGGCATTCACTCCGGACAACGAGTTCATCCTCGGCCCGTCCGAGGTGCGCGGATTCTGGGTCGCGGCAGGCTTCTGCGCGCACGGGCTGGCGGGCGCCGGCGGCATGGGCCGCCTGCTCGCCGAGTGGATCGTCGAGGGCCGGCCCGGGCTCGACGCGTGGGAGATGGATTCCAGGCGATTCGGCCGCCACTACATCAGCCGCGAATACACACTTGCTCGAACCATCGAGGTCTATTCGACCTACTACGACGTCAAGTACCCCGGCCACGAGCGCACGGCCGGCCGCCCACTGCGCCTCTCCCCCGCTTATGCGCGCCTCGCCGAGCTCGGCGCGGCCTTCGGAGAGAAGTCCGGCTGGGAGCGCGCCAACTGGTTCGAGCCGAACGCGCGTCACGGCGACGAGTCGCTGCGGCCGCGCGGGTGGGCGGGCCGCCTGTGGTCACCCGCGATCGGCGCCGAGCATGCCGCGTGCCGCGAGTCGGCGGCCATCTTCGATTTCACGTCGTTCGCGAAAATCGAGGTACGCGGGCGCGGCGCCGCGTCCTTTCTCGAAAGTCTCACCGACAACCACGTCGCGCGAGGCGTCGGCGGGCTCACCTACACCCAGATGCTCAACGACGGCGGCGGTATCGAGTGCGACTTCACGGTGACGCGGCTGGCCGAGGACCGATTCAGGGTCATCACCGGAACGGCTTTCGGCCAGCACGACCTCTTCTGGATCAGGGACCACGCGCCCGATGACGGCTCGGTGGTCATCGAAGACGTCACGTCGGCGTACGCATGCATCGGACTGTGGGGACCGGAAGCCCGAGCCATCCTCCAGCCGCTGACACCCGCCAACATCAGCAACGAAGCCTTCCCCTTCATGACCTCGCAACAACTGGCGGTCGGCTCTGTGCCGTGTCTGGCCCTTCGAGTCACATATGTCGGCGAGCTGGGCTGGGAGCTCTACTGCCCTGCGGAGTTCGGCCTCCGCCTGTGGGACACCATCTGGGAGGCCGGCCACGCCAAGGGCCTGGTCGCCGGAGGCTACAAGGCGGTGGACTCGCTGCGGTTGGAGAAGGGCTACCGCGTGTGGGGCAGCGATATCAGCCCGGAGTCAGACCCGTACCAAAGCGGCCTTGGAGCATTCGTCAAGCTCGACAAGGGCGAGTTCATCGGACGTGCCGCGCTGTTGAAGAAACACGAATCACCGGCAAACACGAAGCTGGCATGCCTTGTACTGGACGACCCGCGGTCAGTGGCCCTTGGCTCGGAGCCGGTGCGCATTGCGGGGAATGTGGCCGGCCGCGTGACCAGCGGTGGCTACGGTTACACCGTGGGGAAATCAATCGCGTACGCCTACGTGCCCTCGAGCGCAGCGGTCGGAACTTCGGTCGAGATCGAGATCTTCGGCACCTGGGTCGCAGGAGCGATCGCGAAGGAACCCCTCTACGACCCGTCGGGATCTCGCGTCAGATCCTGAAACCGCCTTCGAGGTTCAGTTATGGACAACGGATGGGTCAACGTCGTTCCGTTTGTCGGTCGCCGGAACCCCGATCTGCAGCACCAGCAGCCAGCTGGCGAAGATCCCGCTTGACAGCATGATCACGCACGCCAGTGCCAGGGTGGCGAACACCCAACCTTGCTCGACATCGATGAAGCAGAAACCGCCGACGCCGGCGAGGACAAACCCGAATATGTTGCCAGCTGCTCGGAACACGGTGGCGCCCGGATGCTGTTGCTGAAAGATGCGCTGACGAACGGTTCGCACGAGTAGAAGCACGGCTCCCGTGAGCCCTCCAACACCCAGGACAACTGCCGAGACGGTGCTGAAGGGTCGGGGCGTCAGGACCGCGAGCCCGATGAACATCACGCCCACGAAACACCACAAGGCGCTCGCGGCCCGCAGGCGCAGCAACGGGGTCCGCTCGATCTGTTGGGGATCGAGCGCGATGGCGACGAAGGTCAGCCCGGTCAACGACGCGCCGGCGCCAACCATCCCGATGAAGAGGTCACGCCACCCTGTCGCCGTGTTCGGATCCATGGCGCAGAACGCTACTCCTCGGCCTGCATCCCCTTCCCTTTGTCTCGCTTGACCACAGATTCCCCCTGGGATTCGACGAGTGTGTGTCGACCCCGACAAGGTATGCATCGATCGCGAGGAACCGTTGGGTGAGCAACGCGCGGCCGGCATTGAACCCGTCTTGATCGCCGGTCAGCTGCGCACTCGCCAAGCCAGGTTCCAGCAAAGGCTGAAGCAAAATCTCGAACGCGTTGTCGTCGCCAAGCTTGGCCGCGTCGAGGAGGTCATCGCGGCAGCAAGACCGCCATCTCAACCGCCAGACGCTCGCTCCTGACGAATATCCGACAGGAATTCGCTGGGGGCCATGTTAAGAGCAGCGGCCCGTTACGGCCATTCCAGTCAGAATCGCGAGAGGTGATCGCCAACGCTGAACGCGTGCTGCGCGAGGTCTTCGGCCTCGACGATTTCCGGCCCGGCCAGGCCGAAGTCGTGGAAGCGATGCTAGCCGGCCAAGACGTGCTCTCCGTCGCGCCCACCGGATCCGGGAAGAGCATCAGCTATTGGGTGCCGGCTGTCGTCGGAGGCGGCCTGACCATGGTCGTCTCGCCGCTCATCGCGCTGATGAAAGACCAGGTCGACCGCCTCACCGAGCGCGGCGTAGCTGCAACGTTCATCAACTCGTCGGTCGAGCGACCCGAGCAAGTTGAAAGGCTCCGGCGCGCCATCGCCGGCGATTACCGCCTGCTCTTCCTCGCGCCTGAGCGACTTGGACGTCCGGGCTTCATGGACCGGCTGGCCGAACTACAGGTGCGCCGCGTGGTCGTCGACGAGGCGCACTGCATCTCCACGTGGGGACACGATTTCCGACCCGACTATCGACTCCTGGCCGCGGCGATCAAGGCCTGCGGTCGGCCGCCGGTGGCCGGGTTCACAGCGACCGCAACGCCACAGGTGCGAGCCGACATCGCAGCCTCGCTCGGCCTCCAAGATCCGTTTATCTCCGTCACCGGGTTCCACCGGCCGACGCTGACCCTTTCGGTGCTTCGGTGCCGCGGCGACCGCGCCAAACGCGAAGAACTGCACCGCCTCCTTTCTGACACGAAGCAAAGAGCGCTCGTCTACGTCGGCACGGTCAAGGCGGCCGAGGAGGTGGCCGCTGACCTCGGCGTCCCCTGCTACCACGGGCAGCAGGAGGCCGGGCTGCGGCGCGGCATTCATGAGGACTTCAGTCAGGGACGCGCTCGGGTCGTGGTCGCAACCTCGGCCTTCGGCATGGGCGTGGACATTCCCGACATCCGCCGCGTGATCCATTACCACCTGCCCGGCAGCCTCGAGGCCTACTACCAGGAGGCCGGACGAGCGGGACGGGATGGGAAGCAGGCGGAATGCACGCTCCTCTACAGCCCGGCGGACCGCGACCTCCAGGCGTTCTTCATCGAGCAGTCCGGCCTGGAAGACGGCTCGCCGCTGAAAGACCATGCTTACGCGCGACTCGGTCAGGTGATGGCCTACGCCGAGATGCGCGAGTGCCGGCACGCGCGCATCGCCGACTATTTCGGCGAGCAGGGCGTGGCGCGCCGGTGCAACGCGTGCGACAACTGCCTCGCACAGCGACCGCCTGAGGAATCGGTGCCCGTAGACGCAGTCGTCGCAACCCTGGCCGCCGTAGCACGCTTTAGCGGACGAGTCGGACTCGCCAACGTGGCCGCGGTGCTTGGCGGCCGGAAGACAAAGTGGTCGACCGCCCAGGCATGGGTCCAGGATCTTCCTTTCCATGGCGCACTGAGCAAATGGAAGGACGAGCGCGTGAGGCAGCTGCTTTCAGAGGTTGTTGCAGCCGGGCTGGCGCGCCAGAGCTCAGGCGAGTACCCGGTGGTCGAGATCACGCCGGCAGGCCGCGAGGCCATCCGAGCGACACCGCCGCGGCTGACTCTGCCAAGGGAGACTGCCAGCCTTAAGAGTCGGACACCGAACGGACCCGATGCCCCAGCCGAGACCATGGACCGCCTGCGGCGGTGGCGCTCGGAAACTGCGCGGGCCGCGGGCCTGCCCGCCTACGTGGTGTTCCACGACTCCACCCTCGCAGCGATCGCTGTGGCACAACCCTCAAATCTCTCGGAGCTGCTTCGCGTGTCCGGTGTTGGCGATTCAAAGCTGCGCAAGTACGGCGAAGAGGTGCTTGAAGTCCTGCGCGAACACGCCAATTGACGAGAGGCCTCGTTTCGGATCACACACCGCCGCCGCTCGATTAGCCGGCCGGACAGCCGACTTGGGGCGCAGGCCGCACTATGGGCGGATGGAAGCGGCGGCCAAGCCCGGTTGGGACGCCAGCGGCGAAAATGCGCCAAACGCATTGCCGCGTCCCTTGACCAGCTTCGTCGGACGCGGTGCCGAGCTCTCGCGACTCAAATCTCTACTCGCCCGCTCCCGCATGGTTACCCTCACCGGGCCAGGCGGATCTGGCAAGACCAGGCTTGCCATCGAATTGGTCCGAGCACGTCAGGGGCTCTGGCCTCGGGCGATCTGGTGGGTCGACCTGGCGCCTGTGCAGGACCCACGCCAGGTGGCCGGCGCGGTGGTCTCCGCTTTGGAACTCCGCGGAATGGGAACCGCCCAGGACATGGTCGTCGCGTGGTTGGCCACGAGACGAGCGCTCCTTATCATGGACAACTGCGAACACCTGCTTGGCGCCTGCGCAGACATCTCGCAGGTTGTGCTCGAGCGATGCCCCGAGCTCACGATCGTCGCCACCAGCCGCGAGCCTTTGGGGGTGCCGGGTGAAGCGCAATGGCCCGTTTCCTCGATGCGAGCCTCTGACGCGGTGCGCTTGTTCGCCGCGCGAGCCGCGCTGGTTCGACCGGACTTCAACGTTGATTCCGGCAACGCGGATCTGGTTATGCAGATTTGCGAAAGCATCGACCACCTCCCACTCGCGATCGAGCTGGCGGCGGCCCGTTTGGGAGTGATGACGGAGCACGACTTGGTGCTCCAGCTCACCGACCGTTTCGAGCTGCTCGCCGGCGCCCATCGCATGGCGCCCGAACGACAGAGGACGATGAGAGCAACCATCGACTGGAGCTACCGTTTGCTCACCGAAACGGAGGCCCTCCTCTTTCGCCGATTGTCCGTGTTTCGGGGTGGTTTCGATCTTGAGAGCGTGGGCGTGGTCTGCGCGGACGGAATCGCGGAAGGTGTACTCGACGGCCTGGCCGGGCTGGTCCAAAAATCGATGCTTGTCGCCGAGCGGGCAGAGAACGCTGGAACACGCTACAGACTGCTCGAGTCCCATCGCGCGTACGCGGAGGACCGGCTGGGCGAGACCGGCGAGCCCGAATCGATACGGCGCCGCCACTACGAATATTTCCTAAGGGGCGTCGTCACGAGGACCAGGAATCCGGCAATGGCACAGCCGCCTCCGGGTCTGGCCGAGTCGCAATGGATCGCGCGCGAGTCGGGCAATCTGTGGGCTGCGATTCGGTGGGCGCGAGACAACGTCGAGGACATGGGACTGACCCTCGCAGGCCACCTGGCATTCGTCACGTTCGGAGACCTAGCGCAAGCACGAAGCCTGCTCGCCGATCTGTTGGATCGCTCCCCCGAGAAAGGAGAGCCACGGTTCTACGCTCTCCGGTCCGCCGTAGCCCTTGCCATGTGGCAGGGCGATGGTGAATCCGCCGTCGGTGCAGCCGACGCCGCCCTGATCTTGGCTCGCGGGTTGGGCGATCCCGAGCTGCTCGCGTACGCCCTCACGGTGGCAGCCGTCGCCCATGAGATGCACGACCCGATTGACGTAGCAAGCAACATGTACCGGGAGGCCAGCTCTCTCCTGAGAGGTTCCGGCAACCGCCTTTTGGTAACCCAAATCACGATCAACTCAGCATGGCTGGCAGTCGAACGGGGCAACTACGTCGAAGCTCGCGACCGCCTGGTCGAATCCAACGCCACGGCCAAGGCGGCGGGTGACCTGTTGCTGGCCGCTTCGGGCGTTGACGCGCTCGCCTGGGCGCATCTGGGTCTCGGCGACCTCAATCGGGCCAGCGACTGCTTCAAGGAGGCTCTCGCCATCTCGCGGAGTTTCCGAGACTACCCGGAACTCCTCTCGTGCCTGAACGGCCTGGTTAGCGCGGCAGGTGCAAGCGGCAACGACGTCCGCGCCTTGCGGCTCGCCGCGGGCGCCAGCCGGCTGTCCAGCGAGAGGCTGATCAGGTCCGACGTGTGGCCGGAAGGCCAAGCACAGGAGTCGCTTGTCCGTTCGCGAGACAGGCTTGGAGAAGGCAGGAGTGAGGCTGCATGGAAGGAAGGGTGGGCCATGAGTCAGGACCGGCTGACGGACTACGCGTTCGGCGAAGGCAAGAACGAAACTCAAGTCGTCGACGGCTCATTGACCCGGCGAGAGCAGGAGGTTGCAGAGTTGGTGGCGGCGGGATTGACCAACCGCCAAATCGGGGAGCGGCTTTTCATCTCCTGGCGCACCGTCGAGGGGCATCTCGAACGGATCAGGCATAAGCTCGGTGCTCGTTCTAGGTCGGCAGTCGCAGCCTGGGCGGTCGAGCACGGGCTTAAGTTCCGCCAAACCGCCGGCGAGCCCGGCTTGACGGAAAAGAAGTCGATACGTGAGGGAGCACCCCAGTCGACGGTGCTCCCTTGATCGATCCCAACAGTTTTAGCCGTTAGATGTCCGGATCAGTCGTCGCCGTCGTCGCCCTGGTGGTCACGATCGAACCAGTACGTTCCCGCAATCGGGAACACTCCCGAGCCAGGAAACGTCGGCGCCCCGACCATCTCGTTGGCGTGGAATCCCACCAACCTACCGCTCCCACTCCAAAACATGCAGACGCCATGTCCAGGGGTGGTCGCGTT
>DATMKM010000137.1:0-9718 GCA_035571315.1 Candidatus Acidiferrum sp.
GTCGGGAACACGGTCGCGCGCGGGCAGCGCATCGGGCTCGAGGGTTCGACCGGCTGGTCGACGGGCCCGCACGTGCACTTCGAGCTGCGCGTGAACGACGCGGTGATCGACCCGATGCCGTACCTGCTCAAGCTCCCGGCTGGCTAGTTCCCTTTCGTGTATGCGTCGATGAGAGCGAAGGTGGCGGCCGGCTGTTCGATCTGAGGTAGGTGCCCTGCGTCCTTGACGACCTCGATGCGGCCGTTCTGGAACGCCGCGGCGTAGGCGGCTCCGTAGGCCGGCGTCACGATGCCGTCGCTGTCGCCCCAGATGGCGAGCACCGGAATCCTGACTCTCGCGAGGCGGCGCAAGAGCTTGGGGTCGTACATCTCGCCGGCGATGACCCGCATGGTCGCCATGTTGGCCTTCGTACGAGCCGCCTGCTCGGCCGGCACCGTCGCGGGGTCGACGTAAAAACGATTGGAGTCATGCCAGGCGTACTCCGCCACTCCTCGTGCGTCCAGAGCGAAGAAATCGCGGATGGGATGAGCGGCGACGTCGATGCCGACCGCGTCGATCAGGATGAGACCGCTGATCCGGCCGGCGCCGTCGCGCACGGCCATTTCGGAGCCGATCCAGCCGCCCATCGACGAGCCGATGACAAGGACGTTGCGCAGGTCCTTGTCTTCGAGGTAGTGAAGATAGGCCAGGGCGAGGTCATCGATCCCACTCAACCACTCGGGACGAGCCGCCCCGTTCCAGCCAGGGTGGGTCGGGATGATCGTGTGCATGGTTTCCGCCAGGTGGTTGGCGAGGCCGGCGACCGTGAAAGGTCCGCCACCACCGTGAAGGATCAGTACAGGCCTTCCGGTGCCGGCTTCGGTCAGAGTGATGTCAAGACCACGTCCGAGGGCAATGCTGTGTGTCGATGGAGATATCATTCCGGCATTCTATATCAACATGTTTATATATGCAAGCTTACTTAGTTGGTATGCTGCGCACATGCCTGCGGATCTGGAAACCTTGGGACGAGCGGTAAAGCAGGTTCAGTACCGGCACCATCGCGCGCTCGACTCCCGGCTGGGCACAGTCGGGACGACCCTTGCCCAATGGGACGCGCTTAGAGCGATCGGACGGACCCCGGGTGCCTCCGCCCACACCCTGGCGGTCGAGACGTTTCAAAGCGACCAATCGTTTGGAACCCTCGCGAACCGGCTCGCCGGCCAGGGTCTGATCACGCGCCGGTCCGGCCGCGGCCGGCGGATCGAACACCGTCTGACGCCGGCCGGCAAGAAGGTTCTCCAGGCAGGCCATCCGGTCACCAGGGGTGTCCTTGCGGCCTCGTTCGCCCGGCTCTCCGAGAGGGAGCGGGCAACTCTTCTCGACCTGCTGCTGCGAATCGTCAGCGGCAGCGACCTCGAGACTGCGTGATCGGTGCTCCCGCGCTTACACAACAAGAACCTTTCGGCTGCTGCTAACACGTACGAGATCAATCTGGCGACCAAGCACGCCAAGGTCCGGCGCGCTGGATATGGTCAACGGCGGCTCAGGGCAGCCGAAAGATCTCGTGTCCCCCAACTCGACGCCATCGCACACGTAATTCGCGATCAACCGCGACAAGCTCGAATGTCGCGCGTCCGTCGGGACCTGCAAATGACCACGTCATCTCGAAGATTCCGTGGGTTCCTTGAACCGATTTGACTCGGAGGCGTGTCGGCCACCCGCCGGAAGGTTTCGCGGCGTATCGGTCGGCAGCTGGTGAAAACTCATCGCGCGCGACCCGGCGGAAGAGCTCGAATTCCCTCTGGGTCAAGCGTCGCGCATCGGCATCGAACTGCGGCGTGCGCTCGAACTTCAACGACGGCGCGCAGGTCGGCGGCGCGCGCGAGCAGCGTCAAGGTCCCGAAGGAATTGGTCGATGTCCGAGGAAACCTCCACCTCGCCTGACGCGACGTGCTCGTCCACGCGTCGTTCGCCCTGTTGCCACTCTCGGGTCCAGAACCAAGCCTGGTCAGCCGGCACCGGGACCTGCGGACGCAGCTCGATCACTCCATCGTCACGCTCCACGACTTCGACCTGAGCACCTGGTCGATCGAGGTGGTGGCGCCGCCGGAGATCGGCAGGAAGCACGATCTCACCCCGCCCACGGACACCTACGAACGATCTCTGGCCCACATGGCAAATGGTAGCGGAATTACCGTAATCCAGTATTTCCGTCCACGACCAATGAGGCGGATTAACCGGGCCGCGTTTATACAGCCGAGTGCTATACAAACGTGTACAAAAAAGTGCCCCCGGAGGGAATCGAACCCCCGACCTTGACGTTAGGACCGTCCTGCTCTATCCCCTGAGCTACGGGGGCGGCACGCTTGGAAGTCTATTGAGTCCCCGGGAGCCGGGGCCATGAGCGTTACTGAGATCAGAACTATTTCGAGGTCACAGCCGTTTCACAGGAAGCTCCCATTTAGCGTTCAGAGGCGAGGGCAACACTTACACGCGTGGAAACCAAGGACAAGGACACAACCCAAGACCGGGTGCGGGCCCGTGACGCGGCCATGCACCTCCTCAGCCGGTTGACCACCGGCGCCGCCGTCAGCGCCGTCGTCGGCGTCGGCCTGTTCGGGGCGTTCAGCGCCTACACGATCCCGGGTACGAGCACGGCGAGCGCTCTAGCCAGCACCTCGGCCACGTCGAGCTCCTCGTCATCCACTTCGACCAGCACCTCGTCCGGGCTCCAATCGTCGAGCACCCCGGTCACCAACTCTTCCAGCTCTGGAGTGGCGGTCTCGGGCGGATCCTGATCGCTTGAACAACAGCCTTCTGTGGTACACGACGCGCGGCGCCGGCGCGGTCAGCCTCGTCCTCCTCAGCGCGGTGGTCGTGCTGGGAATCCTTTCCGTGCTCCGCATCCAGAGCACCACCTGGCCTCGCTTCCTGACCGCCGGCCTTCACCGCAACCTCGCGCTCATGACCCTCGTCTTTCTCACATTGCACATCGTCACCGCGGTTGTCGATCCGTTCACGCACCTCGGATGGTTGGCCGCGGTGCTGCCCTTCTCCTCTTACTACCGGACTTTCTGGCTCGGCCTGGGCACGATCGCGTTCGAGCTCATGCTGGCAATCGTCCTGACCAGCCTCGTACGGGGGTTGATCGGTCAGGCTGCCTGGCGGATGGTGCACTGGCTCACGTATGCAGCCTGGCCTTTCGCTGTCCTCCACGGGATCGGCACCGGGAGCGACGCAGGGTCGGCGTGGCTGTTTACGCTCCAGGCGCTCTGCGTGATCGCGGTGGTCGTCGCGGTCGGCTATCGATTCCTGACCGGCTCGCATGACCCTCTGGCCGACGCGAGGTCCTCATTCCAGGACGCAGTGGATCGACGAGAGCCGCGATGAGCGCGCCGCAGCTACTCGCTGGCCCTGACCCCTCGAGAGGGAGCGAGCGACGGTCTGAGCACGTGGCCCGGCTCGGCCCTCTGCCGAAGGGCGGCCACGCCCTGATTGAGCTGTTGGTACGCACAGGTCTCACCGGGCGCGGCGGCGCGGGCTTTCCAGTCGGACTCAAGTGGCGCGCGGTCGCCGCCGCGTCGCATGGATCCGCGGTGGTCATCGCCAACGGCGCCGAGGGCGAACCTCACAGCAGGAAGGATCGCCTGCTGATGGCATCACGCCCGCACCTGATCCTCGACGGGGCCATGCTTGCCGCGGCTTCGGTGCACGCCAAGCAGGTCGTCCTCTGCATCGGCGAGGAGCATCATGCCGCGCTGCGGTCGATGTCTGGTGCGCTGGCCGAGCGAAGCGAGCACGAGCGGCGCATGGTGCGGATCGTCGCCGCGCCTCCACGTTACGTGGCGGGCGAATCGAGCGCGACGGTGCACCTGGTCGACGCAGGCATCGCGACGCCCACGACGACGCCGCCCTCGCCTCGCGACCGCGGGGTGGGCGGGGCGGCCACGCTGGTGCAAAACGTCGAGACGCTCGCCCACGTGGCCATCATCGCCCGCACCGGAATGGCGACCGACACGGTGTTGATCACGGTCGCCGGCGGCGTGCGGACTCCAGGCGTACTCGAGGTCAACGTCGGGACCCCGTTGGGTGACGCGGTTCAGCTGGCGGGCGGTGCGTCCGAGCCGGTGCGGGCCGTGCTGGTTGGCGGCTACTTCGGCCAGTGGGTCGAGCCCTCGTCCGCGTGGTCCTTGCCTCTCGACACGCAAGCTCTGCGCGCCCGCGGGCTGTCGCTCGGGTGCGGCGTCATCGGGCTCGTGCCCGCGAGCCGTTGCGCGGTCTGCGAGGTCGCCGGCATCATGCGGTACCTCGCGAGCGAGAGCTCGGCCCAGTGCGGACCGTGCTTTTTCGGATTGCGAGCCCTGGCCGATGCCTGCACCAGGATCGCCGAGCGCGGGACGGATCCTGGCGACCTGCAGCGACTGCAGCGCTGGTCTGCCGAGGTGCACGGTCGAGGCGCGTGCAAGCACCCCGATGGCGTCGTCATGTTCCTGCAGTCCGCGATGAAAACGTTTGGCGACGATTTCGCCCACCACCCACCCCACCTGCGGCGCTCGGCATGACCAAGCAGTACGAGCTTGCGGTCGACCGTATCAAATGCGACGGGCGCGGCCTGTGCGCCGAGATCTTGCCCGAGAGGATCCGACTCGATTCCTGGGGCTACCCGATCGTCACGCCCGGTCCGATACCCGGCCACCTGTTGGGCCTGGCCCAGCGCGCGGTCGACGACTGCCCGGTCCTGGCGATCGCCCTGCGCAGGGTGGAGATAAAAAGACAGAGGGAAAGATGAGCAGCACCGTGCTCGGGATCGCCGACGGCCGGGCGCTTGGCGGAAACCTGCGTGTCGTCGTCACCAGGCCAGGCTCGCTCCGAGCCGCGAAGGCCGCGGTCGACCAGGTCGTCGCGGCGATGGACCAGGCGGCCAGCCGGTTCCGCGAGGACAGCGAGCTGAGCCTGCTGAACGCCTCGCCCGATCGCGAGGTGGCAATCAGCCCGCTCCTCGCCCAGGCGATCGCCGCCGCCCTGCGCGGCGCCGAGCTGAGCGGCGGCGCGGTCGATCCGACCATCGGGTCCGCGATCAGGCTCGCCGGCTACGACACCGACTTTGCGCTCGTTCCAACTGACGGCGACCGGATCCAGCTCTACTCCGAGCGCGTCCCGGGCTGGCAGGCGGTGCGCCTCGACTTTGGGTCGCGGACGGTGCGTGTGCCCCGTGGAGTCGAGATCGACCTCGGCGCCACCGCCAAGGCGCTCACCTCCGACCTCGCGGCAGCCGCGGCGAGCAAAGCGATCGACGGAGCGGGTGTGCTGGTCAGCCTGGGTGGTGACATCGCGGTCGCGGGCGAGGCGCCAGTCCAGGGCTGGTCCATCCAGACGAGCGAGGACAGCGGCGCCCCGATCGACGACGCCGAAGAGGCTGTAAGAATCACCTCGGGCGGGATCGCCACCTCCAGCACGACTGTCCGGCGCTGGACCCGAGGCGGCGCCCTCCTCCACCACATCATCGACCCGGCGACCGGCCTGCCGGCCGACAGCTGCTGGCGCACCGCGAGCGTCGTAGCGGGCACTTGCGTCGACGCCAACATCGCGTCGACCGCCGCCATCGTCATGGCCCGCAACGCGATCTCGTGGCTCGAGGTGAGAAGTCTGCCGGCCCGGCTCGTCGATCTGGCCGGCAACGTCCACCGGGTCGCCGGCTGGCCGGAGCGGTCGGGCAACTTCGGACCCGGTTCCCAATGATCTCTGAGCAAACTCCCAGGAAGCTGGATCAGCATGGGGCCATGAACAAGGACGGGGCTCGGGTCCTGGTCGTCGACGACGAGCCGAACATCACTGAGCTTGTCGCGATGGCCCTGCGGTACGAGGGCTTCTCGGTCAAAACGGCCGCCACCGGCCGCGGCGCGCTCACAGCAGTGACCCAGTTCTCCCCCGCACTCGTGATCCTCGACGTGATGCTGCCCGACATCGACGGCATCGAGGTCCTGCGCCGGTTGAACAACGCAGGGACCAAGGTCCCGATCATCTTCCTCACCGCGAAAGATGCGACCGAGGACAAAGTCCACGGGCTGACAATCGGCGGCGACGACTACGTGACCAAGCCCTTCAGCATCGAAGAGCTCATGGCGCGCGTCCGCGTCGTCCTGAGACGGCACGGCAGCGATGCCGACAGCGGCAAGCTCTCGCTTGCCGACCTCGAGCTGGACGACGAGGCGCACGAGGTCCGCCGCCACGGCCACGTGGTGGACCTGACCAACACCGAGTACAGGCTGCTCCGCTACCTGCTCATCAACGCGGGCCGCGTGCTCACCCGCAGCCAGATCCTGGACCACGTCTGGCACTACGACTTCGGCGGAGACGCCAGCGTGCTGGAGACGTACGTCAGCTACCTGCGCCGGAAGATCGACCGGCACGACCCTCCGCTGATCCAGACCGTGCGCGGCGTGGGGTACGTCTTACGAACGCCACGAAAATGACGCTGTCCCTCAGAGGGCGGCTGCTCGTCGGTGTCATATCCCTCGTCGCGGTCGGGTTCCTGGTCTCGGATGTCGCCACCTACGTGCTGCTCGATCGCTCGCTGGTGGGGCGAATCGACGACCAGCTCAAGTCGCTATCAACAGTGGACACTGCGCGGACCTCCCTCGCCAACTACCCAATCTGCCATGGACGCGGACCGGCTGCCGGGACCACCTTTGACCCCGGAACAATCACGGAATTGATCGACACCAGCGGAAAGGTCGCTGCTGCCTGCGGCGTCCAGGCATTCGGCGCTGCTGCGTCGAATGCGGCTCCCGTCCTTCCGAAAACCTTGCCCAACTCAGGCCCTGACGTTCCGTCTCAACCGTTCACGGTCGACGGCACCGGAGGCATCTCTCACTACCGGATGACGGACTGGCCCGAGAACTCGTTCGGCGGCCAGTTCGTGGTCTTCGCGATCCCGCTGACTCCGGTGGAGTCGACGCTGAGCCAGCTGCTTCTGCTCGAAACGCTGATCGGAGCCGGCGTGCTCGCGGCTACCGCTCTGCTTGCGCTCCTCATCATCCGCGTCAGCCTGCGTCCGCTTCAGAAGATGGGAGCGGTCGCCGCAGACATCGCGGCGGGCGATCTGGCCAAGCGCGTCGAGCCGT
The DNA here is from genome assembly GCA_035571315.1 of Candidatus Acidiferrum sp. Lineage (GTDB taxonomy): Bacteria > Chloroflexota > Dormibacteria > Dormibacterales > Dormibacteraceae > Palsa-870. The sequence continues at coordinate 7,107 of DATMKM010000137.1, forward strand.
CGACCCCGAAGACAGAGATCGGCCGGCTCGGACTTGCCCTCAACGGGATGCTGAGCCAGATCGAAGCGGCGTTTGCAGAGCGCACCGAATCCAACAACCGGCTGAGGCGGTTCATCGCGGACGCCTCGCACGAGCTGCGCACGCCGCTGACCTCGATCCGGGGCTACTCCGAGATGCTTCGCCGCGGCGCCAACGAGTCACCGAGCGACGCCGAGCTGGCGCGACGGAGGATCGAGGAAGAATCCGTTCGCATGTCCACCCTGGTCGACGACATGCTGCTCATCGCCCGGCTCGACCAGGGACGCCCGCTCGAGAGGAAGCCCGTCGACCTGCACGCGATCGCGGCCGACGCGGCCGCCGACGCTCGAGCAGTCGCACCTCAACGTCAGATCACCCTGACGGCACCGGGCCCAGTCGTGGTCGAAGGCGACGACCTCCGCCTGCGGCAGGTGGTCGGCAACCTCGTGCGCAACGCCCTGGTCCATACCCCGCAGCAAACGGCCGTGGAGATCGGCGTTTCGACCCAGAACGGCACGGGCCGGATGTCAGTGGTCGACCACGGGCCTGGCCTGCAGGCCAAGGAGATGGACCGCATCTTCGAGCCGTTCTACCGGGCCGACCCCAGCCGCAGCCGCGACAGCGGCGGCGCCGGGCTCGGACTCTCCATCGTCAGCGCGGTGGTCAGCGCGCATGGCGGAAAGGTGAACGTGAAGGAGACCAGCGGCGGCGGCGTGACCTTCGAGGTCGACCTGCCGCTGGCCTCCTCGCCGAACTAGGCCTGGTTCCGGTTCAAGCAGCCGATGGCGCTTTGCGCGGGGCAGGTCGCCGCGATCGCGCTCACGACCGCGCCGGCGAGCAGATCCCGACCGAGCGGTGTGGGGTGCACATCGCAACCCGGCGTACCCGGAGGAAATGCGGGCAGCAGCAGTCCCGCCACGCACGAGTCACCGCCGGCCGCGGTGGCGGTTGCCCTCCACGCCTCCACCCCAGAAGCGATTACGACGTTGTAGGTCTTGGCTACGGCGATCATCGGTCCGTTTAGCAAAGCCGCGCCCGACGTGTCCGGATAGGTGAGCGAGTAGTAGGTCACGGCGACGATGAGACCCTTGTAGCCGGTGGCCCGGATCCCTGCAAAGATCGTGTTGAGGTTGGCCGTCATCGTGCCAAGCATCGAAGGAATTCCCGCAGCCACACAGGCAGCTATGTCGTCCGCGGGGTCGTCGGTGTCAGTCGCGAACTGAGCTCCGCAGACGTTCTCCAGGTGGAAGAAATCGTTTGCGCCGAGTGTCAATGTGACCAGGCGCGTCTCCGGATGAGCCCTCAGGTAGGCGGTTGCGAAATCCATCTGACTGGTCAGGTAGGCGACGTGAAGAGGGAAAGCGGAGCGATACGGCCGGCATGAGTTGTCCGTGCCCGTCAGCGAGAGAAAGCCACCGGTGGCCTCTCCGGGACATGTCGCGTTTACGTCCTCGATGTTCAGCCGCTGCGCCACGATCTCGGGGTAGCCGATGAAGTTGTCAGCGTTCGGCCAAAGCGTCTGCACTGGACTGAACCCGAATGGCACCGAGTCACCCAGCGCGAGGTAGCTGTGCCCTTCGCTTGCCGCCGACGCAGGGATCCCGGCGATGACAAACAGGACCGCCGCTGAAATCACCGCGAATAATCGAGCCTTCACCAAGCGCACCTCCCCACTCTTACGGCCGGCCTCCCAGCCGAGGCTAAGAATCTAAGCACTGACTGGGCTGCGGCGCCACTACGAACTTGGTGCGAAGGCGAACAAGTCTCCGGCGGTGTCCCCGACGAAGACCCGGTTGCCCACGATGGCGGGAGAGCTTCTCACCGCGGCGTGCGCGTCGTAGCTCCACAACACCCTGCCGTCGCCACTCGAAACAGCAAGGATCAGGCCGACGCCCAGGTCGCCAAAAACCGCTCCCGTGCCGAATATCACTACGCCGTGGCCCGCCGACGGGGCTGAATACACTGGCTGAGGCGTCCTCGAGGTCCATAGCTCAGAGCCGTCGAGCCTTCGAGCGAACAGCCCTGTTGGAGGGCTGGCGGATGGGACGTAGAGGTTCGCGCCGTCGTAGGCCGCGGTCGCGAGCAATCCGTGGACGGCGCTACCTTCCACGAGGTTGACCGACCAGATGATCGCGCCGTTGCGCGCGTCCAGCATTTCGAAGATGCCTGCGACGGAGCCGACCGCCAGCGCCTCCCGGCCCCCCACCTCGACCAGCACGGGGCTCGCGCCGACATCCAGGTCGCGCGAGGCGTCTGAGTAGAAGCTGGTTTGCCACAATCGATCGCCGTCGCCCGCGTCGAAGGCCATCACGCCGTCGACTGGATTCCCCACGCCCACAAAGGCATGGCCTGCTGAATCGATCGACGGGGTCGACCAGATGCCTCCCCCTGGCTGACAGGCGGCCATCGCGCAGACCGACCACCGTTCCCTGCCTGTACCAACATCGAGCGCAACCATCCTTCCCGACTCCAGGGGCGTGTCGCCGGCCTGTGAGGCGACGCCGATCAAGAGCAGCCCGCCATAGATCGTCGGCGATGACCACAACGCAGGCTGCTCGCCTTCTGCCTTCCAGTCCCATACGTCGTGGCCGTCG
>DATMKM010000138.1:0-3811 GCA_035571315.1 Candidatus Acidiferrum sp.
ACGTTCCACTCGGAAGGCGCCGTCATCCGGGCGCTGGTGGCGAGTGTGCATCAGCTGCAGGCTGCGGTGGACGCGCTGCACGGAAGCCTCGCGAGCCAGGCGGCCTACCTCGCCGTGCACGCCGACCCCGCGTTGGCGCGCGCCACGCTTGGGGACTGGGTGCCGACCTTCGCGCTCTCCGGCGAAGGGCTGGTGTTCGCGGTGGTGTTCGCGCTGGTGATCTGGTTGGTCTTTCACGCTCTGTGGTGGTTGCTCGGGCACACCGGCCGCCTTCTCCTGGGCCGCCGGCCGCCCGGGTCGTGGCAACGCCGCGCACGGGAGCTCGATTCCGGGTCGTTCGGACCATAATCGCTCGCACAACAAGGGGATAATAATGAGCAGACTCACGCTCGCGCGCGTGTTCGCCGCGCTGTTTCTCGCCGCCTGCCTCCCGACCGTTGCCGAGGAGGCGTCGGAGACGCGGCTGCTGCGCCAGCCGACGCTGTCGCGCGAGCACCTCGCGTTCATCTACGGTGGCGACATCTGGGTCGCTGACCGCAACGGGGGAAATCCGCAACGGCGCACCGCCCACGCGAGCGCCTATGGGCCGCACTTCTCACCCGACGGGCTCTGGATCGCTTACACCGCGACCTACGCCGGCAACGCCGACGTCTACGTGATTCCGACGGCCGGGGGTCAGCCCCGGCGCCTGACCTGGCATCCGGCGCGCGATGAGGCCGACGGCTGGAGCCCGGACGGCAAGCGAATTCTCTTTGCCTCGCCGCGCGCGATCGCCAACAACCGCTCCAATCAGCTCTACGAGATCCCCCTCGCAGGCGGTTTCGAGCGCAAGGTCATGGAAGCGGTGGCCTGGGAAGCGGCCTGGTCGCCCGACGGAACGCGTCTCGCCTACCGTCCATACCGCACCGCCTACGAGCTGACGTCCGGCTGGCGTCAGTATCGCGGCGGCACCACCACCCCCATCTGGATCCTCAACCCGGCGAGCGGAGCGCAGGAGCAGGTCCCGCACGAGAATGCCACGGACCGCGCGCCCGCCTGGGCCGGCGACGACGTCATCTTCATCTCCGACCGCAATGACGGGGCCGGCAATCTCTTTGCCTACGACACCCGCAGCAAGCGCCTCCGCCAACTGACGCACGAGACCGTCTGGGACGTGCGCAGCTTCGCCGTCTCGGGGCGTACCGCGGTCTACGAGTGCGGCGGACGGCTGAAGGAGCTCGACCTCGACTCAGGTAACCCACGGCCGCTCGCGATCACGCTGGCGACCGAGGCGACGCAGCTGCGCCCGCAGTGGAAGGACGCGAGTAAGACGATCACCTCTGCATTTCTGTCACCCACCGGCAAGCGCGTCGTGGTGTCGGCGCGCGGCGATGTCTTCACGGTGCCGGTCAAGGACGGGTCGATCCGCAATCTCACCGGCACCTCGGGCGTGCGCGAGCGAGATGCGCTGTGGAGTCCCGACGGCGCACGCATCGCCTACCTCACCGATCTCGGCATGCAGCACGCCATCGTGGTGCGCGATCAGGCCGGCCTCGACAAGCCGCAGGTGCAGCCGCTCCCCAAGGGGATCTACTTCCACCTCCTTGCCTGGTCGCCGGACGGCTCGACGCTGATCTACGAGGACAATCACCTGCATCTCTACGCGTTTGGTCTCGAGAGGGCCACGAGCGCACTCATCGACACTTCCCTCGACCGCGTGCGTGTCGAGGTGAGTTTCTCGGCCGACAGCCGCTGGCTCGCCTATACCGTGCAGGGGGCAAACCACTTCACCCGCATTCGCGTGCATGATTTCAGATCCGGCCAGAACGCCGACCTCACCGACGGCCTGAGCGACGCCGACAGCCCGGTGTTCGCCCCGGGGGGCGAGTACCTCTACTTCACCGCCTCCATCAATTCGGGCCCGAGCCAGGTCGGGCTCGACCTCTCGAGTCAGGAGCGTGCCCTGCGTCGCGGTATCTATGTCGCCGTGCTGGCCGCCGGAGGCCGCTCGCCGCTCCTGCCCAAGCCGGGCGATGAGGACGCGAGCAAGCCGGACGCGGACGACAAGGACAGCTGCAAGGGCCCGCCGAAGCCCGACAAGGCCGCGGACAAGCCGGACCCCAAGGCCCCCAAGCCGCCCAGGTCAGTGACGATCGACTTCGACGGGTTGCAGGGCCGCATCATCGGTTTTCCGGTGGCGGAGCGGCGCTATGAGTCGCTCGCGGTCGGCTGCGACGGCGCCCTGTTCTATGTCGAGCGCCGCCAGCCCGGCATCACGCACGAGCCGCCCGATGCCGAGCCCGGCAACGACGGCGAGCTCTACCGCTTCGACTTCACCGAGCGCAAAGCGAAGTCGCTCAAACAGGGGATCGAGGACGTCTCGATCAGCGCCGACGGCAAGAAGCTGCTGCTCGTCTATGCCAAGGGCAAGCTCGAGATCGCCGACGCCAATGAAAAGCTCGATGCCAAGCCGATCGACCTGAGTCAGCTCGGCATGTACGTCGATCCGGCCGCCGAGTGGCAGCAGATCTTCGACGAGGCGTGGTGGATGGAGAAGGAATTCTTCTACGACCCCAATATGCACGGCCTCGACTGGAACGCCGTATACGCGCGCTACAAGCCGCTGCTGAAGTTCGTGCAGCGCCGTGAGGACCTCACGGATCTGCTGATCGAGATGATCGGCGAGATGCAGGTCGGCCACAACCGCCTGAGCGGCGGCGACGTGCCCGGCGAGCCCGGCACCAAGACCGGGCTGCTGGGCGCCGACTTTGCGGTCGAGAACAACCACTATCGCATCAGGACCATCTACCGCGGCGACCGTTGGAATCCCTTCCTGCGGGCGCCGCTCGCAGTGCCGGGCGTCACTGTGAAGGAGGGAGACTATCTGCTCGCGGTCAACGGACGGCCACTCGATGCGACCGAGAATCTCTACGCGTTCTTCGAGCAGACCGTCGACAAGCAGGTGACGCTCAGCGTCGCCCCCGACCCGGCCGGGGCCGGGGCGCATAACGTCGTGGTCCAGCCGATCGCCGATGAGGCGGGACTGCGCCAGTGGCGCTGGATCGAGCACAACCGCGAGTACGTGGAGAGGAAGACCGGCGGCAAGGTGGCCTACGTCTATCTGCCCAACACCGCGGCCGACGGCTTCCAGTACTTCAATCGCATGTTCTTCGCTCAGATCGACAAGCCCGCGCTCATCCTCGACGAGCGCAGAAACAGCGGCGGCCAGGCGGCGAACTACGTGATCGAGATCCTGAGCCGCCCCTACCTCTCCGGCTGGAAGGACCGCGACGCCCAGGTATTCAGTACCCCGGGCGGCGGCATCTACGGGCCGAAGGTCATGCTGGCCGATCAGGACGCGGGCTCGGGCGGAGACTTCCTGCCCTGGGCGTTCAAGCATCAGAAGCTCGGCACCCTGATCGGCACGCGCACCTGGGGTGGGCTGATCGGCATCCGCTCGAATCCCGACCTGATCGACGGCGGGCAGCTCACCGTCCCATTCTTCCGCTTCTTCACGCCCGAGGGTGATTGGCGTGTGGAGAACGAAGGCGTCGCGCCCGACGTCGAGGTGACGCTCGACCCGGCGGCCGTGAACCGCGGCGAGGACCCGCAGCTCGATGCCGCGATCGCGACCGTGCTCACGCAGCTCAAGGACTTCAAGCCCGTGCAGCTGAAGAGCGCGCCGCCTTACCCGACCACGCTGGGCAAATGAAGCGCACGGGCCCGCGAGGCCGCAACGTCAGTTGACCCGCCGAGCGCGGGCTTCAGGTAGCGCGCAGTGCCGTCGTCACCGGCACGCGCGCCGCCCGCAGCGCCGGCAGCAGTCCGCCGA
>DATMKM010000139.1:0-8477 GCA_035571315.1 Candidatus Acidiferrum sp.
GGCCTCATCGGCAACCCGCTGAAGCTGGTGCTGCGCTCAGATACGGACAAGCGAGCCGGTGCGGCGCGCCAGGCGGTGCGCACCGACGCCAAGCGCGGGAAGTGACGCCAGTCCGGCCTCACCGCACGCCATGGTGGGACCTTTCGGCTACGCTGAATCCGCTCCTGCCCGGGGTAATCTCGGGACCGGGAACCCTCGCCACGTCCAGCGGCGGGTCTCATGCTGAAGGCGCGCAGCAACCGGCCTGCCACCTCTGAGAGTCCGATAGTGCAAAGCTAAACCGTTCCGCCGGACGGGTTCCAAATCGCCTTTTGCATGTCAAGACCTGCCGCGATCACGATGTCGGGTCAACCCCCAGCGGGTACCGTGCCTCCTTCGCAAAAGCGTGAATTCAAAAGCTGGAGCGGGAGACAGGGGGTTTTCGTCGCTGGTACCAAGCACCGCGTTGAATTCAGGTATCGACTCGCGTGGTGCACAAGCGGATGCCAGTGCTGATGATCGGATTCGGTCACGACGGTGCCGGAAAGCTCAGGTCGCTTCGCACGAGCCCGAACGCAGAGTTGAATTTGGTCTGATCTGCAGCATATGCATCGAATGCGACCATGAGTTGGTCGTCTGTAGTGCTGGCCGTCATGAGCTGAAGGTCCGCAATCTCCTTGGAGGTTGCCGCACGAGCAGCCTCGATGTCGCTCTGCACGTTGGCCGGCATCTTCTTCTCGAACGCGAGCAGATTGCTGTTCATCTTGACGTACGCGTCGAAGCAGACTTTGGCAGCCGCCCGGATGTTGGCCGTGTCCGTCGACTGAGCAGTGACCGCACTCCACAACCCGGCGGTGGCAGCGTCGGAGGGCGTAACAATCGCTCCATAGTCCGCGCCCAAGTTCTCTGTCGGCGAAGGTGAGGCTGAGCCAGTTGCTCCTCCACACGCAGCCATCAGCAGAGCGGCCAGCACCCCAGCGAGAGCATGCATAGGTGGCTTCACAGCAATCCTGCAGATATTGTCAGGTAGACAGTAGTGAGTCGATTGATAGGGTCGAAGGTCCGATCGCCTGGACGCACTGATTGCCTCGAGGCTCAGTTCGGCACCTGGGATCAGCCCGTGCATATCCGATCGGCGCGCTATAGCGTTCAACTCTGGTGCGGAATCTGAGGGTGTGCGACCGTCGGGCGGTGTGCCCGCAGGAGGCGCGGTGGACTTTCTGCGTTTACATTTCCCTCATGGTCCGAGGACATCCGTCTGACGGGCGGATGATCTATTGACGGTATGGCGACGCCTCTGAGCTCAAAGGTCATGGTGGTCGATGACGAGGTTCACATCGTCGAGCTGGCCCGGCTTTATCTCACGCGCGAGGGTTACGAGGTCGAGGGCGTCGGCGACGGCAGCCAGGCGATGGCCAAGTTCGTCCAGCTGAAACCCGACCTGGTGATCCTGGACATCATGCTGCCCGGCGTCGACGGCCTCACGATTTGCAAGGAGATCCGCAAGCAGAGCCAGGTGCCGATCATCATGCTCACCGCCCGCGACGAGGTCACCGACAAGGTGGTCGGCCTCGAGGTGGGCGCCGACGACTACCTGACGAAACCCTTCCACCCCCAGGAGCTCGTCGCCCGCGCCAAGGCCCTGCTCAGGCGTGCGCGAGTCGAACCGGACCAGCCCAAGCTGATCCGCGCCGGCAAACTCGAGGTTGACCTGGAACGCCACGAGGTCCGGCACGGCAAAGCCAAGGTCCAGCTGCGACCCAAGGAGTTCGACCTGCTCGCACTGCTGGCGCGCCATCCCGGCCGCGTTTTCCAGCGCAGCGAGCTCCTCGACCTGGTCTGGGGCTACGACTTCCCCGGCTACACGAGAACGGTGGACGTGCACGTCCAGCAGGTGCGCGAAAAGCTTGCGGCGGCGAGCATTACCGACCCGAGCATCCAGACCGTGTGGGGCGTCGGATACCGGCTGGAGCTGAGCGCCAGCTGACTCTCCGCCTACGCCTCCTGGCGGCCGCCGCCGGCATCGTAGCCGTGAGTCTGCTGCTGGGCGGGCTTCTGACCTGGGTCCTGGTGCGTGACCTCGAGTTCCAGGGCGTCCAGGACCAGCTCGACCGGGCGGTGGTCCCGGCGGCGCTCCAAGTCAAGCACCTCGAATGCTTCGCCTTGCCGGCGGGTACGAACCCGGGCGCCGCGGGCTGCCGCCTCGCTTTGCCGCTCGATTTCGAGGACCGGATGAACTCGGTCGTGGTGCCCACGTTGAGCGGCAACCGCCTGCTGCTGCTCAACTCTCAGGGGCGCGTTGTGTACGACAGCAGTGGCACGGACATGTTCGTCGCGGTTGTCCCCATCACGCCTTCCACACGGGTGGCCAACGTCGGCGAGGCACGGACCACGCTCGACGGCCAGGCCTACCTCGCTGCCGCGGTCAGGATCGCGCCCGCCCGCGACCCGCTTGCGGCGACCTACGTCGTGGTGGCGCAGCCGCAGGCCCTGGCATCCACAGCGGCCGCCGGCGACCTGGCCGGGCGGCTTCTGGAAGCGGGCGGGGCGGCGCTCGTCGTGGCGATGCTCCTCGTGCTGCTCGTCAGCCGCTCGCTGACCGGGCCGCTCACGCAGCTGTCGGGGGCCGCCGAGGACATCGCCGCCGGCAACTACTCCCGGCGGGTGGGCATCCGGGGAAGCGATGAGATCGGGATGCTCGGCGCGGCCTTCGATCGCATGGCGGAAGCGGTAGAGCGCGCGCGCAAGACGCAGCGCGATTTCCTGGCTAACGTCTCGCACGAGCTGAAGACGCCGCTCACGAGCCTCATCGGTTTCAGCCAGGCCCTGGTCGACGGCAGCCTGTGGAGCGAGAACGAGCGGACGCGGGCGGCGACGATCATCCACGAGGAGTCCGAGCGCGTCCTGCGCATGGCGCAGGAGCTGCTCGACCTCGCGCGCGTCGAGGCCGGATCCATCTCCGTGCATATCACCGCGGTCGACCTCGCGAGCCAGCTCGAGCAGGAGCTCGAGATGATCAAGCACCGCGCCGGAGAGCGCCGGCTGGACCTGACGCTGTCGGCGCCCAAGAACACCTCGCCCGTGGCGGCCGACCCCGAGCGCCTCCACCAGATCCTGGACAACCTGCTCGACAACGCGGTCAAGTACGCGCCCGAGGGAACGGCGATCAAGATCGCGGCGCTCTCGAACATCTCGGGAGTGGAGGTGGTCGTCGCAAACGCCACCGGCCCACACAAGCCGGACGTGGAGCGGATCTTCGAGCGCTTTTATCGCGCAGACCCTTCGCGCTCAGCGGCCGCGGCTGGCGTTGGTCTTGGTCTCTCGATCTCCCGCGAGCTCGCCGCCGCGATGAGGGGCAGGCTCTGGGCGGACTTCGATGCCTCAGGCGACCTGCGGCTGCACCTCCTGCTGCCGGCGGCGCGCAAACCGGACGGCGCCCGTGTCGAGCCGCCCGCCGCTGATGCCGAGCCCTTGACTAAGGCGAGCTAGTTTTGCGGCGCGAGCGGCGCCGGCTGTCGATCGCGATCGTGGCGACGATCAAGCCACATGCGACCGCCAGAAGGATTTGGCCCCACATTGGAAGAGGCCGAATGTAGGTCGGGCCGACGTAGGAGATGAGGACACCAGTCCAGACGGCGATGACAATCGCCACCAGCACCGCATCGCGCCTTGACATGTCGGTGACGGAAGTATGCGCGCCACCCGGTTCATCAGCTTCAGAAGGTCAGCCGGTAGGTTCGGACGATCCCGTGGCCGAGGTTTACGGGAGCCTGAAGCTCGGCAAGCCGATTGACGATTTCGTCCGCCGGATCCGCGGACCTCACGCACGCCCGTGATTACGGCGTTGCTTAGGGGGTGGGCGGGACCACCAGCGTGACGGGGTTTTCGATCAGGCGTTTCACCTCGGCCATGAACTGCGCGGCCGTGGCTCCATAGAAGACCCGATGGTCCACCGAGAGGGTCATCCGCATGACCTTGCCCGGCACGATCTTCCCGTCTTGGACGACAGGAACTTCCTTGATCGCGCCGACGGCGAGGATCGCGGCCTCAGGTGGGTTGATGATCGCGACGAACTCATCGACTCCGAACATGCCGAGGTTCGAGATCGAGAACGTGGCACCGCTCAGGTCGCCCTCATTGGGCCGGGCCGACCGCGCGCGTTCGATGACCTGCCGCGACTCGATCGAGATCTGGATCAGGTCCTTGGCGTCCGCGTCGTGGACGACCGGGACGAGCAGGCCCATGCCTTGGCTCGGCGCAACCGCCAGCCCGATGTTGACCGCGCGCTTGCGCTGGAAGCGGCCGTCGACCCAGGAGCTGTTGACCTCGGGAAACTTGCGCAGAGCGAGCGCGCACGCGCGCACGAGCATGTCGGTCATCGTCACCTTGTCCGCACCCGGCACCGATTCCTTGAGCTGCTGGCGCATGCTCACGGCCTCGTCGACCCGAGCTTCCACGGTGACCTGAAACTCGGGAACGGTCGACTTCGCCTCTGCCATGCGCCGTGCGATGGTGGCCTGCATCCGGGACGGCTCGACCACCTCGACATCGGGCCCGGGTGCGCGGGGGGGAGCCTCGGGCTTCCGCCGCTCGGCGGGCCTGGATGTGCCGCCCGCGGCGAGCACGTCCTCCTTGACGATGCGGCCGTCCGGGCCGCTGCCTTTCAGCGCGGCGAGGTCGACTCCCATCTCAGCGGCGAGGCGCTTGGCCAGCGGTGAAGCCTTGATTTGGCCGTCGCCCTTGGCGTCGGTGGCGGGAACGTCAGGCGCTCGCTCGTCAGGCTCCTCGGCCGCCGGTTCTTCGGCGGCCTCTTCGACGCGGGGTGGGGAGGAGGTCGCGGCGGCCTTCTCCTCTTCCTCTACCTGTGGCGGAGCTTCGGTCTCTTTTGGCTTCGCGCTGGCGGGAGGAGCCTTTGCCTTCTCTTTCGGCGGCGCTGCGGTGGCATCACCTATGCGCGCGATCGGCGCCCCGATCTTGGCCGGGATTCCCTGCTCGACGAGGATCGATAGGACGCCGGCGCTCTCGGCTTCCAGGTCGAAGGTGGCCTTGTCCGACTCCACCTCGGCCAGCACGTCGCCCGCCTTCACCTCGTCGCCGGTCTTCTTCTTCCACTCGACGATGGTGCCCTCCTCCATCGTGTCGGAGAGCTTGGGCATGTTGACGTCAGGCATCGCTTACTTCCCTACGACCGAGCGGACGAGCTTTTTGATGTCTTCGCTGGTCGGGATGGATGCCTTCTCCAGCGGGAGGCTGTAGGGCATCGGCACCTGCGCGCCGCCCAGGCGGCGAATCGGAGCGTCGAGGTAGTCGAAGCAACGCTCCTGCACGCCGGCCGCGATCTCGGCCGTCACGCCGTAGGTCGCCCAGCCCTCCTCGACCACGACGCAGCGTCCCGTCTTGTGCACCGATTCCACGATGGGCTCCCAGTCGATGGGGCGGATGGAGCGCATGTCTATCACCTCGGCGTCGATGTCCTCTTCCTCGAGCTGCTTTGCGGCCTCAAAAGCGAGCACTGCCATCCTGGAGACTCCGACCACCGTCACGTCCGAGCCGGTACGGCGCACCGCCGCTTTGCCGAGGGGCGTGGTGTAGTCGCCAGGCGGCACGATGCCCCGCACGTTGTAGAGGCTCATCGACTCCAGGAACATCACCGGGTTGTCGGTTCGAATGGCGGACTTGAGCATGCCTTTCGCATCCTCCGGTGTGGTCGGTGCGACCACCAGGAGTCCTGGGATCAGGCCGTAGATGACCTCGAGGCTGTGGGAGTGCTGGGCCGAGAGCTGATGGCCCGCGCCGCCTGGCATGCGAATGACCAGGGGCACCTTCGCTTCGCCGCCGAACATGTAGCGGATCTTGGCCGCGTTGTTCACGATCTGGTCGTAGGCAACGAGCGAGAAGTTGATGGTCATCAGCTCCACGACCGGACGCAGGCCCAGCATTGCGGACCCGATCGCCGCGCCGACGAAGCCCTCTTCGGCGATCGGCGTGTCCACCACGCGCTGGGGACCGAACTTGTCGAGGAGACCTTCGGTGACGCGGTATGCGCCACCGAACACGCCGATGTCCTCGCCGATCAGGTAGACACTCTCGTCGCGCTCCATCTCCTCGGTCAGCGCCTCGCGCAGCGCGACGCGATACAGCTTCTCGTCCGGATTGGGCGCGCCCTGCGCGCGCCCGGCGGGAGCCGCCACGCGAGTCGCCATCAGAGCGGGTCTCCGCGCAGCTCGGGCCGGTTCTCCCACTCGCCCGCGTACACGAACTTGTAGAGGTCTTCGACCTTGGGATCGGGGCTTTCGTCGGCGAAGCGGATGACTTCCTGGACCTCCGCGTCGATCTCCTGCCGGACCTTCTTGAAGTATTCCTCGTCGGCGAGCCCGCTCGTCTCGAGCTCGTGCTCGAACGCGACGATCGGGTCCGCCTTGCGGAACTTCTCCTTGTCCTCGGCGGACCGGTACTTATCGGGGTCGACCACCGAATGCCCCTTGAACCGGTAGCAGAGGGCCTCGATGAACCTGGGCTGAGAGTCCGCGCGCGTCTTCTCGACAAACTCGCTGGTCTTGAGCAGCACCTCGCGAAGGTTCATGCCGTCCAGCTGGATCGACTCGATGTCATACGCGCACGCTTTCTTGTAGATGTCCGCCACGGCGGAGGCCTTCTCCACCGGGGTGCCCATGCCGTACCGGTTGTTGACACAGAACCAGACGACCGGGAGATCGAAGATCTTCGACATGTTGAGCGACTCGTGGAAGGCCCCGATGTTCGTGGCTCCGTCTCCGAACATGCAGAAGACCACGTCCTTCTCCTTGCGATAGCGCACCGCCCAGGCGCCGCCGGCTGCTAGCGGCAGGTGGCCGCCGACAATCCCGTAGCCGCCCATGAAGCGGAGCTTCGCGTCGAACATGTGCATCGAGCCGCCGCGACCGTGGGAGGTGCCGGTTTCCTTTCCGAACAGCTCGGCCATCACGGCCCTGGGGTCGATGCCTCGGGCGATCGCGTGCCCATGCTCGCGGTAGCTCGTGAAGATGTAGTCGTTCAGCTTGAGCGCGTGGATGCCGCCGACGACGGTCGCCTCCTCGCCGATGTTGAGGTGGCAGTAGCCGCCGATCTTCGCCTTGGTGTACTGCTCCTGGGCGCGCTCTTCGAAGCGCCGGATGAGCTGCATCTGGCGATGGAGCCCGAGCAAGAAGTCGCGATTCTGCTTGGTCAGCTCGAGCACCTTGGGCGTGATGGCGATGGGGGGTGGGGGAGTCTTGGACTTAACGGGAGCGGTCATGACCTGCTCATGATTTTGAGCGTTGGCGGTCTGCTTGACCTCCACGCTAACCGCTGAGGTGGCTGCTGCCGGCACCGCGCCGGCCGGTGGGGGGTTGCCGCTGGCTGCAGGTGGCGCAGCGGCACCGCGCCGGTTGGTGATGTGAATCGCCCGCCCCTGCGCGGCGAGGGCCGCCTCCATCAGGGATTCGGGCAGCGTCGGGTGCGCGTGGATCGTCAGGTCGATCTGCTCGAGAGTCAGGCCGTTCTGCACGGCCAGCGTGGCCTCGGCGATCAGGTCGGTAGCTCGCGGGCCGACGATGTGTGCGCCGAGCAGCCGGCCCGAGCTCGCGTCCGCGACGACCTTCACGAAGCCCTCGGGCTGGCCCAGGGTGAGAGCCCGGGCGGAAGCGGTGAATGGGAAGCGGCCCACCTTGACGTCGAGACCCAGCTCCTTGGCCTCTTTCTCGCCGATCCCGACGTGCGCGATCTCCGGGTCGGTGTAGATGCAGTTCGGGGCGGCGTGATAGTCGGGCGTGCGGTTGGCGTGACCGACGATGTTTTCGATCGCGAGCACGCCCTCGTAGGAAGCGACGTGCGCGAGCATGATGCCGCCGATCACGTCTCCGATCGCCCAAACACCGTCCGCGGTCGTGTGCAGGTGCTCATCGACGACGACGCGGCCGCGCTCGAGCTTCACCCCGGCCTTCTCCGCTTCGAGACCCTGCGTGTACGGCACGCGCCCGACCGCGAGCAGCACCTGGTCGGCGTCGACCGCGCCGCCCTCACCGCCGGTCGAAAAGCGCACCTGCAGGCCGCCGTTGCGCTTGGCGATCTCTTCGACCTTGGCGTTGGTGTGCACGTCCCCCCCGAGGCCCGCGAGGTGCTTGGTGTAGACGGCGACCAGGTCGGCGTCCACCATGGGGAGGACCTGGGGCAGCATCTCGAGCACGGTCACCTTGGTGCCCAGCGCCGCGAACATGGCCGCGAACTCCATGCCCACGACGCCTCCGCCGATGACGGCGAGCCGGCTCGGGATCTCCTTCAGCTCAAGGATCTGGTCGGAGTCGATGGTGAGCTCGGCGCCCTTGAGCGGGATGCGCGCAACCGCCGAACCTGTCGCGATCACGATGTCCTTGGCCTGGATGCGCTGGCCTGAGACGTCGACCGCGCCGCCGCCGGCCAGGCTGGCGGTGCCTCGGACCACGCTCACTCCGCCTGCCTTGAGGAGACCCTCGACTCCCTTG
>DATMKM010000140.1:0-4801 GCA_035571315.1 Candidatus Acidiferrum sp.
CTGCGCGTCGCACCACTCGCGGACGCCGGCGAGGTAACCCGGGGCTGCGGGGACGATCCCGATCTCACCCATCACCGGCTCGAGCATCACGGCGACCGTGCGGACGCTGGTCGCGTCCTTGATCGCGTCGAGGTCGTTGTAGGCCACGTGGACGAAGCCCTCGGGAAGCGGCTTGAACGGGTCGGAGTACTTGTGCTGGCCGCCTGCGGTGACCGCCGCCAGCGTGCGGCCGTGGAATGAACCGGTCGTGGTGATGATCTCGAACGCGCCGTCGCGATTCGTGGTTCCCCACTTGCGCGCGATCTTGATCGCCGCCTCGTTGGCCTCCGCGCCTGAGTTGCACAGGAAGACGCGAGACGGGAACGACAGGTCCACCAACCGCTGGGCCAGCTCGACCTGCGGCTGTGTGTAGTAGAGGTTCGAGGTGTGGATCAGGGTGTTCGCCTGCGCGGTGACGGCGGCAACGACGTCGGGGTGTGAGTGCCCGAGTAGGTTCACCGCGATGCCTGCCACAAAGTCCAGGTACTCGCGACCCGAGTCGTCATAGACGAGACAACCGCTGCCGCGCACGAATGTGACGGGCAGGCGGCGTCCCGTCTGCATGAGGTAGCGATCGGCGAGCTCGGCCGTCGTCACCGGGCGCACCTGTGGCTCGAAGGATCGTCGTATTGGTTCTCCCGACCGCAGCGACCGACCCCACGACCGTCACTCAGGGGCGACTCCATGTGGCGGCGCGCCGAGCACGAGCGCGGACAGAAGGTGTCAATCCAGGTCGTGGCGGCCATCAGGGAGTGACCATCGTCCCGATGCCGGCTTCGGTGAAGAGCTCGAGCAGCAGGGCGTGCGGCGTGCGCCCGTCGACGATGTGCGCGAGCGGAACGACGTCCAGCGCGCGCAGGCAGGCCTCGAGCTTGGGGATCATCCCGCCCGTCACCTCGCCGGCCTCGATCCGCTGCCGCGCATCTTCGCGCGACAGCACCGCGACAACCTGACCGTCGACCCCAAGGACACCGGCGACGTCCGTCAGCAGGATCACCTTCGCCGCGTTGAGCGCGACAGCGATCTCCGCCGCGACCGTGTCCGCGTTGATGTTGTACGCGTGACCGTCATAACCCATCCCGATCGAGGCGATCACAGGGATGTAGCCGCGGCCGAGGAGCGCGGTGATCGGCTCCTTGTTGACCTGCGTGACACGGCCGACGAATCCCATCGACTCGTCGAGAGCCTCCGCGATGATCGTGGGCCCGTCCTCGCCGCTCATCCCGACGGCCTGTCCGCCGAGCCGGTGAATCGCGGCCACCAGGTCGGGGCTGACCTTGCCGGTCAGGACCATCTTCACGACCTCCATGGTCTTGTCGTCGGTGACCCGCAAGCCCTTCTTGAAAGTCGGCTTCAAGCCGAGCCGCTCGCTCATCGCCGAGATCTCGGGGCCTCCGCCGTGCACGAGGATCGGCTGCATTCCGACATACCGCAGCAGCACCACGTCCAGCAGCGTCTCGTCGCGCGCCGACTCGATGGCGTTGCCACCGACTTTGATCACGACCACCTGCCCGTGGAATCGCTTGATGTAGGGCAGCGCCTCGACCAGGACCTTCGCGCGCTCTTCGACCGTCAGCGTCATGTCGTGTAGTCCGCGTTGATTCGCACGTACTCCTCCGAAAGGTCACATCCCCAGGCTTCGGCGTGCCCGTCCGCCAGCCCGAGTGTGGCCACGATCTCAATCTCCGGCTGCTCGAACGCGTGGCGGACGGCCGACAGGTCAACGTCTACGCCGGCGCCCCGTTCGAAGACGACCGCCCCACCCACCGTGAGGTGAAGCTTGTCGAGCGCCAGTTCGGCGCCACTGTAACCGAGCGCGCACACGATCCGTCCCCAGTTCGGGTCGCCGCCGTGGATGGCCGTCTTGACCAGGCTCGAGGCCGCGACCGCGCGAGCCGCCAGGCGCGCATCCGCGTCGGACAGTGCGTCGCTGACTTTGACCGTGATGAGCTTGGTGGCGCCTTCGCCGTCGCGAGCGATCGCACGGGCCAGCTGCTGGGCAACCTCGAGCAGCGCCCGCTCGAGCTGCTCGGCTTCGAGACTGCCGCTCCTGATCGGCTCGTTGCCGGCCGCTCCGTTGGCCAGGATCAGGAAGGTGTCGTTGGTCGAGCTGTCCCCATCCACCGTGACCTGGTTGAAGCTGCGGTCGGCGATCGATTTGACGAGCTTGCCCATCAGGCCTGCCTCAACGGCGGCGTCGGTCGTGACGTACGCGAGCATGGTCGCCATGTTCGGGTGGATCATTCCCGACCCCTTGCACATGCCTCCAAGCCGCACCGTCGCGCCGGCCAGCTCGAGCTCGAGCACGGCCGTCTTCGGCACGAGGTCCGTGGTCAAGATCGCCCGCGCCGCGGCGTCGCCCCCGTCGGGGCTGAGCTTGCCGCAGGCCTCTGCGATGCCCGGCTTGATCGTGTCCATCGGCAGGTAGCGCCCGATCACGCCCGTCGAGCTGACGAGCACCTGGTCCGGGTCGAGGTCCAGCCGATCTGCAGAAAGCTTCGCGATCTGAAGGGCGTCCTTGAATCCCTGCGCGCCCGTGCAGGCGTTGGCGTTGCCTGACGTGATCGTCAGCGCCTGCACCCGGTTGTGCTGCAGGTGAAGCTGGTCGATCACCACCGACGCGGACTTGATCTTGTTTGTCGTGAAGACGCCGCCGGTGTCGCACATCAGCGAGGAGTGAATCACGCACAGGTCGTCCTTCTGTCCCGTCGGGATGGCCGACGCGCCGGCCGTGAAGGCCTTGATGCCGCAGGCGGCGGTGCCGGCGCGAAAGCCGCGGGGGAAGGTCAGGGCCACTGCGCCGCACCCTCCAGGGCGGTCGTGCGGTCGAAGCCGAACGCGATGTTGAAGCACTCGACGCCCTGGCCCGCCGCGCCCTTGATCAGGTTGTCCAGCGCCGCCGTGACGACGGCCTTCTTCCCCTGCGCGGCGACGTTCACCAGGCACAGGTTCGTGTGGCTTGCCAGCTTGGTCGTCGGCGTGTGGTCGACCAGGCGCGTGAAGGGCTGCCCTGAATAGAACTCGCGATATGCGTCGTCCAGCTCAGCCACCGAGCCCTTCAGGTCGAAGTAACACGTGGCGAGGATGCCGCGGGTCATCGGGATCAGATGCGGGACGAAGGTCACCTGGACCTCTTTGTTCCGGCTCAGCTTCCCCAGCTCCTGCGTCAGCTCAGGCAGGTGGCGATGCCCGCCGATCGCGTAGGCGCCCACCGACTCGTTGACCTCGCTGAAATGGACTCCGATGCCTGGCGACCGCCCAGCCCCACTTACTCCGGACTTGGCATCCACCACGAAGTCGGATGCGGCGAGCCCGGCTGCAACCACCGGGGCAAGGGCGAGGATCGACGCAGTCGAGTAGCAGCCCGGCACGGCGACGAGCGACGCATCTTTGAGCTCGCGCTCGTGCAGCTCGGGCAGCCCGAACACGGCCTTGCCGAGCAGCTCCGGCGCGGGATGCTCCTGGCGGTACCAGACGGGGTACTGCTGCGCGTCGTGCAGCCGGAAGTCCGCGCTCATGTCGATCACGCGCGCACCGGCTGAGATCCAACCTCCCGCTCGGCTCGCTCCCACGTTGTGCGGCAGGCAGCTGAAGACGACATCAAGGCCGTCGGGATCCGGCTCCGCCCGGAACTCGCCCTTCAACCCGAGCAGCGGAAAGACCTCGGAGTAAGCCTTACCGGCGTACGACCTCGAGGTGAGCTGGCTCAACTGCACGCCAGGGTGGCGGGCCAGCAGGTTCACCAATGTCATCCCGGCATAACCGTTGGCCCCGGCCACGGCCACCTTTACCGTCTTGGGCATGGGCGCATGAGTATACAGCGAAGTGCATAAACATCCGGAGCAGCAGCGGTCGAGGCTGGCTCAGGGCTCGTTGAAGAAGCACGATTCCGCGCCGGTGTGGCACGCCGGCCCGGCCGGCTTCACCCGCAGCAAGACCGCATCGAGATCGCAGTCGAGACGCGCCTCGAGCACCTCCATGGTGTTGCCCGACGTCTCACCTTTCCGCCACAACCCCCGTTCCCGCGAGTGGAACCACGCCTGCCCGCTTTCGCGCGTGCGCGACCAGGACTCCTCGTCCATGTAGGCGAGCATCAGCACCTTGCCGGAGTCCGCGTCCTGCACGACCGCCGGCACGAGCCCTTTCGAAAAGTCGGGTTTCATGGCCTGATCTCCAAACCCCTGGCCGCCAAATCTTGTTTCACGGTGGCGATCGACAGCTCTCCGAAATGGAAAACAGACGCGGCGAGCATCGCCTCGGCGCCGCCCTCGGTCAGCGCTTGATACATGTGATCGATCGTCCCCGCGCCACCCGACGCGATGACCGGCAGTCGCACCGACGACGAGATGGCCTGCAGCAGCGCGATGTCGTAGCCCTCGTGCGTGCCGTCCTTGTCCATCGACGTGAGCAGGATTTCCCCGGCTCCCAGCCGTTCTCCGAGCACGGCCCACTCGACTGCGTCACGGCCGGTGGTGCGTCGTCCTCCGTGGCTGAACACCTCCCATCCTGGATGTTCAGCCCGCCGTCGCGCGTCGATCGCCAGCACCACGCACTGCGCGCCGAACACCTCGGCGCATTCACCGATCAGGTCGGGGTTCTCGAGCGCAGCGGTGTTGACGGACACCTTGTCCGCACCATGCGTGAGCAGCTCGGCCATGTCCTCGACGCTGCGCACCCCACCCCCCACCGTCAGCGGGATGAAGACCCGGTCGGCGGTCCGCTCGACCACCTGGAGGAGGATTTTCCGTGCGTCCGAGGAGGC
>DATMKM010000141.1:0-3580 GCA_035571315.1 Candidatus Acidiferrum sp.
GCGTCGTACTTCTCGAAGAAAGGCGCGATCGAGCGCGCCGCCGCCGACAGCTCGCCGACCGCGCGGAACACGTCGAGAGCGGTAAAGCGCCGGCCGTGCTCCACCAGCTCCCAGGTCGTGTCCTCCAGCTCGCCGAGCTCCAGCGGGCGACCCAGAATGCGCTCCGCCTCGGTCGCGTCCTCGAGGTTGCCCACCGCCCAGATGAGCACCATCGGGCCGATCATCACCTCGGCGTCGAATTCAGGCGCAGCCTCCTCGAGATGGTGCCCGAGAGACTCGAGCAGCTTGGCGGTCTCGCGCACCGCGGCGACGCATTCGGGATCCACCGCGGTGCCGAGCGGTGCCCGATCGGACCAGGCGATCCGCTTGCGGCGCGGCATGCGATTCATCTCCTTGAGGTACGGCCGGCCGGGCGGCGTGGCGAAGTACGGGTCCCCGGGAACCGGCCCGGCGATGATGTCGAGGAGGGCGGCGCTGTCGCGGACCGAGCGCGTGATCGCGTGGCGGACGTTGAAGCCGCCGATCTCCTCACCGGCCGGCGCGCGCGACGCCCGCCCGCGGCTCGGCTTGAGGCCGAAGACCCCGCAGCACGAGGCCGGGATGCGAATCGAGCCCGCCCCATCCCCGCCGCTTGCCGCGGGGACCATGCCGGACGCGACCGCCGCCGCGGAACCACCGGATGAACCACCCACGGTGCGATCGAGCGCCCATGGGTTGCGTGTGGGGCCGAAGAGGAGCGGCTCGGTGGTCGAGTGATTGCCGAACTCAGGGGTGCTTGTCCGCCCCACCACGATGAGGCCCGCCTTGCGGTAGGAGGTGACCATCGGGTTGTCGACCGCCGGCCGGAAGTCGCGCAGCGCGCGCGATCCTGCGGTTTGCAGCACACCGGCCTGCCCGGTGCCGAGGTCCTTGAGCAGGAACGGCACCCCGGCGAGCGGCCCGGCCGGCAGCGGGCGGCGAGCCTCGGCGAGCGCCTCCTCGAACAGGGGCGTGACGACCGCGTTGACGGTGGGGTTCACCGCCTCGATCCGCGCGATCGCCGCCTGCACCAGCTCGGTGGCGCTCATCTCCTTACGGCGCACGAGGCCGGCCAGGCCGACCGCGTCGACGCGGGAAAGGTGATCCGTCGCGGGCAACGGCGTGCGCTCAGTCAGGCGGCAGCGACTTGTACATCAGCGCCGTCTCGACCCCGGCACGCCGGTTGGTCGCCGCCCTGATGAAGTACCAGACGATTCCAATGACCAGGACTATCCCGACGAACGTCACGCCGCTGCTGTTCAGGTAGGACAGCGGGTTGGACTTCCGCAGGTTGCTGATGATCGGCCCGACGCCGGCGAACCAGTAGAGCGTCACGGTGAACGCCAACCAGACGACACCAAGCCACGGCAGCCACTTGATGAACGGAGCGGTCTTGACGAGGTCGGGCCGCGTGAACCGCGCCAGGATCGCGTTGATGCCCGGGTTGATCCAGCTGAGCGACGAGGCGAGGATCGTGAACCAGGCGGAGGCGACAAGATTGAGCTTGCCGTCGAGCGCGGGGTCGGCGCTGGGCGCCAGCTGCTCGAGGCCCACCGCCTTGAGGATCGCGAAGTTCGAGAAGAGAAGGAAGATCACGGCCATCGCCAGGGTCGCGATGATCGCGTTGGCCGGCGCGCGCAATCGCTCGGAGACTTCGCCGAGCCACTCGGGCACCTGGCGGTCGAGGCTCCACGCCAGCGCCATGCGGCTGATGAAGACGACGTAAACGGGCATGAGGAGGAAGGGGAACAGGGTGGACGCCGCGCCCACGATGGTCCAGACGATCCACAGGTCGGGCCGGGCCACCGCGCCCACGAGCTGGTAGTAGTTGGGCTGGCCCAGCGGCAGCGGCGGCTTGACGACGTAGCCCCAGAACGCGCCTGCCCAACCGGTCTGCGGGTCGAGGCCCAGGCGGCGCGGCAGCATCTCGGCGTAGATCGAGTTCATCAACACCGCGAGGAAGAGCGCGCCGAGCACCGCGAGCAGGATGCCGCGCGTGACGTTGCCGCGGACCTCGCCCGAGATGTAGGCGCTGTACTGGAACCCGATGAACTGGAAGAGCATCACGCCCGCCATGAGGAAGAAGGGCCATGTGAGGCCGTCGACGGGCCCGAAGCTGAAGCTGGTACCGGTGAGGCCGGCGTCGCTCGCGGCTTTCGCCAGCTGGCCCACCGTGGTGCCGTTGGCGTACTTCGGGAGGTTGGCTGCAAAGGTGCCGGCGTCGAAGGTCAGGAGCCCGGCGACCGCCATCACGATCCAGCCGCCGATGCCGAAGATCGTGAGCCACGTGACGATCTTGTGGAACGTCCGCGTCGGCTGCAGCACGACAAAGGCGACGACCGCCAGCACCGCGAGGCCGGCGATCATGCCGGGGATGCCCGTGACGTCGCCCGTATTGCCATCGGTGAACCAGCTGTCGGCGCCGGTGAAGAAGCTGTTGCCGGTGCCGATGCCGATGATCTTGCCTTCCATCTGGATCCCGCGCAGCGTGAGGGAGGTCTCGAACTGCAGGAGCGCGATCGAAGCGAACGCGAGCATCCAGCTCTCGAGCCAGCCGAGGAAGGGGCCGACCTTCGGAATGATGCGGCTCGTGAAGACATAGTCGCCGCCGGAGCGGGGCATGACCGTGGTCAGCGAGGCGAAGATCAGCGCCAGGAGGACGCAGAAGGCGCCGACGATGAATGCGACGTACGACCAGTTGGTGACGATGCCGAGAACCACCACTGGTACGCCGGCGAGGACGGCGATGCCGTAAGCGCCTCCGAGGGTGCCGCCGATGAAGGCGGCGGTGTTGAAGAAGAGGGCGTTCGCAACGCTCACCTCTCGCACGAGGCCCGACGACTGACGCGTGAACAGGGTCTTCGTGACAGCCATCGCTGAGCCCTCCCCTCTCAGATCGCCGGCCTGGTTCGCGCGGAACCTACAGCCGATACGATTGTTTGTCAAGGATGCGTCAGGCGGGGGTCGAATGGAGCAGGACGTAACGAATCAAACTGGCCCCGCCGACAGCGCGGCCACGCTCCCCGACCCGCTGGCCGAAGCGCTGCGCCTCGTCACCCTGGCAAGCGCGCGCGGACAGCACGTCCGCCTGATGGGCGGCCTCGCGTTCCACGCGCAGTGTCGCGAGTGGACGGCGGTGGCCCGAGGTCGCGACATCGACCTCGCCACCCGGAGCAAGGACCGCAAGGCGTTCAGCGAGCTGATGACGGCTGAGGGCTACGCCGCGGACCGGCGCTACAACGCCCTCTACGGGCACAAGCAGCTCTATTTCGTCGACGAGGCGCGCACCCGGCCGATCGACGTGCTCGTGGACCGCCTCGAGATGTGCCACACGTTCGAATTCGTCGATCGGCTGACCGTCGCCGAGGTCACCCTGCCCCCGGCCGAGCTCCTCCTCTCCAAGCTCCAGGTCGTAAAGATCAATCGCAAGGACGTGCTGGACTTGCTCGCCCTGCTGTCCGAGTACCCGCTCGAGGCCGGAGACGAAGGGGGCCGGGCGATCTCAGTGAAGCGGATCACGAGCCTCACCTCGAATGATTGGGGCTGGTGGCGCACCATCACC
>DATMKM010000142.1:0-2920 GCA_035571315.1 Candidatus Acidiferrum sp.
TTCCTGGCGGAGCCGGCCCAGCGTCCGCCCGACCACCTCGCGCGCCGAGCCGATGGAATCCGCGAGGTCGGCGTGCGTCGCCCTTGCCTCCAGCCGGCCCACCTCCAGCTGAGAACGGCAGGCTCGGTCGAGCAGGTCGTACGCCAGGCGCTGCCTGATGTCGCCCAACGACCGGACCGCGATCAGCCTGAACGAGCTCCGCACCAGAGCGGCCAGGTGCATGGCAACCGCCATGGTGATCTGGCTTTCCGTCATTGCCAGCTTGCGCACCCTGGAGAGGTCGAGGCTTGTGAGGGTGGACTTGACGACCACCTGCACGAGAATCCTGGGCGGGTGGCTGACGATGGTCGTGCCGCCGATCAACTCTCTGGAATGGAAGTAAGTGCACGTGGCCTGCCGCCCGTCCGGAACGCTCACGTAAGCGCGGGCCAGCCCGCGATCGAGCAGGAACGCACGAGGCGGCATTTCCGCGTGGTACGCGATCGCGCCGGGCAGATACTCCGTTTTGGTCGAGTTCTCGAGCACGCGGCGCCGGTTGGCCTCACTCAACATTGAGAGGAAGTCGACCTCGTCCTTCTCGATGCCGGCCAGCACGCCCCGATTATGAGATGCGGCAGGGGCAAGGAAGAAGAAGTAGTAGTTAGCCCGGCCGCGTCCCGGTGCGGGACATCTCTTCCATCTCCGACGCGAGCAGCGCGTGGCTGGCCGCGGCAGTTGAGATCTTTCGCGCTGTATCCGACACCTGACGGCTCCCGACCGTGATCCGCACGATCGCGGCGCCGACTTGCTGTGTCGCGTTCCTCTGCCGCTCTGTGATCAGCTTCACCTGCCCCGACGCCTCGACGACACTCGCCAGGAGCGTCAGGCTCTGCTTCATCTGACTCGCGCTGTGCTCCATCGCCATGACGGTGGCGGTGCTCTCCGCCTCAGCCCCCGTCATGATCTCGCCGATCTTGGCCGCTGACGACTTGGAGCGCTCGGCGAGCCGGCGCACCTCGTCCGCGACCACCGCAAAACCCCGACCCGCATCGCCCGCGCGAGCGGCCTCGATCGCCGCGTTCAGCGCCAGGAGGTTGGTCTGATCGGCGACCTGGTTAATCAGCTCGAGGATCCCGGTGATGTCATGGATGCGCGCTGCAAGCGCCTGCGCCCGGCTTCCGGACGCCTGCGTATCGACATTCGCCAGCTCGAGATTCTCTCGTGTCTTGGTGGTCTGACTCGCGACGAGCTCCAGCGTATCCGCGATCGTGGTGGAAGTACGCGCGAGCTCGTCCACGCTCGCGGCCGTCGCGGTCGTGGCCGACGTCTGCTCGGAGGTTGCGGCAGCCAGCTGCTCCGACGCGGACGAGAGGCTGGACGCCGAGGCAGCTGCCCGCGAGCTGCCGTCGCGAAGGCCGTCGACCAGGTTCTGCGAGATCCGCTGCCAGGCGGCGAGCGCGGTCGTGAGTTGACCGAGCTCGTCACGGCGCCGCGTCGGCTCGATAGCAACCGAGTCGCCCGCGGCCAGCATGGTCGCCACCTTGGCAAGCTTGTTAACCGGCCGCAGGGTCAGATAGAACATATAGAAGGCGAGGGTCCCGAGAAACAGAATGGTCAGGATCAGGGTGAAGATCTCAACATTCGTAGAGGTCGCGTTGGCCGCGTCGATTGCGACTTGGTTGTCCTTGAGCTCCGCCTGGATGAATTCGTCGACCGGCGCTCGCGCACTAATCCAGTTGGTGAACGCACCACCGACCTGCGTCAGCATCTCAGCGTCTGTGTGCGGCCCTGCGGCGATGAACTGACGCGCGAACGCGGTCAGGGTCTGGAACGCGTGGGCATCTTGGGCGATCTCGGCCTCGTCATCGGTGGGGAACTTCAACGCCGAGATCTCGGCAAGCCTGGACTCGATCGCCGCGATGTCTGACTCCGCCAGGGCCTGATTGGCCTGCGCACTCGCCGGGTTGCTGGCGAGCTCGGCATCGTTCATCAGGGCCGGGTTGGTCCTGAGCTCCTGGGCGGACAGGGTTGCGCTGACGCTGTCATACCGCCAGGTGATCAGACCGACCTGCTCGGCTTGGGCTGCGCTGACGGCCACGCTTTCGTTCTGGGCCACAACCGTGGCAATGACTGCAAAGGCAACGAGCAGGACAAAGAACAGCACCGTTTGGGCCCTCAAGCTCCGCCGCATGAAAATCAGCCACCCGAAGCCGCGCGGATTCCGAGCCGGAACCAGCGTCAAAGTCGGGGTTGCGAAGAGCCGCGCGGGTATCTCCTCGATCGAGGCCATGAACCAGTCATACGCGGGAACCCCCCAACAAGTCGCCCTAGAAAGTCATGGCTTCACCTACCGCTCGCGGGGGAGGTCGGGCCCTGGCCGAAGGCCACGGCGGGTCAGGGGCTGCCCTTTGGTATGAGCCCGAAACCAAGCCGCCCTTTCCAGCGTCTCTATTGACGAGGGTCCTGTGCAAGAGCTGGCGATGAGTCGCGGGCAAACCGATCGGGCCGACTTCGGCGCCCTGATCGGCCCGCACCTCGAGGCCGTGAACGTCGTGATCGTGCACGCCACCAGCGGCGAGGCCGACATACCTGGCCGTTACCCGCTGCTTTAACACTCTTTCCCCGGGGCTGGGGGAGAATAGCCGCCAGATGCCGGTCGTCACGATTGGCCGTCAGTTCGGGGCGGGGGGCTCGACGGTGGGCGGGATGCTTGCCGAACGGCTCCATATCGACCTGCTCGAGTCGCGGATCATCGACGAGGTCGCGCACCGGCTCCAGCTTCCTAAGGAGGAGGTCGAGGCCGAGGATGAGTCCGCCGGCTCACTGCTGTCCCGGCTCCTGGTCGCGCTGGGCTCCGCCAGCTCCGAGCCGCTGATCCCACCCGAGGTCACGGCCTGGAGTCCGCCGAACGCGGACCCCGCGTTCGACACACGCCGAGCGG
>DATMKM010000143.1:0-4889 GCA_035571315.1 Candidatus Acidiferrum sp.
GCGCATGGAGCTCAACGTGGAGCGCGGCAAGGGCTACGTCCCTGCCGACCGCAACAAGCGCGAGGGGCAGCCCATCGGCGTGATCCCGATCGACGCCATCTTCTCGCCGGTCGAGAAGGCGAACTTCACCGTGGAGAAGACACGTGTCGGGCAGTCGACCGATTTTGACCGGCTGCTCATCGAGGTCTGGACGGACGGCACGATGTCGCCCGAGGAAGCGGTCAGCCACGCGGCCGAGCTCTTCACCCAGCACCTCAACCTGTTCGTGCGCTTCCGCGACTCGATCGAGAAGCACGAGGCGGAGCTGCGCGGAGAGAAGGGCAGCCAGAACCGCTTGATGGACACCCCGATCGAAGAGCTCGATCTGTCGGTCCGGGCGTTCAACTGCTTGAAGGCAAACGAGATCCAGACCGTCGGCCAGCTGCTGCAGAAGAGGGAAGAGGAGCTGCTCGCGCTCCGCAACTTCGGCCGCAAGTCACTCGACGAGATCAAAGAGAAGCTCGTCGAGAAGGGCTTCATCAAGCCCGAAGAGATGGGCACGGTCCTCCGGGGCTAGCTCACATGCGTCACCAGAAAAGCGGCCGCCGCTTCAACCGAGACACCAACTCGCGCAAGGCGCTGATGCGCAACCTGTGCACGTCTCTGCTCGAAAGCGGTCGCATCACCACGACCGAGCCGAAGGCCAAGGAGCTGAAGCGATGGGTCGAGCGGCTGATCACCACCGCGAAGGACGATGACCTCAACGCGCGACGCCGCGTCGCCGAGGAGATCTCCAAGCCCGACGTGGTGGAGCGGTTGTTCTCAAACCTGCTTCCCCGCCTGTCCGAGCGGCCGGGCGGTTACACAAGAATCATCCACAAAGGCCCCCGCCTGGGCGACGCCGCCCCCATGGTGATCATCGAACTAGTTGATTAGTCACTTCCCCGCTCGGCGGGGGAGGTCGCGCGCGGCGCCGGATGGGGAGAATCGAGTTCCCGCAAAGGCGGAAGTGAAAAGCAGAAGTTAAAAAGTGAATATCAAAGTCGTGCTGGAGTACGACGGAAGCGGATTTGTGGGCTGGCAGCAGCAGGCGCACGGCCGCACGGTCGAAGCCGAGCTCAAGCGAGCGCTACAACGCGTGACTGGCCAGGAACTCAAGGTGTACGCCGCGGGTCGCACCGACGCCGGCGCCCACGCCGAGGGCCAGGTCGTGAGCTTCCAAACGGACGGGCGGATCTCCCCCCATCGGTTGGTCGCGGCCCTCAACGCGAAGCTTCCCGCCGACGTGGCGGTCCTATCGGGCGAGGAGGTCGCGGATGGCTTCCACGCTCGCTACTCCGCCAGATGGCGCCGCTACCGCTACCGATACCTCGACCGGCCGTCGAGGCCCGCGCTGGAACGGGGACGGTGCTGGCATGTGCGGGGAGCGCTCGACGTTGACGCGATGTCCGCGGCGGCGAAGGCGCTCGTTGGCAAGCACGACTGGACCAGCTACTGCTCGGCCTCGGAGCCGGTTGACGCGAGGGTGCGCGAGATGCGCTCCGTCCGCGTCGTCCGGCGAGGAGACATCGTTGAGCTGGAGCTGGTCGCCGAGGGCTTCCTGCGCGGTCTGGCGAGAAGCATCGCGGGCGCGCTGGCCGAGGTGGGCCGCGGCCGGCGGCCGCCGGAGTGGGTGGGAGAGGTCCTCGAGGCGCGAAATCGGCGAAAGGCGCCGAAGACGGCCCCGGCGGGGGGCCTGACCTTGATGGAAGTGATTTACTAGGGAACCCGAAAGAACTAAATGAGCAAGCAGAAGACCTGGACGGCGAAAGCCGCTGAACTTAAGTCGGATTGGTTTGTGGTCGATGCCACGGACCAGGTTCTCGGCCGCCTTGCCTCAGGCGTGGCGAAGGTACTGCGCGGCAAGCACAAGCCGACGTACACGCCGCACCTGAACAGCGGCGATCACGTCGTGGTGATTAACGCCTCCAAGATCAAGGTCACCGGCACCAAGCTCGGCTCCAAGGAATACACGCACTACAGCGGCTACCCCGGCGGCCTCCGCAGGCGGACCCTGCAGAAGGCCCAGGAGATCGACCCCACCTTCCCGCTCATGAACGCGGTGAAAGGGATGCTGCAGCACAACACGTTGGGTGCGGATATGCTCACCCGTCTTCGCATTTACGCCGGTCCCGAGCATGGGCACCAGGCACAGAAGCCGAAGGCGCTCGCCTTCGATGCCAAGGGAGAGCTCAAGATTGGCTGACATCTTCCACCGAGGAACCGGGCGCCGCAAGAACGCGGTCGCTCGCGTGCGCATCCAACCGGGCGAGGGCCGGGTGGTGATCAACGACAAGGACACGCTCGCGTACCTCGGCCGCAGGGTCCTCGAGATGGCCGCCTTGGCGCCGCTTCGCATCACGAGCATGCAGCGCAAGTTCGACATCAGCGTGAAGGTTTTCGGTGGCGGCACGAGCGGCCAGGCGGGCGCCATCTCGCACGGCATCGCGCGGGCTCTGATCAAGTTCGACCCGGACCTCCGCCCGGCCCTGAAGAAGGCCGGCCTCCTGACGCGCGACGCGCGCATGAAGGAACGTAAAAAGTACGGCTTGAAGCGCGCAAGGAAGGCCCCGCAGTACACCAAGAGGTAATGGCCACCTCTCCGCTCGCCGGGGAGGTCGGCGCGAAGCGCCGGGTGGGGAGCTCGAGCTGGCAGTAGCAAACCGCCGCCTGACCTGGCCCGACTGCCAGAACACCCGTGACTTGGGAGGTCTGCCGCGGGACGGCGGCGTGACCCGAATGGGCGTGCTGGTGCGCTCGGACAGCATCGCGAATCTCACCCCGGCAGGTCGCGAGGCGATGGTCGCCTACGGCATCACCACCGTGATCGACCTGCGCACCGACGGCGAGCTGCTGCGGGCGCCCAATCCCTGCGCGGACAATGCCGGGCCTGTATACCGCCACCTGCCGCTGATCGACGACTCGATGATGGTCGGCCTGGACGAGGCGTCCGGAATGTTCGACCGATACATGTGGATGCTCGACGGGCGCCCCGAGGCATTCCGCCCGATCTTCGAGACGGTGGCGTCGGCGGACGGCGGCGTCGTCTTCCACTGCTTCGCGGGAAAGGACCGCACGGGCCTGGTGGCGGCCCTGCTGCTCTCGCTGGCTGGGGTGCCGGATGCCGCCATCGCCGCCGACTTCGCCGAAACCGACGCACAGCTGGCACACCGCTACCAGGAGTGGCTTGCCGCCACTGCGCCCGAGCGCCGCAGCGAGATGCGCGAGGAGCTGCGCTGCCCGCCCGACCGCATCCTGGGCGTGTTGGACCACCTGCGGCAAAGATGGGGCGGGGTACCCGGTTACCTGGAAGAAGCCGGCGGCTTGACCCCGACTACCATCGACCGCCTGGGGTCGAAACTGTCCTGAGGCATCCCTCGCGGCACTGGCTCGCGGCGATCGTCCTGGCGGTGGTGCTCACGTCGTGCGCGAGCGCGCCCCAGGCCTCACCACCCTCGTCACCCTCGAGCCCTGCCGTCCCGACAGCAACGCCGGGGCCGGGCGGCCTGACGCTCGACGAGGAGGTTGGCGCCGTGATCATGGCGGGGTTCGAAGGCCCGCTCACCGACGCCGTGCTCGCGGACTGGAAACAGCACCAGTTCGGGGGACTGCTGGTGGTGAACCTCAACCACAACGCGGGTACAGCCGCGTCCATGACGAGCCTGATCGCCGGCATCCGGGGCGTCACGCGGCACCGGCTGATCGCCGCCACGGACCAGGAGGGCGGCCAGGTCTGCCTGGCGATCAGCTCGGTGCCGTGCGAGCCGATGCCTGTCGGGCAGGCAGCCACGACGCGCATGGCAACAGCGCTTCGGCAGCTGGGGTTCGACTTAGACCTCGGACCGGTGACGGATGTGTGTTCGGGCCCAAGCTCGATCATGTGGGGACGGTGTTACGGCACCGACCCTGCCACGGTCGCCGCCGCCGTGGGCGCGGCGGTCGACGGAATACACGCGGCGGGCATGCTGTCAGCGGCCAAGCACTTTCCCGGGCACGGCGACACCTCCGTCTCCTCGGAGACGCAGCTGCCGCGCATCGATGAGAGTCTGGCGACGCTCCAGTCACGAGAATGGCCGCCGTTCCAGGCGGCGGCCGCGCATGGGACCGACCTGGTCCTCCTCGGGCACCTCTACTACCCGGCGCTCGACCAGATTCGGTCGGCCGATCTTTCGCCGGTCACGATCCAGATGTTGCGGTCAGATGTCGGTTTCCACGGAGCGATCATCTCCGACGACATGGAGATGGGCGCCATCACCGCCAGCACGCTCACACCGGAGGCTGCGGTCGAGTTCTTGCTGGCCGGCGGAGACATGGTGATGATCGCCCACCACATCGACGTGGCGGATGCGACCTTCGACGCCATAAAAGCCGCGGTCGAGAGCGGACGCCTTCCGCGCGCGCGCCTGGATGATGCGGTGTCCGCCCTCCAGGCTCTACCGAGCCGCTGAGCCAAGCGGGCATCAATTCGACTGCCGCGCGGGTTCCGCACGCACCGTGAACTCCGCCACCCGGCCTGCAGCCAGCATCTGGCCGTGGGGCCAGCGGGCGTCGCTTTCCAACTGCCAGATTCTGACCAAGATCGTTCGAATGCGCGACCACCGGGCACTGGTTACACTGTCAAACGCCTTCAGGCGGATGGCTTCGGACATATGAAAAGCGGAGGGGATCGCGAGATGTGTCGGTGGAAGCTCACTCTTGGTATAGCCACGTT
This sequence comes from Candidatus Acidiferrum sp., assembly GCA_035571315.1. Classification (GTDB taxonomy): domain Bacteria; phylum Chloroflexota; class Dormibacteria; order Dormibacterales; family Dormibacteraceae; genus Palsa-870. The sequence goes on from DATMKM010000143.1 coordinate 4,730, forward strand.
GCCGGCGATGGTGCTGGCACTCAGCCTGGGGCCGTTTGCCCTGAGCGCCGCCGCGGCGGGGCGAAGCGCTAGCGGCCAGTCGCTCTGCATCGCCCATCATCCACAGGACTTCGTCTGGTATACGGCCGGCTGCACCGGGCACGACGAGCCCGAGATCGAT
>DATMKM010000144.1:0-6713 GCA_035571315.1 Candidatus Acidiferrum sp.
ATCGACAAGTGTTACGGCCTCGTCGAGCTGGGCGGCCTCGACCCGATATCTCCGGATGCTCATGAACATTCGCTTTCCCCCTCAATTTGGAGTTGCCAGGATCACTGAAAGTCTGCGCCAAGTCCGAAACGCGCTGCCTCAGAGGTCGAGGTCGGGGAGCTCGACGGCGATCAGGTGCGAGGTCTCCGGAGGGGCCTTGGTAAAGGCCTCGGCCGCTTCCTCGTACTGCTGATCCGTGCGCGTGAGGCGCTCGGAATGCTGCCTCAGATGCTCCTCCCACGAATTCACGACGTAGAGCTCGACGAAGTGATGTGGCGACTCGCCGTCGCGAAACAGGCCCCAGTTGGTCGCTCCCGTACGCAGGCGCGACAGCCGTACAAGTGCCATGGCGTGGAGGAATGCAGCCTCGTTGTCTGTGTCGACCGTATAGATCGTGTTGACGACAACGGGGCCATCGTCTGGGTCGGCGTCGACGGCCAGGGCCGGCTCGCGCCAGTACTCGACGGTCGTGCGGTCCATGTCCCTGGTGTCGATGACGGGCCAGATCCGCATCGTGGCGACCCCGGCGAGCATCACGGCCGCCGCGATCAGAAACGTCACAACTATTCCGAGCGGGGCGGCGATGAATCCCCACGCCAGTGCGCCGAACGCTTGAGCTCCGAAGAGGACCATCTGGTACACGGAGAGGCCGCGGCCGCGCACCCACGCGGGGAGGAAGAGCTGGAGCTCGGCGTTGATCGTCGAGAGGACCGCGATCCACGCCACGCCGGCAGGCACAAGGACGATCAGGATCACGATCGGGTAGCTGGTCAGCACCACCGCGGCCAGCGCGACCGCGTACACGATTCCGCCCACGGCCAGCAACGCGTTGATCGAAAACCTGGCTCGGACACGAGGCAGCACGAGCGCACCCGCGATCGCGCCCACTCCCAGCACGCCGAGCAGCACGCCGTATCCGTCGGCTCCCAGCCCCAGGCGTTGAGTTGCGACGAGCGGCAGCAGCGCCCACAACGCGCTGGCCGGCACGAGGAAGAGCACCGAGCGCCAGAGAATGCGGCGAACCACAGGCGCGTAGCGGACATACCGCCCGCCCGCCCGCAACGCTGAGACAAAACCTTCGGCGAACTTGGGTGCAGAGCTGGCGGGCGGGCGCCAGGCCACGAGCACTAACAGGAACACCAAGTACATTGCGGCGTTGAGGGCAAACACGACGCCGACGCCCGCGCGGGCGATCACCACACCGGCGATCGCAGGTCCCGCCGCGCGCGCGACGTTGATGCTGATCGAGGACAGGGCCGACGCCGATTGAAGCTGGTTGCGCGGTACGAGGTCGGGAACGAGCGCTTGATAGGCGGGGAGCGTGAGGACCGAGCCGGAGCCGATGAGAAACGTGAATGTAAGGAGGAGCGCCGGAGGCATCTGGCCGGCGATGGTGAGGCCGGCGAGCGCCACGCCGGCGACGACAAGGAAGGCCTGTACCGCCATCATCAAGGTGCGCCGGTCGAACGTGTCGGCCAGCACGCCGCCGACGATGCCGAACAGCATGTCGGGGAGATAGTCGGCGACCTGGACCAGCGCGACCAGGATCGAGGCATGAGGCTGGCTGACGAGCAGCCATTGGGCGCCCACCGTCTGCATCCAAGTGGCCACGTTGCTGACCAGTACCGCGAGCCACAGGGCGCGAAAAACCCCGATGCGGAGCGGCGCCCAGGTCGAAACAGTCGTGCTCGAAGCGCTCATCGGAAGCGGTGTTGAGCTTAAGGCTCTCGGTCTCCGGAGCCGGTGTTTACAAGTCGAGTTCCGGAAACGATGACGGATCGTGCCCGATGTTGGGCACGGTGCCGGTGCGCCAGTAGACACTGCGTTGACGCTGCATCAGCTCCTCGTCCACAAGGTAGCGGCGCACGGTCGCGAAGTCGGGGTGGCGCCGCGAGATGATCTGATTGACCTCGGCCTCGGGGTAGCGGCGGCCCGGTTGGAAGTCCTCGGCCATCCAGCGCAGGATGACCATCCTCTTTTTGTGCTGGGCGGGAATGCTCAGCAGGCGATCATCCGCATCGATGAAGTTCTCTCTGACGCGGGCGTCGTAGTCGGGGTCAGACGTTGGCGACAAAGCAGCCAGCCACCAGCGGCACTCGGAAGCTTCCTTCGGCCCGGATGATCTCGTCGATGCGCGGTCGCATGGCGGCCTCGAGCTCGGGGTCGTCGCGCATGGAGCGCCAGTAACGGAGGGCCGGCTCGGCTTCGGGAAACTGAAACGCGCTCTCGAAGATCTCCACGTAAACGTCGGGAAATATGGCTCGAACTCGATCGACATCCTCGAGCCTGAAAGGCGATGTACGAGGGAAGGTTCCGGTCCGTCCCAGGTCTGAGGCCGCGAGGCGAGCGAGCTGATACATGCGCTCGTTGTTGTGGGCGCCGTTGGTGGCCATCACTACTCGGCCGCCAGGGCGCACGATCCGCCGGAGCTCTCGCATCGCTTTCGCCTGGTCCGGCACGTGATAGAGGACGTGATTGCAAGCCGCGCGATCGCAGATCGAGTCAGGGAGAGGAAGGGCCTGAGCATCGCCGACAAATGAAAGGCAGCCGGCGGCGGCTTCTCGTGCCATTCCGATCGAGCGGTCGATGCCAATGACTTTGGCGCCCCGCTGTTTGAAGAGCGCGTGGTAGATCCCCCGACCGCCGCCCACGTCCACGACCGTCATCCCCGGGCGGATGTCGAGACGGTTGGTGACCCACTCAAGAAAGCTGACTGGGTTGTCGGCATACCTTCGATGCGTTTCCTGCCGAATTCGCAGTCGCTGCGAGTCTGAGTACTGCTCGGCGAGCCGCTCAGGGCTGGTGTAGTGGTCCATCCCTCGAGTTTGGGACACCTGAGCCGACGAGGTTACATGCCTGCGATTCCACCAGGTCCCGCGCCTGGCCCAATTGCCGGTCGACGGAATCCGGGGCCGATCCGACCATGCCCACGCTGCGGCGGCTGGGTCAGAAGCGGGTGTGCGGTCGGTGCGGTGCCGAATGCGACGACCGCTGTACCCACACCCAGCGCGGCACCCGCGAGCAGTAGGGCCGCAGCGATGACTCCCAGGGTTCGCTGTCTCACCTTTTGGGGGTCTCGCTCAGCAGGTCTCGTGCTTTCTGGAAGTCTTCGGCGGTGATCTCCCCCGTGGCAAAGCGCCTCGAGAGGATGTCGAGCGGAGCCTCAGGGATGGCCACAGCCGTGGCGGTGAAGCCCTGGCGAACGGAGATGGGTCCAGCCAGCGCCCTGATCATCCAGAAGACGGCTAGGACGAGGCCCGCCAGGAACAGCAATCCCGCGAGTCCACCGAGGAGGCCGAACGGAAAAAAGCCCATTGGACCTGCGTAGCCGTGCATCAAGTGGAGACCACCTCCCGCGTACATGGGCGGACGACGAACGAATTCATGAATCCAGAGTGGATTCGGTGTCTTGGGTTGGACTCAAATTTCGCTGTGAGTTTGGGCAGGACGGCTCGTTACTTGCGAGCCGATCTCGTCGTTGGCATGACAAGGAGAGTGCCCAACATGACCTCATCGATCCGAGTTGCCCTCGTGTCAGTCGCCGGCGCAGTGCTGGTCGCCTTGGTGGTTGTCGTGGCCGCCACCCGGCAGCCGGTTTTCGTTGCGTCCCCCGCAGCCTCCACGACGACCCCAGCGTTCGAGTCCGGAGTATTCACCAGCGGTGACGCGAGCGTTTCAAAGATGCCGGACACCGCCTTCGTCTACGCCGGCGTCGAGTCGCAGCAGTCGACCGCGTCGGGCGCTCAAAGCGACCTCGCCGGCAAGGCGGCGAAGCTCATCGCCCGGATCAAGGCGCTGGGAGTCGCGGACAAAGACCTCAGCACGTCGGGCTACTCGGTTGGTCCGATGTACACGCCTTCCGGCCAAACCGTCAGCGGCTACCGCGCTTCTGAGCAGCTGGAGCTCACGTGGCACGACGTCACTACGGTGGGCAAGGCGCTCGATGCCATCGTCCAGGAGGGCGGGGCGACGAATGTCGGCGCCAGCTTTGGGCTCGCCGACCCGAAAGCAGCCCAAGCGGAAGCGCGGACGCTTGCGATCGCCGATGCCCGCTCGCGCGCGCAGGCGATGGCCACAGCGGCCGGCGTCAGCCTGGGCCAGGTGATTCGAGTGAGCGACCTCACGTCGTACGCGCCGCCGGTGCCTTATGAGGTGGGCGCCGCGGCGCCGGCGGCGACCCAGCTGCCGGTCGGCGAGCTCACCGTGTCGGTCACCGTCGAAGTCGACTTCGCGATCGCTTAGAGAGCCGTGAACAGGGTGACGAACCCACTTGCGATCAGGACGACGCTCCAGCCGAGGTCAAGGTTGAACCAGCCGCGGCGGAGGATGCCGAGGCCGACCCTCTCATAGACGACGACCGAAACGATTCCCATCACGAGCAGCATCGCCGCGACGTGCAGCGACGCCGCCGCCGCCGCCTGCAGTGAGAGCTCGCTCAGGCTGTGAAACGCGGCATAAACGGGCAGCCCGAGTAGCACGGGCGCCAGCATCAGCCCGGCGCCATGCGCGGTCGACATCAGGAATGACCAGCCGGCGAGGCCGGCAAAGCCGACGCGCATTCCAAAACCACCCGGGTGGGTGCGCGGCCTGGCTAGCTTGAAGACGCCGAAGCTGACCAGCACCAGGGCCGCGATGAGGCGGATCAGAAACGTCGGGAGGAACTGCTCGGTCAGCGAAACTGCGATCACCACGATGACGATCGAGGCCTCGTGTCCGATGGCGATGGGGACCAGCGAGCTGAGCACGGCTCGGCGGCTACCTTCCTGCATGCCGCGTGCGACCGCAAAGAGCCAACCCATACCTGGGTTGATGCCGTGGTAGGCCCCGAGCAGCACGAGCGCTGCCCAGGGCCACCAACTGCCGCTCATGAATAGCAGTACGAGTCGGACGAGGCGTCGCCGCCTTCGAGGTGGATCTGGTGCGTCCTGTGCGCGAACTCCGTGAAGAATCCGCCGTCGAGGCTGAGCCCGCCGCCGGGCTTGGCGTCGATCAAGGTCGCCCAGCTCTTGATCCCTTCGGGATAGAACTGCTCGTCCCAGCTCGCGTATAGGGAATTGGTCAGGTAGATCCGCTTGCCATCGCGGCTCACCTCGACCATCTGCGGGCCGCCGTTGAGCGGTCCGCTCTTCGGATGTTTTGCTTTTCTGACGATGCCCCCGAGGTGGACGCTTGCGGTCTTCTTCGGCTTGAAAGGATCGCTCACGTCGAACTGCAGAAACTCGCCGGTTCCCCAGGCCGAGACGTACAGCCACTTGTCGTCGAGGGACAGGTTGATGTCGGTCACCAGCGGTGGCACGGCTTTGAAGCCCTTGAGCAGCGGCGGAAGGTCGTCGGCGTCGGCGGGCTCCGCGGGAATCTCGATCACTTTGTCGGCCTTGTACGTGTCGCCGTCGAGGTGCCAGGCCCAGATCGACGCGCTGAGGTCCTTGAGGCTGGTCACCACGCCGACGAACCCGTACGCCTTGGTGGGGTCGTGGGCAGGGCGCAGCTCGAGCACCATCTGGTTCTCGGCGCCGAGGTCGATCTCCTGGCGGTGGCGGCGCTTGGGAAGGTCCCAGATGTGGAGCTTGTGACCGTAACCGCCGGCCAGCAGGGTCTCCGGGATGACTCCGTTCTCGACCATGTTCGGCGTGCCCCATTCGCTGGTGATCGCCGTGTCGTAACCGAGGTGCCACCAGAAGTCGTAAGCAAGCTGTTGCGGGCCGCGGTCCAGCTCCCAGCGGCCCTTCACCGTGAAGGTGTCGTGGTCGATGACGAAAATACCGCCTGGCCCGTTTCCGTCGGGCGCGCCCAGCGCGCTGACGTAGATTCCGTCGGGACCGCAGTGGATGGTGTGCGGGCGGCTGTAGCCGGCGCGATCGGCGATCTCATTCGCCTCGATGGTGTGCACGAGCTTCGGCTCTTTCGGGTTCGGCTTCACGTCGAAGACGTAGATGCGCGACGAGCGGAGGCCCGGAACCAGTAGATAGCGGCGCTCGAGATGTGGGTGCGGAGCGTACGGGCACAGGGCGCTGCTGCAGACATTCCAGCCGAAGTGGTGGAACTCGTCCCCTTTATGAGGCGCTTCGACGCGCCCGGCCTGCTTGCCGTAGTTCTTCGACTTGGGGTCGACGTCGAGCGTGACGAGCGCGTCGGGGGTCTTGGCCGTCGGGTCGAAGGTGACCATGTAGGCCAGGGTTTCCACGGGAGCCAAAGACGCCAGGCGCGGCGATGGATAAAAGCTCTGGTCGGGCCTGAGTAAGGTGGTTGCCAATCTGCTTCTCCTTTCTTGTGGGCGCGGCGCTTCCGACGGGGGAGGAGAGGTCGCCTATGGGCCGGGCGCCGCCCGGGTTCTAGCGACCTAGCACGTACAGAAGCAGTGCGGCGCCTCGATGAGGCGATGTGCTGGAAACTGGAGAACGCGTCCCTGCGCCATCGTTCGAGTCGAGTGTAATCCTGTCTGGCGGGACCGGTTCTGGCGCCTTTGACTTATCGTCGCGGGTGATGATCAAGGTCTACCCGGATCGGCGATGGCCGGCTTTCCTGCGCGTGCTGGCGGACACGGTGACGGTCGGCTGGACGATCGTCTGGGCTTATCTCGGCTTTCTGATCTACCAGACGATCATGGGCCTGGAGGCGATCGCCGACGGGATCGCCAACACCGGGGCGACCTTCAACGGGTGGATCGCGTCGTT
>DATMKM010000145.1:0-5940 GCA_035571315.1 Candidatus Acidiferrum sp.
CGAGAGCCGGCCAGGCTCTGCAGGGACTCATCCGCCATGGAGTCGATCGACTCTTCGGAGACCACGCCTCGGTACTGGGCCTTGATTGTGCGCACCTCGGACTCAACCATTTTGAGCACCCGTTCGTCAAACGCAACGCTCATGCCCTACCCTCCTGGACACCATTCCCCACTAGGCCGACCGGGCTACCGACGGGACCACCCGGCAGGTCTAGGTTACGGCGTTCCGGGGCCCAAAAACGCCTGGCCCCGAGCCTTAACCTGCCCTTAGCCGGCTCTTAATCCGATCACCTTCAAAACGGCCGACCGGCCGCCGATACCCGAGACAGCCGGGTGGCTGGGGAGGAAGGATTCGAACCTTCAACCTTCTGATCCAGAGTCAGCTGCGCTACCGTTGCGCCACTCCCCAAGGTTGCCGTCGTCTGGGCTCCATTGTTCCAGCTACCACCGGGCGGATGGAGCCGCAGCCGCTAGTTTGCCGAGCCGCGAAATTTGTTGCTGATTTTGTTACGTCACCGTTGGGAACATCCTGTCGTCGACCCTCTGAGGCCCCACGGTATTTACCCCCCGTGGGGCTTCTTCTTTCCCAGGACCGCCGGTCTATTCCCGGGTGACGATGACGTCCGGCTGCTTGGCCGAACCTTCAGAGCGCACTGACATGCGGATCGTGAGCGCCTCTCGGGAGCCCATCAGACGACCGAACACCTGCTCCATGAGCGTTTTCGCCCTGTGCAGGTTGATCGCCCAGCCGACGCCGAAAACCCGGTCGCTGAAGAGGCGATCGGAGCGAGGGTTCCAGTAGGCATCGCGGATCCGCTGCAAGGTCGGAGGCCGGAAATCGTAAGGAACGACCCCCAACACCCGCCCCTCCCAGGTGCGTTCCGGCGCGGGCTTGGAAAGCTCGGTGGCGACCGCCGCCACGACCAGGCCGAATGCCGCGATCCGCACCAGCCGCCGGGCTCGTCGCAAACTGCGCATACTTCAGTGAAGCGTAGTACCAAAGTAACCTTGCACGTTTTGAATCCGTTGAAGCACCGGGGGTAGATGGCCACAAGGCTTCAGTCCACGACACGTTGGCTGCGCTGGCTGACGCCTGGTCTTCAGATCAAGCGTTGGCTGCTCCTTCTCATGGCCTCAGAGCTCGTGCTCGTGCTCGGCGTTGCCTACGCCTTGAAGGAGATCTACCAGACCGCCAAGCTGCCGGCCGAGTTCTACTACATCACTCTGCAGTTCCTGCCCTACTGGTCACGCGCAGTGATCTTTGGAGTCCTCGGCGTGGGCCTGCTGTTGTTCAGCTACTTGAAGCTCACGCAGTCGGTGCTTGGTCCGTTCCTGCCCGGCAACAGCACGAGCAGCATCGTCGAGATCATCCACGCGTTTCGCCTGCGCGGCCGCGGCCCGCGCATCGTCGCGATCGGAGGCGGCACCGGCCTGAGCTCGCTGCTCCGGGGGCTGAAGACATACACGTCGAACCTTTCGGTCATCGTGACCGTGGCAGACGACGGTGGTTCTTCAGGACGGCTGCGCGATGAGTACCGGATCCTGCCGCCGGGCGACTTCCGCCAGTGCCTCATCGCGCTCGCCGACGCCGAGCCGTTGATGAAGCAGCTCTTCGACCATCGCTTCAAGGAAGGTTCGCTCGACGGCCACTCCTTTGGAAACCTCTTCATCATGGCGATGGCCGATGTGACCGGGAACTTCGAGCACGCGCTGCGCGAGTCTGGAAAGATCCTGGCGGTCAAGGGGACGATCCTGCCGTCGACCCTGCAGGACGTGACCCTGGTCGCGTCGATCAACGGCGGCATGGTCGCGGGCGAATCGAAGATTCCGATGCAGAACGCCCCGATCAGTCGGGTCTTTCTCAAGCCCGACGGCCCTCAGATCAACCCCGAGGCGGCTCAGGCCATCCTCAACGCGGAGCTGATCATCGTGGGCCCGGGGTCGCTCTACACGTCGATCATGCCCAACCTGCTCGTCGAGGGCATGGTCGAAGCCATCAAGGCGTCACCCGCGCTGAAGGTCTACATCTGCAACCTGGCCGCGCAGAACGGCGAGACGGAAGGCTACGGGGTCGACGACTACCTGCGAGTGATCCAGGAGCACGTCGGCGCCAACCTTTTCGACTTCGTGCTCGTCAACTCAAACCTGTCCCACACTCCAACTGGCGGGCAGTCTCAGGTGATCTTCAAAACTCTCGACTCGAACAAGCATCCCGAGGTCCGCTTCATCGCGGCTGATGTGGTAAACGTCAGGCTGCCGTCGCACCACGACCCGGACAAGCTCGCGCGCACGATCATGCGGAAGGTCTGGCAGGCGTAGCGGCGCCGGCGCCTGAACGCCGGCCCCGCCATCGGGTGAACGATTCGACGGTGAACGCCGCCACCGCCACGTAAACGAAACCGGCCAGCGCGTCCACCACGTAGTGCTCGCCCAGGTACACGATCGCCACCGACACAGCCAGCGTCCAAACGACGAGTCCGATCGCCAGGGCCCGATATCTTCGCCAGGCGTAGACAGCGGCCAACGCCGGGAATGCCGCATGGAGCGACGGAAAGGCGGCGAACTCGTTGGGATTAAAGGCGTGGTAGAGGACGACGACGGTGTTTCCCCACAGCCTGTCAACAGTCTGCTGGTTGATCCTGACGACGCCGTGCAGTTGGTACCACGGCGGCGCACTCGGATAGAACAGGTACGTCACGAAGGCAATGAAGCACATGAAGAGCAGCGCGGCGACGAAGTGCCAGTAATGCTCACGGCTGTTCACCCAGAAGACGAAACCAACCACGATCGGCAAGACAAAATGCATGAAGTACAGGACCATCGCGACCAGGTCCTGTGGACCGATCACTCCTGGGTGGTAGAAGGCACGCTGAAGCACGAGGGTCGGGATCTGACCGCCGAAAAGCAATCGCTCCAATCCTGAAAGGTCATGTGGTGCGAGACGCGCGGCAAAACCCCGCATCGCCTCGTACGCGAAAAACAACAACAGGAAGGGTGTCCAGTCTGCGACGAACGAGCGGCCGCGTCCCATCGCGATGGCGATGACCAGAAGGGCGAGGGCCACCCATTCGGGTTCGATCGAGATGCCAAGCCAGAGCATTCCGCCGAAAATTACGGCGAGGTAGACGATGCTCCCGATCAGGAGTAGGCGAGGCCGGCGCTTGCGCGCAGGCTGCACCTCAGCGGGTGCGGACAACCGCCACCGCCGCGACCTCGACCGTCACCGAAAAGGGCAAGGCGTTCGCGCCCAGGGCAATCCTTGTGTGACGGCCCGCGTCGCCGAGGACATCCACGAACAGGTCGGAGGCGCCATTGATCACCTTCGGTTGGTCGCCGAATCCGTCTTTAGAGAGCACGAAACCGATCACCTGCATCACCTGGTCCACGTTCTCGAGGCCGGCCGCCGACTCGATCTGCGCCAGCACGTTGAGCGCGCAGACGCGCGCCCGGGCCTGCGCCTCTTCGACCGAAACCTCGTCTGGGCACCGGCCGGTAAGGCGCTCGCCATTTGCGACCGACACCTGCCCCGCAACATAGAGGAGCGCGCGGCCCTCGCCGATCGGCACGAGTCGCGTGGGGACATACGAGGCGGCGGGTGCGGGCGGCGATGGCAGCTCGAGGCCCAGCTCGCGCAGCCTTTCGTGAGGTTTGCTCAACTCGAGGGAGTTTACTGACTCACCCGCGGCGGCCGCGTACGTGGGCGACCGCGGCGAGCAAGACCACGAGGAGCGCGGCGAGTCCGAGCCCGACGTAGGGCGCCTGCGACGACCTGAGCAGGTCGAGCACCGTCGAGCCCGGAGAAGACGCCGACGCCGTCCGCACCCCGCTAGCGACCGGGGTCGGCGAGCCGAACGGGCCTTGTGGCGTACCTCCGGTGTCGTGGTAGATCCAGAGTTCGGCGACGTGGTCGGAGGGTCGGAAGGTGGCCACGTACAGCGTTGGCGACTCGTCGTTGGAAACGCCCAGCGCGGTGATCGATTGCAACGGCGGATCGAGCGACGTGAACGTCTGGCCGGCGTCGTTCGTCCTCCACAAGCCGCCCGCACCTGAACCGCCTCCGTCGCTGGCGGCATAGAAGCGATCGAAGTGGTTCGTGATGAAAGCGACCTGCGTGTAATCCGTCGAAGGCAGCTGATCTCCGCCACTCAACGGGGTGAACGATGCCCCGCTGTCGGAGGTGGAGAACAGGCCCGCATTGGTCCCGATGACAACAGGCCGCGTGGCGCCGGCAGGCGGCAACGGTCCCGCGGTGAGCTTCACGACGTACGTTCCGCTGATGGCTGGGTTGAGCGGCGCCCAGGTTGCTCCGCCGTCGGCGCTCTGGAACATAGGCAGGTTTCCGGCGGAGAGAGGCCCGTCGGAGGCCGCGAGGATGCGGACCGGCACATTTACCGCGGTGATCGCGATGGCGTCGATGCTCATGTCCGCCAAGCCCGACTGCGACCACGAGCTCCCGTCATTGCTGATGAATACGCCCTTGTCGGTGGCGGCCGCGATGGTGGTGAGGCTGAACCCGAATGCGCGAACGGCGCGGCCGTCGAGACCGCCAGGCACCGACCAGGTCGCACCTCCGTCCCTGCTCACCAACGCGCCCCCACCTTGCGTGCCGGCCAGAACCAGTCCCGCCTTGAATGGGCTGAAGTCGATCGTGGTGGCAACGAACTTGCCGCTGTGCACCGAAGCCCAGGTCGAGCCGGCGTTGGTACTTCTGAGCAGCGAGCCTTCTGAGTTGCCTGCGAGCAGGACCTGGTTGTTCGCAGGGTCGACCGCCAGAGCGAAGATCGCCGAGCGGCCCTGGTGGGGCAGTGGCTTCAGGGCCATCCAGGTTGAGGGCGTAAGGGCATCGGCAGAGACTCCGATCGCAGCGAACACGAGCACCCACAAAGCCACCAGCGTCGCGGCGAAGCGTGCGACTGCCCATCCTGCTCGCGCTTGCGCGTGAAGACGTAGGCCTGGAAACGACACGAGCCTGCCGATTATCACCCAAGCCGGGTGCTCGAAGCCTGCGACCGCGCCGTTTACCTACAATCCCAGCGTGCTGGCTCGAGCGGCGGCGGCACTGGATCGCGCCGCATTCAAACCGGCTTCGCTGCCGAACGACCTGATCATCGGAATCGCGCTGGCTCCGCCGGTGATCGCAGGACTCATCATCTTCAAGGTCCCGGCCCTGGAGATGCTGGCGGTCGCCCTCGCGCTGGGGGCGGCTGGGCAGATCGGCGCTTTCGTGCTATGGCGCAAGCACATTCCTCGCACGCAGGCAAGCCCGCTCATCGCCGCAATCGTCGGAGTCGCGCTGGTCGGAGCAGGCTCAGCACTGGCCGCATCGGTGGAAATCGCAGCGCTCGCAGTGATCCTCGAGCTCCTCCGCGCGCGTTATATCCCGGCGATCCGCGCGCAAGCAGGCCTGCTCGCGTTCGCCGCGATCGCGCTGATTACGCGGGGCGCGCCAAACGCATACATCAATCCCGCCAACGGCAAGTCGTTTGGAGACCCCATCAGCGTCTGGTATCACTTCTTCAGCGCAGCCTCTGCGCCAATCGACCCTATCCGCCTATATGTCGGCAATGTGCCCGGGCCCGTTTTCGCGACCTCGCTCCTCGCTGTCGCGATCGGAGCTGCGTGGTTCGCCTACGCGCGCCGCGTGAGCCTGGTCGTCCTCATCACGTTCCTCCTCGGAGCCCTCGTCCCCATCTATTCATTTCATTGGGACTATCTCTTCCAGCTCGACAGCGGGCCGCTGTGGTTTGTCGCCGCGCTCGTGCTTTCCGACCGGCGCTTGCTTCCAGGATCGTGGGCGATCCGTCCTGTCCTCGGTTTTGGCGCCGGCCTGCTGGCGGTCGGCTTGAGGAGAAGCGGCTATGGGATCGAAGCCTCGTTCTTCGTCGTCGCCGGCGTCCAGGCCGTGATGGCGATTTTCGTGCTCGTGTTCTGGGGCGGCTCG
>DATMKM010000146.1:0-2882 GCA_035571315.1 Candidatus Acidiferrum sp.
ACCGCCGAACCTGTCGCGATCACGATGTCCTTGGCCTGGATGCGCTGGCCTGAGACGTCGACCGCGCCGCCGCCGGCCAGGCTGGCGGTGCCTCGGACCACGCTCACTCCGCCTGCCTTGAGGAGACCCTCGACTCCCTTGACGAGCTTGTCGACCACCTCGGTCTTCCGGCCCAGCGCCGCGGACCAGTCGACGCCGATCTTGTCCGCTACCACGCCGAACGGGGCGCCGGCCTTGGCCAGCGTGTAGAGCTCGGCTGATTGCAAAAGGGCCTTGGTCGGTATGCAGCCGCGGACCAGGCAGGTGCCGCCCACGCGGTCGCGTTCGATCAGCGCCGTCTTGGCACCGAGCTGGGCGGCGCGGAGGGCGGCCACGTAGCCGCCGGGCCCGCCGCCGATCACGACAACGTCAAAAGAGTCAGTCATATAGCCCCTATCTATACGTGGTATCGACGGAAATTATGCCTTGGGGGCCTTCACTACCGCGCCGTTGGGGCTGTAGCGGTTGACGATCGGGAGCCGGCGGTCGCGGCCGAAGGCTCGCGGGGTGATCTTCACGCCAGGCGGGGCCTGGCGCCGCTTGTACTCGCTGCGGTCCACCAGCTGGATCACCTTGGCGACCGTCTCGGGCCGGTGGCCCGCTGCGACGAGCTCCTCGGGGCTGAGGTCCTCCTCCACGTACCCGCGCAGGATCGGATCGAGCTCTTCGTACGGCGGCAGGCTGTCGGTGTCCTTCTGATCGGGCCGCAGCTCGGCCGAGGGCGCCTTGGTCAACACGCGCTCTGGGATCGCCGGACTCAGCGAGTTGCGGTACCGGCACAGCTCGTAGACCGTCGTCTTGGTGATGTCCTTGAGTACTGCATAGCCGCCTGCCATATCGCCGTAGAGCGTTCCGTACCCGGTCGCGAGCTCCGACTTGTTGCCCGTGCTCAGCACGATGTAGCCGAACTTGTTGGACAGCGCGTAGAGGATGGTGGCCCGGATGCGCGGTTGCAGGTTCTCCTCGGCGATGCCCGGCTTGGTGCCGGCGAACACAGGCGCGAGGACCTCTTCAAAACCTCGATGTGGTGGCTCGATCGAGTAGTCCTGGAGCTGGATCCCGAGCAGCTCCGCCACCATCGCTGCGTCTTCGAGACTCTCGACCGAGGTGTGGCGCGACGAAAGCCGGACGCCGACGACATTCTCTGGGCCGAGCGCGTCGCTCGCGATGGCCGCGGTCAGAGCGGAATCCACGCCGCCCGAGAGCCCGACGAGGACCTTCTCGAAGCCCTGCTTGCGGATGTAGTCGTGCGTCGCCAATACGACCGCCGCGTAGATCTCGGCCGCACCGTCTAATGGCGTGACCAGGCTCGGCGCGACCGGTGGTCTGGTCGCGCCGGCGCTCGAACGGCTCAACGGAACCTCGCTGACGACGAGCTCCAGGCGCTCGGCCCCTTCGGCTTCGTAGCGGATCTTCTCGACGGGCCGCACGCGCCGCGCGGCCTCGATGTCGACGTCGCACACCAATAGCTCTTCCACGAAAGATTGCGCGTGCGCCAGCACCTCGCCGCGCGGGCCGAACACGACGCTATTTCCGTCGAAGACCAGCTCGTCCTGCCCGCCGACCAGGTTGACGTAGGCGACGTAGGCACCGTAGGTCAGCGCGCGCTCGCTCACCATGGCTTCGCGTTCCATGCGCTTGCCCGCGTGATAGGGCGATCCGTTGATGTTGATCAGCAGCTCTGCGCCGCTGTGCGCCTCCCAGGCCATGGGCCCGGAGGGGTACCAGCAGTCCTCGCACACCGACACCCCGATCTGCACGCCATCGAGCTCGAGGATGGGGCAGAGGTGGCCGGGCTCGAAGTAGCGCTGCTCATCGAACACGCCGTAGTTCGGGAGGAACACCTTGTGATAGACGGCCTTGAGCTCGCCGTCGTGCATCACGGCCGCTGCATTGAAGGTCGCCCCATCGTCATCCACGAACCCGACGACAGCGGTGATCCCCTTGGTCGCCTTGGTCACGACCTGGAGCTGCTTCAGGTTGTCGCGCACGAACGAGCGCTTGAGGACGAGGTCCTCCGGCGGGTAGCCGGTGAGGACCAGCTCGGGGAAGCAGACGACGTCGGCGCCCTGCTCACGGGCGCGGCCGATCCAGTCGATCACGAGGCGAGCGTTACCTTCGAGATCCCCCACGATCGGGTTGACCTGCGCGAGAGCGACCCGCAGCGATTGGCCCATGTCATCAATTTTGGACTTCGTCGCCCGGGAGCGTCCCGCTGCCGACTTCCGCGTACCGACCGCCCCGAGCGCCATGACAAAAGACCGGATTCAATCCTGGTTCACCCACCAGGCCAGCGCCTAGGCACGTTCAGCCACACCACATGACTCGGTGCCTTTTGTACGGCGTCACGCTCGGCCGAATTCTGATTAGCCGTCGCTGCGATGGACGATGGCTCGAGAGGAGAATTGGAGCCGTTCAGTTTCTTCAGACGTCTAAATGCGGTTGGATCAGCGGGTAAGCGCGATTCTTTTGCCCGAGACCGCAATACTCCGGTTCACGTTACGGAAACTACAGCCCACCACTTTGAACTTGTGACTATAATTCAGGTCATGGGCGATACGATGTCACTGGCGGCGGTGAAGGCGCATTTCTCAGAGGTGGCCGACCGGGTTGAAAAGCAGCAGGATCGGATAGTTGTCACCAGGAACGGTCGACCGGCTGTTGTCTTGATCAGCCCTGACGACCTGGACAGCCTCGAAGAGACCTTGGCCATCCTGTCCGATAAGCGACTCCTGGCCAAGGTCCGCAAGGGTCTGGCTGAGGCGGACGCCGGCAAGGGCATCCCACTGGAACAGGTCGTCGAGAGCCGGCGCGGGGGGTGACGCCGCCTCGATGGCAAGTCG
>DATMKM010000147.1:0-37019 GCA_035571315.1 Candidatus Acidiferrum sp.
CTGGAGCGGGAGACGGGCTTCGAACCCGCTACCTCGACCTTGGCAAGGTCGCGCTCTACCAAGTGAGCTACTCCCGCTCGGCCAGAGGACAGATCATACCCTGGGCCGAATAGCCGACCGCTACGCACCCGTGACCGGCCCGCCGTTCGTGAACCGGCGGCCCCGCCGCGCTTCACCGCGGTGAGACTAAGCCCCGACCCCCTCCCCTTCAAAGATGTCTTCGATTCGCCGCTTGAACGTGCGCGCCATCGAGAACGCAAGCGGAAGGCTTGGATCGTACTTGCCCGTTTCGATAGCGTTCACGGTTTGCCGCGAGACTCCAAGCTTGGCCGCCAGCTCGGCCTGGGACCACGACAGCTCAGCCCGCAGCACTCTCAGCCGGTTCTTCACCGGTATCGCCAGCTGAAAATCGCCGTCCCGAGCGCCCACAGCACCGCCATGAGCGGCAGGATGTAGGTCCAGCTCAGCTGCGGCAAGCCTGCGCCCTGGAGGAACCCGTAGCCGAAAGTCAGCAGCGCCGTGGACCCCAGCGAGAACCCGAACGCCTGCATCTGGATCCTTTTCTGAAGCTCATCCAGCCGCGCCAGCCCTCGCATGACGAGCCACATCACAAAGGCCGCGGGCGCGATCGGGACGAGCGCGACGATGTAGCGCCAGTTCGCTTGCGGATTCGCCTGTACGACGACGACCGAACCCACGAGAACCATCAGGTAGGCGAGGATCGCGAGCCCGAACTCGATCTGGGTGCGGTAGGTCACCCACGTCGACGACGATGCCGGAATTATCTGCAGGGGACTGGGTGGCGATGCAAAAGCGACCGGCTCGGGCGCCTCCGTCCGCAAGAACGGCGAAGCCGGGTGCGTGGAGAGGGGATCGATCGGCGCTTCAGCTGGATTCGGGCTGGGGGTTTGCTCGGTCATCGCGCCGCATAGTAAAGGGCGCTTAGCAGTATGTCAAGTGTCCTTGTCCTGCCCGGGGATTGCCGCGTTTGCGATCAGGATCGCTCAGACCATCCCAAAGCAGTCGAAGTATCCCTTCACCACGTCATTACGAACCTACCAACGCAGCCCATCTCCAGAACGGTCGATTTAAGAATTGACGGACACACGCCCGCACCTTATAAATACCGGCGGCGGCCACCGGTCCACCAGGCCCCATGCCTTGCGGGAGGATGTGTTTTATGCGTCGCGTGCTGCGTCTCGGCCTGTCCATGTTTGCCGTCTCGGCGCTTCTTCTTGCCACCGCCGGGCCGTCGTCGGCCCAGGTCGGAGGCATCCACGTCCTGAAGATCAAGGGTGCGCACCCGGTTCATCACAAGGGGGGCATTCTGCTCTTTTCCCATGGAGGAGCCATCGAAACTTCCGCTGTCGTCTTCATCGACTATTGGGGTCCGCAATGGGCAGCCGGCTTCTCCACCGGCGGTTACACCAGCACCCAGGCTCAGACCTACGTCCAGACGTTCTTCTCCAATGTCGGCGGCAGTTCGTGGGCCAACTCGACCACGCAGTACTGCCAGGGCGTGGCCAGTGGCACCACGGTCTGCCCAACCGGCGCCGCGCATCCGACGAACCTCAAGGGCGAGCTGGCGGGCACCTGGAACGACCCTACTCCCCTGCCCTACACGGTTCGTGACGCAGATATCGCGAACGCGGCCCTTCGCGCGGTGGCGCATTTCGGCTACAACGCGAACGCCAACTACATGGTGTTCACGCCGAGCGGCCACTCCACCAACGGCTTCAAGACCACCTACTGCGCCTATCACAGCTCGACGAGGTCATCTTCTGGCTCCGTTGCGTTCTCCTACATGCCCTACCAGCCCGATGCCGCAACCTCGTGCGGAATGAACTTCGTCAATCCGACCGACAACGCGTTCGGCAACGGCTACTTCGACGGGTTCTCGATCGTCGGGGGACACGAGTACGGCGAGACGGTCACCGATCCCTTCCCCAGCGGCGGCTGGCTCGATGGAAGCGGCGCAGAGAACGGAGACAAGTGCGCCTGGATCAGCTCCGGGCAGGGTGCCGCGGCCAACATCTCGCTGGGCAGCAACAGCTTTGCAGTCCAATCGCTGTGGAGCAACGCCTTCAACAGCCGGGCCGGCGGTTGCGTCCTCAGCTACTGAGCTAAATCCGCGTGGCGAACCGGTCTCCATAGTTGAGGTCGCCGAGCTTCTTCAGGATGCCAGCCGCCCGCTGAGCCGCTCATCGCCGCGAATGCGATCGCGCATTGCGAGCGCTGCAGCGACGGCGCGGTCGGGGTCGTCCCCGTGAGCCGTCGGAAGGCCGAACCCCGCCATGACCGCGTCGCCGATGAACTTCTCGACGGTGCCGCCGTGTTGCGTGACGATTTCGCGCGCGATGGCGTAGTAGCGCGCCAGCAGGCGGCGCATCTCCTCGGGGTCGAGCTCCTCGCCGAGCGCGGTCGAGCCGGCCATGTCGGCGAACAGCACGGTCACGATGCGCCGCTCTTCGGTGGAGATCGACATTCCCGCCGCTAGGTTACAGAGGCGGGCGCCTCTGTCAGATAGACCCGACGAGTCCCGCCTCGTAGGCGACGATCACGGCCTGCACGCGATCGCGGAGGCCCAGCTTGTCTAGGACGTGAGCGACGTGCGTCTTCACGGTCGTCTCGCTGACGTGAAGGCGTCCAGCGATCTCTGCGTTGGTGAAACCTCGCGCGATCTCGAGCAGCACCTCTTGCTCGCGCTCGGTGAGCGTGCCTAGCTCTTTCGGTCGCTTGCGGGCCAGCTCGGGACGCTTGGCGAATTCCGCGATCAGCCGCTTGGTCACCGAGGGGTCGAGCAGCGCGTTGCCGGCGGCGACCACCTCGATCGCGTTGATCAGTTGCTCTGGAGGCGCGGCCTTGAGCAGAAAGCCCGAAGCGCCCGCTGCGAGCGCATCGAAGACGTACTCGTCGAGCTCGTACGTGGTCAGGATCACCACTCGCGTCGCACCGGCGACCTGCCGCGTCGCCTCGATGCCGTCGACTCGCGGCATCCGGATGTCCATCAGCATCACGTCCGGGCGTTCGCGGCGCACCAGCTCAATCGCCTCCTGCCCGTCGGCGGCCTCACCGACCACCTCCATGCCGGGCCGCGACTCCACGATCATCCGGAATCCTGCCCGCACGAGCGCCTGGTCGTCGGCGAGGGCGACCCGGATCGTCATGAGATCGGGAGCCTTGCCCGAACCGTGAAACCGCCCAGCGACGAAGAGTCGGTGGCGAGCTCGCCGCCAAACACCTCGGTGCGTTCGCGCATGCCGATGAGGCCATGTCCGGTCGAGGCTCCGACCGCTGCCGTCGCACCGCTGCCGTTGTCGCTGATGGTCAACGTGAGCGCCTCCCTTTGGTAGTCGAGCATCACCTCGACGCGGCTCGCGTTGGCGTGCTTGAGGACGTTTGTGATCGCCTCCTGGACGATGCGGTATGCGGACAGGTCCACCGCGGCGGCGAGCTCTCTTTTGTCGCCGCTGACCTTGAGCGTGGCTTCGAGGCCCGCGTCGCGAGCAGCCTTGAGGAGCGCATCGACCTGGTCGAGCCCTGGCTGTGGGGCGAGCGGAGCGCCGGCTTGTTTGCGCAGCACTCCGAGCAGGCGGTTCAGCTCGGCAAGCGTGTCGCGGGCAGTGGTCTCGATCAGCTGCAGCGCCTGCGGGCTCGAGTTGCCCGACACTCGAGCCGCACCCGCCTGGATCGCGATGACGCTGACGTTGTGCGCCACCACATCGTGCAGCTCGCGCGCGATGCGCAGCCGCTCCTCTTCAGCCGCCAGTTCACGTGCCGCTTGGTTGCGTGACACGAGCTCGACGAAGAACTGGCGGCGCGATCGCATGTAGTCGCCGATCACCCAGGCCACCAGCGACGTAGAACCGGCAGGAATCAGCGTCCGGCTGACAGGAAACTGGCCTAGTACGAGCAAGGTGATCGCAAGGGCGATGATCGCGATGGCCAGAGCCGCGACCACCAATCGCTCGCGCGTCCGGCCGTAGACCGAAACCGCGTACACCGCGAAGACCAGGCCCGCGCCCGACGGTTCGTTGGAAAGCTGCAACGCCCATCTGGCGACTTCCGCGCACACGACGATCGCCAGCACCGCGACGGGAAAGCGGCGCCTCCACCACAGCGGCAACGCCTCGAGCAGAACCAAGGCACCGGCGAACCACACGAATGCGCCGCGACCGTGGAAGGTGCCCTGGATGTAGATTCCGATCAGGGCGACGGTCCCGAAGACGAGGTTGAACGCGACTACGAGCGCGTCGGAAAGCCGCGGCCGGCCTGTGATCCATGACCACGGCCGGCCGCTCAGGGGTGGGCGAGGACGGTTGAGGCTTATGTGACGTCCCTCTGCCGGATCAGGGCCGCCGCGATGATGATCAGCCCCGCGAAGTAGGCGAAGAGGACCAGCACGGCCTGCTCAGCACCGATCGAGGGCGCGACGCTCGGGCCAAAGGCCGGCGAGTGGAAGCTCTGGGTGAGCGCCGTTGCATTCTGGTTGACGAACAGGTTTCCGACCCACTGGTAGGCGCCGTTGTTGAGGCTGTCGACGAATCGCACCAGCAGAACCTCGACCGCCAGAACGTAGATCAGGCCGACGCCGAGCGCCGCCGCAGAGTGCCTTATCACCACGCCGAGAGCGAGGCCGATCGCCCCGTTCACCGCGAAGACCAGCCACATCGCGCCGAGTCCCTTAGCGATATCGACGGCGGCCGGCCAGGCGATCGGGTGGCCCTGGAACGAAGCCACGACTACGCTGGAAGCGGCCCCCACCACGAACAGGACCAGGGTCAGGATGCCCATCCAGGCCTCGAACGCGACCACGCGGCCGAACCAGGTGGTGAGACGTCCAGGCCCTTGTGTCAGGGTGGTCTTCATCGTGCCCCACGAGTACTCCGACCCCGCGATCAGTGCGCCGAGCACGATCGCGATCGCCGCTCCGAGCGGGAAGCCCGCTCCCATGACGGCATTGACGAACTGGTCCGGGTACAGCGTCGCGATCGACGCGAGGCCGCGCCTGTCCCCGGTTCCCGGGTGGAGCGCCTGGTACCAGCTGACTCCGTAGATGAGCAGGGTGATGCCCGCGATCACGCCTGACGACACGAGGAATGCCGGCCGGAAGCGATTTTTGCGCCATTCCGCTCTGATGGTTGCGATCATGATCCTTGCTTCTCTCCTGTGAGCTGGAAGAAGACTTCCTCCAGCGATCTTTCGAATGGGCGGAGCTCGCTGACCCCGATGCCGGCTGCCGTGAGCTGCCGGTTGATCTCCAGGCTCTTGCCCGGATCGGTCTTCAGGTGGATCGCGCCGTCCCGCCGGCTGACCGCCTCAGGTCCAAACATCCTGGTCAGCATGTCCTGCGCCGCATCGGTGGGCTGAGCACGCACCAGCACTCCCTCTTCGCCAAGCAGGTCCTGGACCGTCGATTGCGTGACGAGCCGTCCGTTGCTGATGACTCCGACCCGGTCGCAGATCGCCTCCACCTCGCCGAGCAAATGACTCGACAGAAGCACGGTGCGGTCGCCCTGGCCGATGTCCTTGATCAGCTTGCGCATCTCGGCCATGCCCTGCGGGTCCAATCCGCTGGTCGGCTCATCGAGGATGAGCAGATCCGGGTCTTTGAGCAGCGCGCCCGCGACGCCGAGCCGCTGCTTCATGCCGGTCGAGTAGGTCCCGAACTTCCGGCCGCCACGAGAGGTGAGCTCGACCATGTCGAGCACCTCGTCGACCCGTTTCTTGCCCACGCTCGCCATGTCCGCGACGACCATGAGGTTCTCGCGGCCCGACAGGTATGGATAAAAGCCCGGCGACTCGATGAGCGCGCCGATGCGCGCGAGTCCGGAGGGACTGCCCGGCGTGTGGCCGGCGACGGTTGCCGTGCCTGTGGTCGGCCGGATCAGGCCGACGAGCATGCGCAAGGTCGTGGTCTTTCCAGCCCCGTTGGGGCCGAGAAAGCCGTAGACCTCGCCACGTCGCACGCTCATGTCGACGGAGTTGACGGCGAGAACTCCGCTTCCATATCGCTTTGTGAGACTGTGGGTCTCGACGATCGTGGTGTTTTCCATGACCGTCACGTTAGGTTTCGGCAATCGCGTCGTCGTCAGCCGGAAGATCGATCTTTGGCCTCATCCTCGAGGAGGAGGAGAATCTTCGCGATGGGACGCATGGCGCCGGGCTCGATGCCCAAACCAAGCGAGGAGGCAAAGGCCGCGTTCAGCAGGCTCGTGCCCGACGAACCCGCGGTGACGCTGAGACCGATGTTCGGCCAGCTCTCAGCTTTCGTCAACGGCAACATGTTCTGCGGGATCTTCGGCGAGGAGCTGTTGGTGCGGCTCCCGGACGCCGAGATCGCGTCCGTGAAGAAGCAGGGCGGCAGGGACTTCGAACCCATGGCTGGGCACAAGATGGGTGGCTACGTGATCGTGCCGGGAGACTGGCGCGCGAAGCCGGCGCCGGCGGTCGCCCTGATCAAGCAGGCGCTCGCCCACACGCGGGCGATGCCGGCCAAGGCGGCCAAACCCAAGGCAGCCAAGAAGACGGCTACCAAAAAGCGCTGAGGCCGCGCCCGCTAGCGGCGCTTGCCCTTTCGGTCAGGCGGCTTCGGCGATTGGAACTGCTGTGGGTTTCGCTGCCCTTTGAGAGGCTGCGGCGTCTTGACGGGTACCGGCGCTTTGACAGGCTCGGCAACGGTGGCGGGCACTTCCGCTTTGACCGGCGCTTCGGCCTTGACCGGTTCCGGGACCGCGACTGGTGGCTCGACAGGCTTCGGAGGCGCCTCGACCTGCTTGCCCATCGATACCTTGCCGCTGAACGTCGCGCCGTCCTGGACCACCAGGCGCGCCACGCGCACGTCTCCAACGAGGGAGCCGGACCGGCCGACGACCAGGCGGTCCTGCGCCGTGACCGGCCCCGTGACGCGGCCGCCATCGTCGATCTCGACACTGCCTGTAACCTCGAGGCCGCCCTCGACAGTGCCAGCGACCCGAACGTCTCCCTCTACGTAGAGCTGTCCGACCAGCCGGTCACGCGGACCAAGGACAATCGAGCTCTGGGCGCCGTCGGACCCATTTCCCGCCGGTGCGGGGGTGCGGTTTCTAGCCGCCGGAGCCGTGCTGCTCAATGTCTCCCATTCGAACGTGGCCATTGAGGCTGGCTCCGTCCTCGATCTGAAGCCTGCGGACGACGATGTCCCCGCTGAGCTTGGCGTTCTTGCCCAGCGTGAGCTTGTCGTGAACGTTGACCGAGCCTTCGACCTGGCCCTTCACCGTCACGTTCGCCGCCTCGATCGAAATCCGGGCCGTCGCGCCCTGTGCCACGTCTAGGTTTCCGCTGACCTTGAACTCACCTTCGGCACGGCCGTCTACGTGTACATCGCCTTCGTAGACCAGCTTGCCCTCGAGGCTGTCGTTCGGCCCCATCGTGAATTTGCGCTGGCCGCCCCGTCTGGCGTCGCCATTGTCCTCGGCAGAAGCCACCGATGTGCTTTCTGCCACTGCTTCTTGCACGTCCATCAGATCTAATCACCCCCGACTTGAATAGGCCCAACGCAGGCCGGAGTCAGGCGCTAAAGGTTAGCCCACGACGGCTGCATTTCGCCGACGCGAGTGTTGAGTTTTGCCAGGCAACTAAATACAAGTGCCAGGTCCTCGAACGTAGAAGCTGCGCTGTGGGTTGGCAGCGGACCTCTAGCCCGCGAACTCGCCCAGCAAGCCGTTTGACGCCAGGGCCGGAGTGCGCGAGGCGATGGCCAGGTAAGGCTCGTGTCCGTATCCCTCTTGCATCAGCCTGGGATGGTCGCGAATGCTGATGCGCCAGTCTTCGAGCTGGCTTCGATGGCAGTCGATCGCGCGCAGCTTCATCATCACCTCGTCGGAGTCGAGGTCGATGGCTAGGTCGACATGGTCTTTCACGAGCAGCGGCAGCGGCCTGCCGTCGCCGGCGAGCCGTGCGGCTTCTTTGTAGAAGTCGGCGGCCTGCTGATCGATCGCGATGTGATACAGCGCGGGGCGATCCCCCTCCGCCATCGACGTCACGGCGATGTCAGTCGAAGCGCCCACGGCGATGTGGTCCGGGTGCCCGTACGCGCCATCCGGTCCCCAACCAACGACCGCCTTTGGGCGCAGCTTGGTGATCTGCTCCCAGATCCGCTGGGTGATCAGCTGCGGGTCGACCTTGTCCACGCCGCCGTCGGGGTAGTCCCACAGCTCGACGCCGCTGATGGCGAGCGCGGCCGCAGCCTCCTCGAGCTCGTGGGTTCGGATTTCGGCGAGATCCTCCTGCCTGGCGCCGAGCGGCTTGCCGGTCCAGCCCGCCTCGCCGCGCGTCGCGCAGATGAGGTGGACAGGGATTCCGGCGCGCGTGTGTCGCAAGATCAACCCGCCGCAGCCCATCGACTCGTCGTCGGGGTGAGCCATCACGACCAAAAGACCTGGTTTGTTGTCCATCAGCGACCCAATTTAGACCGACGGGGTTAAGGCTTGCTGCGGTCCTCGATCTCCCACGCGTGGTCGAGCGCGTGCCACGCGGTCCGCCGCACCATGTACGCGACCGGCCATTTTGTGTCTGGGTTCGGTTTGGCCACGCCGTCGCGGATGCCGTTGCGAAAGGCGCGCACAGCGGCTTTGTTCATGCCGTCGGGTTGCTTGAGCCGGACCCCGATTGCCTTCGCGTACTCAGTCTCGGCTCCGAGGACGTGCTCGAACATCTTGTCGCGATCCCGTCCGCCGCCTCGCGGTCCTTTGCGCAGCTCGGCCGGCGCCTTGGCGACGACCTGGTCGAGGTACGCCCAGCAGGCGTCGAGGAGATCCCGCAGCCGTGCTGCCTGCTGCGCGGTCGGCGGCTTCGATTCGTCCTTGGCGGGGATGCCGGGCGCGCCGAAATCAGTGGTGCCGTTGCCGGGCATTCGCTGGACGACCTCGAACGTGAGCGCGCCGGCCGGCAGCTGAGCTTTGGCGAGCTTTGCGGCGGCTGCATATCGAGGCGCGTACGCGGCGAGGACATCCATGGCGGCGCTCTCATCTTTGCCGGAACGGCACCAACCCGGCCAGTCGGCGGCGCTCGCAAAGGTGCGCTTGCCGCCGACCTCCAGGTAGACCCGAATCTTGGTTCCCGTCCCGCTTGGCACGAGACCTATTTTCTGCGGTTAGGTCTTCTCTGCGGCCTCGCGTGCCGCTGACTCGGTTGCTTCATGGGCGGGCGTCTCGTTCGACGGGCCGGCCCCCGGGCCCCCCGGGCCCCCCGGGCCCCCGGGCCGCCCGGGCCGCCGGGGCGGAACGTGCCGTTGTTCTCCGCGGTCTCCTGGGCCGCGCTCTCACCTTTTTCGTGCGCGCCCGTCTCATTCGACTTGAAGGGGCCTGGCGACGGCGAGGCGGCCGATGACGCGGCGTTGACGTTGAACTGCGATCCCGAATTGGCGAATACGGTGGCGCTCAGGACCCCGCCGAAGATCATCGAGCCGACCACCACGGATCCGAATATGAGGCCGCGAGTCTTGTTCATGCCCCAATCGTCCGCTGGCAATTCACAGGGGGCTTGGAGTCGGGTGTGAGTTTTCGAGCCGCTCGCGAAGCGAAACTGGGCTGACTCCATTTGATGCTGACGTAAGGCGAACTCCAGGCGAAACTGGTGCCGATGGCGAAATTGCTCGGGGTCGAGCACCTCGTGACGCTGGCGGTGATTGCCGCTGTGATCGCGACCCTGATCGTCGCAGCGCGCCTGCGGCCGGGCTCATGGACGGTGGTCGCGGGCCGGGTCCTGGCGGTGGTCATCGTTGCGAACGAGGCCTCATGGTGGGTGTGGCTGGCCGGCCACGGCACGTATTCCGCCAGCTACGCGCTGCCGTTTCAACTTTGCGATGTGGCTGCGTTCGTGTCGGCAGGAGCGCTCTGGTTCCGCCACCCGCTACTGGTCGAGCTCACCTATTTCTGGGGTCTTGCCGGTACGGCGAACGGCCTCATCACGCCCGACCTCTCGGACCACTTTCCGAGCTTCGGCTTCATGCAGTACTTCATCGCGCATGGAGCGATCGTGGCGGCAGCGCTTTTCCTGGTCATCGGGCTCAAGATCTCGCCACGTCCTGGAGCCGTGGTTCGAGTCTTCGGCCTCACCTTCGTCCTGATGGTGCTCGACGCGGGCATCAATTTTCTGAGCGATGGCAACTACATGTACCTGCGTTACACGCCGGGCGCGCACAGCCTGCTGGATTTACTGGGTCCGTGGCCGTGGTACATCGTCGGGGCGGCCGCTCTCGCGCTCGTCCTGTTCGCGATCCTGGACCTGCCTTTCACGATCGGACGTCACCGGAGCAAGCAGGCGGCCCGCTAGATGAATGGAACGAGCGATGGAGCGGGCGATGGGAATCGAACCCACGTAAACAGCTTGGAAGGCTGCCGCACTACCATTGTGCTACGCCCGCTTTTGACGTTCGCCTGGTGGTCTTCCGAGACTTACGGGCAACGGCGGTAATTAGAGTACCTAGCTAGGCCCCATCGTCTAGTGGACTAGGACGCGGCCCTTTCAAGGCTGAGATCGCGGGTTCGAATCCCGCTGGGGCTACTTCTACAACACGCTTTCAGGGCGCGGTAGGGTTGAGCCGTGGCCAGCTCTCGATCCGAAGAAATCGACGTCCTCCAGGCGGCCGCCCTAGCCGGCCGCTCCCCAGAGACGATCAGACGCTGGGTCTGGTCAGGCCGACTCGAAGCCCATAAGCGTGGGAACAAGCTGCTGATTGGACGCGCGCAACTCCACGAAGTGATGAGCTCTGCGGGTATCGGCGAGACCCGGACCATCGAAGAGTGGCTCGCAGAACTGCAGCGATCCGGACTCAAGCGCGGGGCCTCAGAACAGTCGGCTTCGGATCTCGTCCTTGACGACCGCCGCGAGCGGTCCTGATCCCGTGGCTGCGGTGGCCGTTCTCGATGCAAGCGTCGTCGTGGACATCGTGGCGCCCACTGTCAGCATGTCCGCACTCGCCGTCAGAACATTGCGGCGACTGTCCAAGGAAGGCATGGAGCTCATCGCCCCGCGCTTGCTGCTTTCGGAATGTGACAACGCGTTGCTGAGGGGGTAAAGCGATCGAAGTGGACAGGCGCCGCGGCCCACATCGCTTACTACCAGCTGATCCGGCTGCCCTTCAATCTCGCCGATGATGCCACTCACATGGACCGAGCCTGGGAGCTTTCACGGCGCTATGACAACCATCCGATCTACGACATGATCTACGTAGCGGTCGCGGAGCGGGCCCACGGGACTCTGGTCACTGCCGATTCGACGCTGCGTCAGAGGCTGGCAAACTTCGCCTGGATCGTAGCTCCCGACATCTGAGCAGGTCGAGGTCGTCGAGGCGGTTCGAGTAGCGTCCGCTTGGGCTACTCCCCCGAACCTGCCGACCGAGGTCGGGGTCGCCCAGGGTTCGGGAGGCTATTAACCGCAATCCACCGCGGTTGCCAGCGCATCGCATATAGCCTGCATGGTGGTCGGCTTGACTCTGCCCACTCGACGCACGAGTCGCGATCGAGCGACCAACTGCACGTTGTCCAGATTAGCGACCGAGCGGACGCGAACGCCGTCGCCCGGCCCAACCGCAACCTCCGTGGACAGGTTGCGAACGGTCGAAGTGATCGGCGCTCCTATCACGGCATTGAGGATTGACGCGAGCGGGTCTCGAGTCAGAACAACGAGTGGTCGGATCTTGTCCAACCGGGCAAGCCAGACGTCGCCGCGACGGATCGAGGCCGTCGTCACCCCTCGGCGTCCTCGTACAGGCTTTCCCAGTCCGTCTCGTCGGCCAGGGCGCCCGCGTCCCCGACAAGGGCGAGATCATTCTCCTGTTTCGTGGGTGGGAGTCGCCTGTAGGCGGCCACGTCCTTGCTCTTGCGTGCTGCCCGAATCAGCCGCTCGAGCGCGATGTCGATGACCTCCGAGGTCGAGGACGCCCCAACTAAGGCGCGCGCGTCGTTTGCCTTACTACGGTCAAGAGTGATCGTGACCTTAACTTTCGCCATACTCACCATACTACCCCCCGAAGGTACTCAGTGAGCTCTGGCCGCGGGACTGGGATCCGCCGAACGCCTGGGCTACTTCATCTGATGCGCGTCGTGCTAGCATCACGCATCATGCGCACCACCATCGATCTGGACCCGACGGTCGCGAAGGAGCTCAAGCGCCGCAGCAAGGGCGCCGGCAAGAGCATGGGCCAGCTCGCATCCGAGCTGCTGGCCGCGTCTCTCAGGGAGAAGGACGGACGTCCGCGGGATCCCGGTAGCCTGGCGTGGATCGCCAAGGATTTGGGACGGCCCTTGGTCGACCTTGAAGACAAGGAGGCGGTGAGGGCCCTGCTCGACGCGCGCAGATGAGCGCAACCGTCGACGCCAACGTCCTCGTCTACGCAAGCAATCAGAGAGATCCCGTCCACGCGCAAGCCATCGAGTTGGTTACGCGCCTGGCGGATGGACCCGACCTTCTGTATTTATTCTGGCCGGTGGTACTGGGTTACCTTCGCATCGTTACGCACCCCGCGATCCTCCAGAAGCCCCTTACCGCACGCGAAGCGACCGCCAACGCCGAAGCCCTTCTCCAGCGGCCGCACGTGCGCACACCAGGCGAGGCGGACGGATTCTGGGAGCTGTTCCGTCAAACGAGCCGCGACCTGGCACGCGGAAACGACGTGCCCGACACCCACCTCATCGCGCTGATGAGGCAGCACGGCGTACGGCGGATCTACAGCCGCGACATCGGGCTCCGCCGGTTCGTAGAAGTGGATGTGGTCGACCCTTTTGCGCCGCCAGGTGGCGGACGCCGAAGCCGAGGTTCTGCGACCTGATCGAGGTCGTCGAAGCGGTTCGCTATGGGTTGCGGTTGAGGTGCCAGTAGAGGTCGCGGAGCAGGCTGACGAATCTCGCCGGGCGGGGTTGATCGGCAGCCGCCAAACATCCCGATCTGGTGGGCGGCGAGGGTTTCGAACCCCCGACCTCCAGCATGTCAAGCTGGCGCTCTTCCAACTGAGCTAGCCGCCCGCGTTCATCCGGGCTTTCGGAATGGGCTGCCGGGTGACGAATTATTGTAGTTGCCGTGCCTCCCTACATCGGCCGGCGTACGCGCCGAATCGAGGACGAACGCCTCGTCACGGGAGCAGGGCGCTACGCCGGCGACATCAAGCTCGACGGCATGCTGCACGCCGTCTTCTGCCGGTCGACGCTGCCGCATGCCCGGATCAGGGCCATCGACAGGTCGGGGGCGCAGGCAATGCCAGGGGTCATCGCAGTCTGGACGGCAGATGACCTGCCTGAGGTGGTGACAGGCCTCGGCGAGTCCAGCGCGGTGGGTGTGGAGCACCGGGGGCGGCCGATCCTGAATCGCGACGAGGTCAACTACATCGGCGAGTCCTACGCGATGGTGGTCGCCGAGTCCTCGTACCAGGCGAATGACGCCGCCGAGCAAGTCTCCCCCGAACTCGACCCGCTTCCAGGCGTCGGCGACGTCGTGACCGCCGGCGTCGACGGTGCGCCGACCGTGCACGCCGACATGAAGTCGAACATCGCGCAGGCGGCGACGATCGCTTACGGCGACATCAAATCCGCATTCGCCTCAGACAGCGTCACGGCCAAGCTCCGTCTCACCACAGCGCGTGTCGCCGGAGCCGCCATGGAACCGCGCTCGGTCACCGCGACCCCTGACCCTGAGACAGGCGGGATCAAGGTCTGGACCTCGACGCAGAACGTGTTTGGGGTCAAGCACGCGGTGGCCTCCACCCTGGGCATCGACGAAGCGAAGGTCCGGGTCCTCGCTGAGGATGTCGGCGGAGGCTTCGGCGCCAAAGGAAGCGTTTTCCCCGAGGAGGTGCTCACCGCGCTCGGCGCGTGGCGCTTGAAGCGACCAGTGCGCTGGGTCGCGTCTCGCAGCGAGGACGGCGCGACGACCGCGCAGGGACACGGATCCGTGATCGAAGTGGAGCTTGCGGCGGACCGGGGCGGCAAGCTGCGCGGCTTGCGGGGCCGGTTGATCCACGATGTAGGCGCCTACGCGGCCTCAGGCACCGGGCAGCCCGACATCATCATCGCCCACATGATCTCGGCGTACGTGCTGCCGGCGATGGAGATCGACTACCAGCTCGTCTATACGAACGCCGTGCCGAGCGGGTTCATCCGCGGCGGGGGCCGGCCCCTCGGCAACTACGCAATGGAGCGAGTCATGGACCGGCTGGCGCGGGCCCTCGACCTGGACCCGGTCGAGCTGCGGCGGCGCAATCTGGTCCAACCGGAGCAGATCCCGTATACGACCGGTTTTCCCGCGGGGCGCCGAGGCTACGTCTACGACGGAGGCAACTATCCTCGACTGCTCGAGCTGGCGGTCGAGAAGCTAGGCCCGCATCCGGCTCGCGTGCGGGCACACGGCCGCCTCGTTGGATTCGGGGTGGCTTGCTGCGTGGAGTCGACGGGATTCGGACGCGGTGAGCCGGCCAAGATCCACGTCTCCAGCGACGGCATCGCCCACGTCTACGTCGGGTCGACGCCGCAGGGGCAGGGCCACGAAACGATGGTCGCACTGGTCACTGCCGAAAGGCTGGGCTGGCCGCTCGACAAAATCCGAGTCACGGCGGCCGACACACAGCACGTCCCCTTCGCGCTCCTGACAGCCGGCAGCCGGAGCGCGGTGCAGGTCGGCAATGCGGCGGCGAAGGCGGCGACCGCGATGCGCAAGGCGATCCTCGAACACGCCGGCGATGTGCTCGAAGCTGACGTGCACGACCTCGTGCTCGAAGACGGCGTGATCGGCGTGCGCGGCGCACCAGCGAGACAGGTGCCCGCGACAGACGTGTTGCCGGACGAGGGGCTCGAAGTTCTGGAGAGCTTCGATCCGGATCGACCCCTCGCCTTCTCGAGCGGTTGCCACGCCGCGGTGGTCGCGGTCGATCCCGAGACCGGCCAGGTCGAGGTCTTGAAGTACGTGATCGTCCACGACACCGGCAAGGCGATCAACCCGCTGACCCTCGAAGGCCAGCTGCACGGTGGATTCGCCCATGGCCTCGGCTATGCGCTCTATGAGGCGGCCATCTACGACACCGACGGCTTATTCCGGACCGCGAGCTTTCTCGACTACACGATCGTCAGCACCGGCGAGATGCGCGTCACCCTGAATCTGATCAGCAGCGAGACGCCGACCGACGCCAACCCCGAAGGCTTCAAAGGCGCCGGCGAAAGCGGGACCATCCCCGTCCCCGCCGCCATCTCCAACGCCGTCGAAGACGCGCTGCGCAAGCGCAATCCAGCGGCCGTCGTCGACCGGCTGCCGATTACGTCCGACTACATCGTCGAGCTTTTGAGCGCCAGCCACTGAGCACCGATCCGCGCGCGACCACCCCTCCCGCCGGCCCTGGGGGGATCGACTGGCGGCGCAACCTCGCCGCGCTGTGGTTTGCCGAGTTCACGGCGATCTTCGGTTTCAGCTTCGCTTTCCCGTTCCTCTCGATCTTCATCTCCAAAGACCTGGGTGTTCCCCAAGGCGGCGAGCTGGACCTCTGGACCGCGGCGATCGCCAGCATGTCCGGGCTTTCGATGGCGATCGCAAGCCCCATCTGGGGCGTGATGGGAGACCGGTTCGGCCGCAAGCCGATGCTGCTGCGCTCGATGGTCGGGGGCGCCATCACCGTCGGCCTCATCTTTTTCGTCCAGTCGCCGACACAGCTCCTGGTCTTGCGGTTTCTGCAGGGCGCAACCAGCGGAACGGTGGCCGCGGCGACAGCGCTCGTGGCGGTCGAGACGCCGCGCAACCGCGTGGGCTGGGCGCTCGGGGTGGTGACCTCGGCGGTTGCGCTCGGCGGCGCGATCGGCCCCGTCATCGGCGGCCTGGCAGGAGCCGTGTTCGGTCTGCGCCTCGTCTTTCTGGGCGGCGGCGTCCTGCTGCTTCTTTCGCTGATTCCGGTGCTCTTGATCGTGCGTGAGAGCCCCCGCCGGCCTCGCGTCGGCCCGCAGGTCGGGACCCTGGACCTCATCAAGCAGCGCCCGGGAGCAGTCCGCGCCTTGAGCGTGCTCATCGGAGCGCAGGGCCTGATCAACGTGTGCAACTCCGCGACCCAGCAGCTCGTGGTGCTGCGCTTGCTGGAGATGTTGAGCACCGGGGTGTCGGCGGTCACGGGCGTCGCCTACGGACTCGCGGGCGTCGCGAGCAGCGGCGCCGCGGTCTTCTACACCCTGGTGACGCGCCGGTTGGGCTACGTGCGGACGACGGCTGTCGCCGCGGTGATGGTCGCGGTGGCCGTGTCGCTCATCGGGCTAGCGCCCTGGGTGGCTGTTGTAGTCGGCGGAGTGGCGCTCAATGGCCTGTTCAGCGGCGTGGTCATTCCCGCGACCGCGAGCATGATCGGGCTCGAGACGCCGCCAGAGGCCCAGAGCACCGTCTTCGGGGCCAACGCCAGCTCGGTTGCGCTCGGGTTCGCCATCGGACCGGCCCTTGGGGGGGTTGTGGCCGCGACGGCGAGCGTCTCCGCCGCCCTGATCATGGTCGCCGGTCTGGCCGTCGCGCTGGCGGTGCTGATTGCGTTCGGGGCTCGCGAACCGGTCCGCTGATCTCGTAGAGTCTCGCGGGTGAGGCGGATTCTTGGTGCCGCGCTTGTGTTGCTCGCGGTCTCCGCGTGCGATGCCGGAGGAGGCACGCCGGCCGCGACCTCGTTCGCCCCGGGCTGCGACAATGAGATCGTCACCTGCATGGAACAACGCCCCACGCCCCCGCCCACCGTGATCGACCCGAGCAAGCAGTACACGGCCACCGTGCACACCACGCGCGGCGACTTCGTGATCGCCTTCGTCGACCCGAAGATCGCGCCTCAGACGGTCAACAACTTCGTGTACCTGTCGCAAAACCACTTCTACGACGGCCTGACATTTCACCGCGTCGTCCCCGGCTTCGTGGTCCAGGGCGGCGACCCGTCCGGCGACGGGACCGGCGGCCCGGCCTACAAGCTGCCCAACGAGAACAACCCCTCTAAGTGGCCACGCGGCACGGCCGGCATGGCTTCGAGCCAGGCCGGGGTGAGCGGCTCGCAGTTCTTCATCACGATCGGCGACGCCCCGTTCCTCGAGACGAGCGGTGTCTACAACCATTTCGGCCAGGTGACATCGGGGATGGACGTGCTCGACAAGATCCAGGTCGGCGACACCATGAGCTCGATCGACATCACAGCATCGTGAAGCGACTCTGGTTCGCCGTCATCCCGCTGGTCGCGGTCGCGATCACGGCGTGCGGCTACTCCGATCCCTACGCGAGTACCGGACCCATCGCAAACGAAAGCCCGGGTCCGACGTCCGCGGTCAGCCCCTTGCCGGGGACGGACAACTTCAACGACGGCGCCGGGCTGCCGGTCGTCACCTACCCCGACGGGCTGAAGTACATCGACCTCATAGTCGGTACCGGCACCGTTGTGAAGAGCGGCGACAACATCACCGTCCAGTACACCGGCTGGCTCGACGCCGCAACGGTGTTCGACAGCAGCCGCGACCCCGGTCGCACCCCCTTCGCCGTGCAGATCGGAGTTGGCCAGGTGGTTCCCGGTTGGGATGAGGGAATACCAGGGATGAAGGTAGGCGGCAAGCGAAAGCTCATCATCCCGGGCGCCCTTGGCTACGGGAGCGCAGGACAGACCGATCCCAACACGGGCGCGGTGATCATCCCGCCCAACGCCACGCTGACCTTTGATGTCGAGGTGCTGAGCACGGCGCCCGGACCGAGCCCGTCGCCGACTCCTCCAGCGTCACCCAGCCCGTCGCCGTCGCCGACGCCTTCCGGGAGTCCGACCGCAACCCCGACGTAGAAGAAGAGCTCGGTCCTCTCACCCGTGCCCTGCGGTAGGGCCACCCTCCCCCGCGGGAGAGGGGAAACAGACTTGCTAAGTGATCGTGAGCGTCCCTTTCATGCCCGACGCCTCATGGCCCGGTTGGTCGCAGAAATATGTGTAGGTCCCTGCCGGGATGTTGTTGACGGTGAATATGAACGTGTCCCCCGCTGAGATCAGCTCGCTCCCGTCGACCCGGTTGTTGGAGCTGTCCCGAATGATCATGTCGTGCGACGTGGTACCGCCGTTGACCAGGTAGAACACCACCTTGCCGCTCGGCGCGCTGATCGTTGAGGGATCGAATTTGAACTCGGTCAGCGTCACTTTGATCGACCCGGTCGGCTGGCCGGAGGCACTGCCGCCTCCGCATCCAGCGAGGAGTAGGGCCACCGCCGCGACGCCCGCGGCCAGGGCTTTCATCGGAACAGCGCGACTCCGACATAGAGGATGGTGAACAGGAAGAACCAGACCACATCCACGAAGTGCCAGTAGAGCGTCACCGCCGCGACGCCGACATGATGCTGCGACGAGAACTGGCCCCGGGTGGCTCGGTAGAGGATCAAGGTCAGCAAGACGAGGCCCCCGAGAACGTGAGCCCCATGGAAGCCGGTCATGATGAAGAATGCGCTGGAAAAGCTGTTGGCGGTCAGGTTCAGTCCGCGCCCGAAGGCCGAGATGAACTCATAGAGCTGGCCGAACTCGAAGGCGAGTCCCAGCAGGATGGTCGCGGTCCACAAGACATAGAACCGGCGCCGGTTGTCATGCGCCAGGGCATCGGCGCCGAAGTGGCACGTGAACGCGCTGGAGAACAGCACGATCGTGTTGACGACCGGGATCGGGTACCAGTTGACGTAGAACTCGCTGACGTTGCTGGGTGGAGGCGGCGGCCACACGATGTGCGACCCGTACAGGTAGAAGTAGACGGCGAAGAGGCTGCCGAAGAACATCACCTCGGAAGCCAGGAAGATGTACATCCCCATCATCCCCGGCTTGATCGCGGGGTACTCCGGCTGAATCTCGGGCCGCATCGTGGCGACCGCCATCAGTGGTGAACCCCCGGCCCCGGAGCGTCCGTCGGGAACATCTTGCTGTCGTCGACCACCACCCAACCGACGACTCCCCACAGGAAGATGAGTCCCCCGATCACAGCCAGCACGATGCGCGGGGTGGACGAGAACGGGATCGCGGCCATCGCTAGGAAGAGCAGGCCAAAGCAGATGACGAAGGGCCAGTTGCTGGGCGGCGAGATGTGAATGCCGAGCGCGTGCGCCCGCGCGTCGAAGTCGATCGTGTCGTCGATATGGATGGGATAGTCCATGTCGAACCGGGACACCTCGGAGCGGTGCTCGGGATCGACCGCCCGCCACGCTTTGAACGCGGCCGAGGCCATGACACCCGAAGGCCAGAGCTTGTAGCCGCAGTTCCGGCAGTGGTCGACGAAGCGGGCCGTCATCAGACCGCAGCGGGGGCACTCGACCACCAGGCTGGGGTTCGACACGTCAACGTATCGAGTCTGCTTCGATGCCGCCACAGTCGATTTCGGATTCTATCCGGTCGCCGCGGTGGCTCGCCGGTCGCAGTTCCGGTCATCGATATACTGACCGCCGTGGCAGCACGCGCCCGCGCGACTTTCACGACGATCGGCCTTGGGGCCGCCGCGCTGGCGCTCAGCTCCTGCGGCGGGATCGGGGGCATCTCCCCCATCTTCCCGACTCCTGTTTCGCCAAACGGGCAGGACATCTACAACTTATACCTTCTGATCTCGATCCCGGCGATCATCATCTTCGTCGGCGTCGAAGGAGCGCTGCTCTGGGTCGTCCTCCGCTATCGCCGCTCCCGACAGCCGGCCGGCTACGTGCCGCCGCAGATCCACGGCAACACCACCCTCGAGATCGTCTGGACGCTGGTGCCGCTGGCGATCGTCCTCGCCATCGTGGTGGTGAGCTTCATCACGCTGCAGAAGGATTTCCAGCCGGTCGCCAACGCGCAGATGAATGTCACCGTCAGCGGGCACCAGTTCGGTTGGATCTACACGTATGACAACGGCGTCGTGGTGGACCAAGAGGGCACGCTCGCGGGCGACGTGACCCCGTTCGTGGTCCCGGTGAACACCCTGATCAAGCTGCGGTTCCAAGGCACTGATGTCATCCACTCCTGGTGGGTGCCCGCCATCTCAGGCAAGACTGACGCCGTGCCGGGTTACGACAACTTCTCCTGGATGAAGATCAACCAGGTGGGCGAGTGGCGCGGAGAGTGCGCTGAGCTGTGCGGCGCCGGCCACAGCACGATGCAGATCATCGTGCAGGCGATGGACCAGACGGACTACGACCAGTGGATGCAGACGCAGCTCGCCAAGCAGCACGCGCCGTCCCCTCAGCCGTCCCCCTCGCCGTCACCGTCAGCCTCACCAACCCCGAGTTAGGATTAGAAATCAGATGGCAGTCACGACAGCCCCCCTGCCCGCTCCCCCGATTCCGCCGATGCCGCCGCCCCTGCCTCGACCCAAGGCATACGACGACACATTCTTCAAGCCGATCAGCATCTGGCTGACGACGACCGATCACAAGCTGATCGGGATCATGTACATGGTCACCGGCATGTTGAGCTTCGTGGTCGGCGGCATCTTTGCCCTGGTCATCCGGCTTCAGCTCGCTCAGCCCAACGGCAAGATCGTCGACGCCGAGACATACAACCAGCTGATCTCGGCGCACGGAGTGACGATGATCTTCTTCTTCGTCACGATCTTCCTGACCGGAATCGCCAACTACATGGTCCCGATCATGATCGGCGCCCGAGACATGGCCTTCCCTCGCGTAAACCTGCTCGGGTTCTGGCTCGTACCGGTCTCGATCATCCTTTACTACAGCGGCTTCTTCACGGGCGGCGCGCTGGACGCGGGCTGGACCGGGTATGCGCCGCTGACCGAGAAGGCGTACCAATCGCATAGCCTCGGCGTGGACTTCTGGGCCTTGAGCCTCATCGTCTGGGCGATCAGCGGGATCATGGCGTCGACCAACTTCCTCACCACGATCGTCGCCCTGCGCGCGCCGGGCATGAAGCTAACGCGCCTGCCCCTGTTCGTGTGGGCGCAGATCTCGACCTCGATCCTGCTGCTCGTGGTGGGTGCGCCGCTCGCCGCGGCGATGATCCTGCTCGAGTTCGACCGCCAGTTCGGGACGCAGTTCTTCACGACGCAGGGTCGGCCCGTCCTTTACCAGCACCTCTTCTGGTTCTTCGGGCACCCCGAGGTCTACATCATGATCCTGCCCGGTTTCGGCATGATCTCGGAGATCATCCCGGTGTTCGCGCGCAAGCCGATCTTCGGTTACATGTCGATGGTGATGGCCCTGTTCGGGATCGTCTTCCTCTCGATGACCGTGTGGGCACACCACATGTTCACCGTCGGGATGAACACCTACGTCGAGGGCTTCTTCATGCTCATGACGATGCTCATCGCGGTACCGACAGGCATCAAGTTCTTCAACTGGATCGCCACCGCCTGGTGGGGTTCGATCGAGTTCACGGTGCCGATGAAGTTCGTCTTCGGATTCATGGCCACGTTCTTGATCGGCGGACTCACGGGCATCTATCTCGCGTCAGTCCCGGTGGACACGCAGCTGCACCAGTCCTACTACGTGGTCGCCCATCTCCACTACGTGCTCTTCGGCGGCAGCGTGTTCACGATCTTCGCAGGCATCTATTACTGGTTCCCGAAGATCACGGGTCGCAAGCTGAATCGCACGCTCGGGGAATGGCACTTCTGGACGACGTTCATCGGCTTCAACGGGACGTTCCTGATCATGCACACTCTTGGTCTCGAGGGCATGCCCCGCCGCATCGCGATCTATACCAACGTGGCGTGGGCCACGACAAACCTGATCATCACCGTTTCATCTTTCCTGATTGCCTTCTCCGTCCTCCTCTTCCTGATCAATATCGCCAGGAGCTGGCACGGCGGGGAGATTGCGGGCAACGACCCATGGGGCGCCAACACCCTCGAGTGGGCGACGACATCTCCGCCGCCTCCTTACAACTTCGAACGCGTGCCACCGGTTCGCAGCTTCATGCCGCTGCGCGACCTCAGGGATTCGGGAGAGTTCGTCGACCCAGAGCCCATACCTCAACCGGCCTGACAAGAAGGGATTTTTTCCCTACGGCGCTTCGCGCCCACCTCCCCGCGAACGGGAGGTCATCTACCTCTTTAGTGGTGGACCTCTGCTGGCGGAGTTTCCGCTGCGAGCTCAGCTTCCTGCGCCGCGCGGTTCATCTTGTCCTTGCGCAGGACCCACCAGCCGAGCCCGACCACCCCCAGCGCCGCGACCAGGAACGTGGCGCTCAAACCAAGCCAGGCGGGCACCCACTCGCCGACAAGTAAGACCACGCCTGCAATTATCGGCAAATCGGCGGGTGAAGATTCCCACGGGCTAGGGTGTTAACAGGCTGATGGGGTTTGACCTCGTAGACCTGGTGATCCTGGCCGCAACGCTGATCGGGATCGCCAATGGCTACCGGCGCGGTTTTTGGCTCTCGGCCGCCCAGTATGCGGGCTTGGTCGCGGGAGTCCTGCTGGGCGCTGCCGCCGCGACCCCTGTGCTCAACTACCTCGAGATCCACAATCTCGGTGCGCGGCCGCTGGGCGCGGCGCTGGTACTGGTGATCGGCGGGAGCCTCGGCTCCAGCATCGGATTCGCCGCGGGCGAGCCGATCCGCCGCCGCATCCTGCGCGCCGGCGTTCACACAGCCACCGACTCGATCGGCGGCGCGGCCCTTTCTGTGGTTGCGGTGCTGACGATGTGCTGGTTTCTCGGGCTGAGCTTTTCGCGTGGGCCGAGCGCAGAGATCGCGCAGCAAATACAGCGGTCGGTCGTGCTGCACACTCTCGACAATGCGGCTCCGCGGCCGCCTGCATTCCTCGCGAGCGTCGAAGGAATCCTGTCCGGCGTCAATTTTTCGCCGGTCTTCGCCGGCCTCGAGCCGGGTTCGTTGCCGGCGCCGCTGCCCATCCCCGTCGCGGTCGACACGGTCGAGGTCAAGCGCGCGGCGGAGTCGGTGGTAAAGGTGGCGGGCTTTGGCTGCGGCGGCATGGTGACAGGCAGCGGTTTTCCGGTCGGCCCCGGCTACATCGTCACCAATGCACACGTCGTCTCTGGGACGAGCGGGCATACCATCCAGTCCCCCGGCGGCGACCTGCTTGATGCCACCGTCGTCTTTTTCGATCCCGAGCGCGACGTCGCAGTCCTCTACGTGCCGGGATACACGGGGACGCCATTGAACTTCGGAACCGCCAACCGCGGCACGAAAGGAGCCGTGATCGGCTACCCGGGCGGAGGCGGCGAGCAGACGGCTCCGGCCATCGTCGACGGCGAGGTTCCGGCGGAAGGGCGCGACATCTACAACGCCAACCTCGTGACGAGACAGATCCTCGTCCTCCAGGCGCGGGTGCGGCCGGGCAACTCGGGCGGTCCGCTGGTGGACCTCGGCGGGCATGTGTTGGGACTCGTGTTCGCCACGTCGGCGGGTGACCCGAACCAGGCTTACGCCCTGAGCGATGGCGAGATCTCGGGCGACATCAACGAGGCGCAAGCACATCCGACCCCGACCGACACCAGCGGATATTCGTGCGCAGCGTGAGGTGAAACTTCCCTCCCCAGGGGGGTAGGGTGGCCCTGCCCGCAGGGCATGGTCTTAGGCGTAGACGAACCCTACTGATCCGGGTCGGGCTTCGCCTCTTCGATGAGCATCACGGGGATGCCGTCGACTATCGGATAGCGGACTTTGCAGTTCGGGCAGCGCAGCTCGTCAGGCTCCAAGAACTCCACCTTCGTGTGGCATTTCGGGCACGCCAGGATTTCGAGCAGTTCTTGAGAGATCACCCGCGCATGGTAGTACGGTTCGGGCCATGACTCTGCGGCGGCTCTACCTCTATGTGGTGAGCGCGGTCAGCCTGGGTCTCTTGGCGGCGGGACTGGCCCTGCTCGGCACAACTGTCCTCCTCTTTCTCTTCAACGATCCTTCTGGCCAGAACTCCCGGACCCAGCTCGCGGTTTTCACCGCCCTGACGGCGGTGGCGCTGCCCGTGTGGGCGATTCATTTCTGGTTCGCACGTCGCTACGCATTGCGCGACCCATACGAGCGGGCCTCCGCAATCCGGCGCGCCTACCTCTACTGGGCGTGCCTTGCCAGCTCCATGGGCGCGCTGATCACGATTGCGATCACAGCCGGCGACCTGCTGCGCCCCTTGGTAGATGGCTGCGGCTTTACCGGTTACGCGCCGCTGACGCCCGGCGATGTCCCGATCCTAACCTCATGCCCCGCGAGCCAGAACTGGGAGACGACTTCCATGGCCGGCTGGGTCGCGGCAGTCTTCGTTCTGATCTGGGCCTTCCACTTCTGGGTCGCGGCCCGCGACGGCGCGGCGGTTGGCGAGGAGGGCGCATCCGCCACCCTGCGGCGCTGGTGCATGTACGTCGCTCTGCTCGTCGGGCTGTTGGTGATGCTGAGCGGCGCGAGCAGCCTCATCCAGGTGCTCTGGCTCAGAGCCGTCAGCAGCCCCCTCGGCAATAGCCACTTCATCGGCGATGCGGCGGGCCTCTTGATCGCCGGCCTGGTCGTGTGGGGATTCCACGCCCGCACGGTCGCGCAGAACCACATCAAGGATGACCGCCACTCCACGCTCCGCGCGCTGCAGGGCTTCATCGCGCTTGCGGTCAGCATCGCGATCGCTTTATTCGGCGCGAGCCAGATCCTCTACTACGCGCTGGCGCGAGCGGTTGGTGTGGACAACCCGGGCGGATTTGGCAACGACCTCCTCG
Source organism: Candidatus Acidiferrum sp. (assembly GCA_035571315.1). Taxonomy (GTDB): domain Bacteria; phylum Chloroflexota; class Dormibacteria; order Dormibacterales; family Dormibacteraceae; genus Palsa-870. The sequence continues at coordinate 24,628 of DATMKM010000147.1, forward strand.
GCGGCCTCGCGTCGCCAGCGTCGCTGCTCGTGGTCTACGGGATCGCCTGGTACTTGATGCGGCGGCGGCTCGCCCGGGACGCGCAGACGCAAGAGGGCGAGCGGCAGGCCAACATCCGCCGGTTGTATACAAACCTCGCGACCCTCGTCGCGCTCGGGGCCTGGGCGATCGGCGCCGGGGGTTTGCTGTGGACCGTCGCCGAGCAGATCGAGGCCCCGATCATCGGAGTCACGGCCGGAGACTGGAAGAACCCGGTCAGCCTGTGGCTGACCCTTCTTGTCGTGGGTGCGGCGGCGTGGCTCGCCCACTGGAGGCAGCAGCCCTGGGCCATCGATCGGCAGGCCCTGCCCCGGCGACTGTACGTCTGGGCCGCGCTCCTGGCCAGCGTGCTGGCGACCATTGGGGCCGGGGTCGGGATGCTCGCCGCGGTGCTGCGCCAGGTGTTCAGCGCGCGGCCCACGCTCGCGGACAGCGCGAACCTGGACTTCGGCCACTACCTCGGGGTGCTCATCGTGGCCGCCGCGGTGGGCATCTATCACTGGCGCGTGCTGAGGGCTGATGCGGCCGCGCGGCCGGCCCAACACGCGCCTGAGCCGGCTGCCGCCGTTGCGGTCGCCGTTCCTGCGGTCGTTCCGGCACCCGAGGTGGCGGATCCGAACACACGTCGCTACGTGCTCTCGGTGACCGACGCCACCGAAGACGACGTGCACCAGGCCCTCTCGAGCCTGCCGCCCCACGCGGCCTACAAGCTCACACCGACAGAAAGGGGAGCGGTGCCAGTTGACGGCCACTGACCCGCAGGGCCTCCTCGATCTCGTCGACTGGCGCCGCCGGGTGGGCGACCTCTACCGAGCCAGCGGACCGGACGCGGTTGAGCATTTCCGGAAGGGACGTGACGAGTTGTTCCGCACGCACCCGCAATCTCCCATCGAGCATCAGGAGCGGCACGCGTTCGCGGGCCTCCATTACTTTCCGCATGACCCCGCGTACAGGCTGGATGCGCGCTTCGAACCGGGGGAGGGGTCCGAGCTCGTCATCGACACCGGCGGCGAGGATGGAGCGGTCCGCTATCGAAGGGCGGGCCACCTGGTGTTCCGATTGCACGGCGAGAGTTGCCGCCTGACCGTGCTCAGCCTCGTGCAGTATGCCGGCGGCCTGTTCGTACCATTTCGCGACGCGACGTCCGGCCGCGACACCTATGGCGGAGGCCGCTACCTGTTCGACACGGCCAAGGACACCGACGGGCTCGTGCTCGAGATCACGCCCGGCTCGAGCGAAGTGACGATCGATTTCAACTACGCCTACAACGCCTCGTGCGCGTACAGCCCGAAGTGGGCGTGCCCGCTCGCACCACCAGAGAACTTTCTAAAAGTCCCGGTGCGAGCGGGTGAGCTGACCTACAAGAGCTGGGTTTCTTAGGCCGCTACGCTGCTGCCGTTGACGACCCTGATCAGCTCGCCTGCGCGCGCCATCGACTCGTCGGTCCCGTAAATGTTGTTGTTGAACGTGAAGCCGGTGAATCCGGCCTCCATGAACGTGCCGATCATCTCCTGGGCCTGGGGCAACGTCGCGACCCGCGCCATGGCCCGCCGCTCCGGGGTAAGGCTGTCCAGGATGGCTTTCCCGTCCTTTTCGCTTTCCACGAGGACGAGGGTGACGCCCAGCGTGAGCTGCACCTCGGAAGGATCTCGCTTGACCGCCTCGCAGTGCTCGAAGAAGATCTGCTTCTTGCGGTTCAGCTCCTCCATCGGCCCGCCAAACCAGTGACCGATGTCCCCATGCTGGGCGAGCAGGCGTAGCGTCCGGCGCTCACCTGTTCCGCCGATCAGGATTTTCGGACCTCCGGGCTGAATCGGGCGCGGGACGTCCAGCGCGCGGTCGATCCTGTAGTGCTTGCCTTCGAAGGACGGCCGGTCCTGCGTGAACATCAGCTTCGCAATGGTCAGCGCTTCGTCCAACCGGTCCATGCGCTGTCCGATGGGCGGGAATTCGACGCCGTAGCCCTTGTGCTCGTCTTCGTTCCAGGCAGCGCCAATGCCGAGGATGGCGCGCCCGTGGGAGATCACATCCAGCGTGGTGACCTGCTTCGCGAGAATCGCGGGATTCCGGTAGGTCACTCCGGTAACGAGCGTGCCGAGCTTGACTCGCGACGTGCTGGCGGCCAGGGCCCCCAACGTCGTGTACGCCTCCATCATCGGCTCCGTTTCCGGACCGATGCCGCGGATCTGATAGAAGTGATCCATCACGGTCACCAAGTCGAAGCCGGCCTTCTCGGCCGCCTGCGCCTGGTGAACCACACGGTCGAACAGGGCCTCGCGGGGGACACCGGGGAACGTGAAGTTGGGCATGTGGAAACCGAAAAGAGCTTTCATCACAATCAAGAACGGCCCGACAAGCTCCAGAAATTCCGTGACCGACGCCGCCAAATCGAGATTGGCCGGGGCCTCCGAGGGCCGGCGGCCGGCTGAGGCCGGAGTCGTGCCCGCGCTCGCCGCCCTGCTCCGAAAGCCTCGCCCATAGATAGAATTTGTCGCCACGGCCGTGGCCATAGACGAATCACGTAACGGCAAGCCCAGTGGAATTCAGCTGGTGCAGGTCGAGGGCTTTCTCGAGGTTGCCCGCCGGGGCAGCGTCAGCCGCGCCGCCGAAGCCCTCTTCATCACCCAGCCAACTTTGACCGCGCGCCTTCACGGGCTGGAAAAGGAGCTCGGGACACCGCTTTTCCTACGCACGCCGCACGGCATGCGGCTCACCGACGCGGGGCGGGCCTGGATCCCGTTTGCAGAGCGGGCGCTGCGGGCCCTCGTCGACGGGCGAGAAGCGCTCGAGCAGGTGATGACGGCATCGTCGGGCCACCTCATGATCGCGGCCGCCCCGGCGGTCAGCACCTATGTCCTCCCCGAGCTGCTCGAGCGGTTCGTAGCCACGCACCCCCGAGTCGACGTCTCGGTCAGGACCGGTCATTCCGAGGATGTCGTCGAGCTGGTCGTGCGCGACGAGGTCCAGCTCGGCCTGGGGCGAACGATCCGGCATCCAGACCTGGAGCTGCGCCCGTTTCACACGGAGGACCTCGTCCTGGTCTGCGCCCCGGATCACGCGTTCACGAAACGACAGGACGTCGCCATGGCTGAGGTCGCGGCGCAGAAGTTGATCATGTTCGACCGCACCTCGAGCTACTACGAAATCACGCAGGGCGCCTTTCTCTCGGCCGGTGTAAAGCTCCGCGGCCTGATGGAACTCGACTCGATCGAAGCCGCCAAGAAAATGGTGGAGAGAGGTCTTGGGGTCGCGCTCCTGCCAGGAACAGCCGTGGCCCGCGAGGTCGAAGGCGGCACGCTCTCAGTCGTGGCCATGAAGGACGCGCCGCCGATGCACAACTCGATCGTGGTCTTCAGGCGCCGGGATGCCGGCGAGCCGGCGGGGATCGTGGCCGCGTTCCTGGAACTGATAGAAACGCGCGCCTGAGGCGCTTCATACATCGGAGTTTCCGATAGGTTTCATCAAATCAATCAATTGGACTTATACAAGAGTCCTTGATAGCTTCTGGCTCATGGACAGCCAAGAACAACCGCAAGAGCTAAAGACGGAGCCCTCCTCGCACGAGTGCGAGTGCCCCGAGCCCTGCAACTGCGACCACGAGAACGAGTAGACCCGCTCATATTCCGCGTTTAGCAATCTGAACCGAAGGAGGGCTTGATGGAACTTGTTTCTACGCCCCTGCTGCCGCAGGGTTTGAAAGTCCCGGCGTCGCGCAACGAGGATCCCAGCCAGCGGTTGCGCCGGCTGCTGGCGACCAAGCCCTACGTGTTCGGTCCCGGCGTATATGACCCGATGGGCGCCGAGCTCGTCATGTACCACGGCTTCGACGCCGTCTACTTCAGCGGTTATTCGTTTGCGATCGGCCACCTGGGCACCACCGACATGGACCTGTACTCGTCGGTCGAGATCGCCGACGGAGCGCGGCGCACCGTCAGCGCGCTGCGCAAGTTCCAGCTCACCATGGCGATGGGCGACCCCGACAAAGAGGCGCCGCCGATCCACCTGGAGATCCCCCCAGTTGTCGTGGACATGGACGCCGGCTACGGAAACCTGTTCAACGTCCAGCGCACAATCGAGCTGTACTTGCGAGCGGGAGTGGCGGCTGCGCATCTCGAGGACCAGGTGATGCCGAAGCGCTGCGGCCACATCGCCGGGAAGGCGCTGATCTCGGCCGACGAGTTCGTCGGCAAGCTCAAGATGATGCGCGCGACGGCAGACGACCTCGGACATCCGGACTTTGTCATCATCGCCCGCACCGACGCCGTCTCGGCCACGGAGGCGCCCGAGTCGAAGCGAGGCATCGAGCTTGCGATCGACCGCGGCCTGCGCTACCTGGACAGCGGCGTACCCGACCTCCTGTGGTGCGAGTTTCCGACCGCCGAGCGCGGGGTGACCGAGAAGTTCTGCTCGGAGATCCGCAAGCGGTTTCCGAAAGCAAGGTTCGCCTTCAACTACTCGTCCTCCTTCAAGTGGTACAACGAGAAAAATCCGATCACGTGGGACGACCTCGCTGAACTTGGGGTCGGGTTCATCTTCATCACGCTCGCGCTGCAGCACGCCGCAGGTCACGGGATGTCGGTGCTGCTCAACGACCTCAAGCACGACAAGGAGCAGGGTTACATGGCGCTGCAGCGCAAGGAGTGGGCCGCCGGGGCGGACATTCCGACGCGGAGCCACCACCTGTTCACGGGTGTGCCGTACCACCAGCACGTCGGCCAGCAGTACGGCGCGACGCGGTTAAGCGAGGAGATGGACGAGCACCTCGAGGTGTCGAAAGTAGTCTGAGCTGGGCGACGCCGTAACCTATCGGCGGAGTGCTCCTGTTTCCGTTTCGATACCTCTGGTGGCTGGTCTCGAGCATTCGCCGCTCGTTCGGCAAGCCGCCTGAGTACGTCATCTTCATCCTCGAGAACGACCTGCCTGCGCTTCCGGATCCGCCGCGCCCGTTGTGGCAGCGCTTCACGTCGCGGCCGCGCCTCAGCCTCAGCGAGCTCGGGGCGAGGTTCGACGCGATCGCGCGCGATGCGCGGATCAAAGGAGTGGTGCTTCACCTGCGACCGGTGCCCATGCCGATGGCCACGCTGCAGGACCTCAGGGAGCTGGTGGCCAAGCTTCGCAAAGCGGGGAAGCGAGTGGTTGCGTGGGCGCCTTTCTACACGACCGGCACCTACTACCTGGCGTGCGCGTGCGACGAGATCTTGCTCATGCCGGTCGGTGCGATCCAGCCCCTGGGTTTCGCGACCACCGGCATGTTCCTTCGGGAAGGCCTGGCCAGATTCGGCCTCGAGGCGGACTTCGTGCAGATCTCGCCGTACAAGTCTGCCGCCGACATCCTGACCAAGTCGAGGATGTCGGAAGAGCTGCGAGAGCAGGTGACCTGGCTGCTCGACTCGCAGAACAACGAGCTGCTGAGCGCGATTGCCGAGGGCAGGTTGCGCGACCGAGGGGGAGCCCAGCAGCTCATCGACGGGTCTCCCTACAGCGACGACGCGGCGCTCGAGGCTCGGGTCGTCGACGCGCTGGTTGCGGAGGAGGCGCTCGCCGAGCGATTCGGTCAAGGGGTTGGCGGGCCAGTCGCGATCGGCACCTGGGAGCGGGCACAACGCAAGATGCGCTCGCCGGCCCCCTCACTCGGCCGCGGTAAGTACGTGGCGGTGCTGCGGATCGAGGGCACGATCGTCGACGGTCGTTCCGGCGGATTGCCCGTCAAGCCGCCGATCGAGGTGCCCCTTGTAGGAGGCGATCGGGCGGGAGACCTGAGCGTGGTGCAGGCAGCGCGCCTTGTCGCCGGGGACAGGCGGGCGGCGGCGGTGGTCCTCTATGTGAATTCGAGAGGCGGCTCGGCGACCGCGTCCGAGGCGATGCGGCAGGCGCTCAGCATGATCGCCGGGCGCAAGCCGCTGGTCGTGGCCATGGGCCCCGTCGCGGCGTCCGGCGGTTATTGGGTCTCGACGCCGGGAAGCTGGATCGTCGCGCGTCCGGGCACCCTCACCGGATCGATCGGGGTGCTCACAGGCAAGATCGTGACCGGCGGCATGTGGTCGAAGCTCATGTTGAACCGCGAGACGGTCGCGTTCGGGCAGCACGCGACCATCGAGAGCGACGAACAGCCGTACACGGACGAGGAACGAGAGATCGTGAAGGGGCAGATCGACCGCATCTACAAGGTCTTCCTCGACATCGTCGCCAACGCGCGAAAGATGACCGCCGATGAGGTCCACCCGCTCGCGGCCGGCCGCGTCTGGACAGGCCGCCAGGCGTTCGAGCGAAAGCTGGTGGACGAGCTGGGCGGCCTGGAGGACGCGCTCCGCAAGGCGCGGAGCCTCGCTGGTCTACCGGAGGCGGCCCCATTCCGCGAAGCCAGAGCGCCCAAGCGAATGGTCCCTCCGTCCGCTCTCGCAGGTGCCGCCGGTTACGTCGGGTACCTGCTCGAGGGTGTCTCCCTGTTGAGCCGGGCCCCGGTCCTGGCCGTCATGGCGTACCTACCAGGCGAACTGACCTAAACGCGCATCCACCTCCGCGAAGCGGGACGCAATCTGAAATCAAACCCGCACTGGACTGTCCGGGGCGGCACTCAGCTGTCGAGTGAGGGGAATCTCCATGGTTGGCGTTCGCGGACGAGGTCGTAGACCGCAGCCACGATGCTCTCTCGGTTTGGTTTCGTGAAGTAGTCGCCGTCCGGTCCGTAGGCCGGCCGGTTGGCAGAGGCGGCAAGCGTGCGCGGTGCGGCGTCGAGCTGCCACCAGCCGTTCTGCACCTCGAGTACCTGCTGGAGCATGAATGCCGAGGCGGCTCCAGGCACGTCCTCGTCGAGGCAGATCAGGGCGTGCGTCTTCTCGATCGATCGCACGATCGTGTGGTTGATGTCAAAGGGACTCAGCGTTTGGACGTCGATCACCTCACAGGAGACTCCAAGCTCATCGAGCGTCCGCGCGGAGTCGAGCGCGATCCCGCAGCAGGCGCCATACGTGACGATTGTCGCGTCCGTGCCTTCTCGCAGCACCTCGGGCACGCCCAGTGGAACGGTGAACTCTCCGATGTTGTCCGGTACCCGCTCCTTCAGCCGGTAACCGTTCAGCACCTCGATCACCACACCCGGGTTGTCGCCGCGGAACAGCGTGTTGTAGAAGCCGGCGGCCTGCGTCATGTTGCGAGGCACCGCGATGTAGACACCTTGCAAAGCGTTGAGCAGCACGGCCAGCGGCGAGCCGGAGTGCCAGATCCCGACGAGCCGGTGCCCCTTGGTGCGGATCACGACCGGCGCCTTCTGGCCGCCGACCGTCCGCCAGTGGAGCGTGGCCAGGTCGTCGGCCGCCGTCTCCAAGGCATAGAGGAAATAGTCGAGGTACTGGATGTCGCAGATCGGCCTGAGTCCGCGCATGGCGGCGCCGATCGCCTGTCCGAGAATCGTGGCCTCGCGGATTCCTGTGTCGGTGATTCGCAGCCCGCCGTACTTCGCCTGCAGGCCTTCGAACACCAGGTTGACGTCTCCCAGCCGGCCGACATCCTCACCGATCACGAACAGGCGTGGATCCCGGGCGAAGTTCGCATCGAAGTTGCGCAGCAGGACCTGTCGGCCGTCCACCTTCGGCGACGTATCGGAGAAAACGGCCGGAACTACCGGCACCTTCAATGGAGACTCGTCTGACCCGCTGTAGAGATGCGAGTTGTAGCGCTGGTGGTTCTCCTTGCGGTACTCCTCGACGAATCTCGCCAGCTCCGTCCGGGCGGGGGAGCCGATGCCGCGCAGGCGGTGCAGGGCGCTGGTCGCGCTCGCCATCACGAGCGATCGGGTGACCTTGCCCGCCTCGTCCAGCAGGTTGGTGATGGGAGCGATCTCCGGCATGTCGATGCTCTTGAGGATCGCGACCGCGCGATCACGCTCGGCCCTGATCGGCGCCTGGAATGCCTCCCACGCCAGGTCGCGCGCGGCTTCGACCGCCTCCTTGTCCGCGGACTCCCAACCCTCCAGCTGCGACTCGCTCGCGATGCCGGACTCGATGATCCAGTCGCGCATGCGCGCGACGCAGTCGAACTCGTTCTCGAAGCGCAGCCTCTCCTTGGTCTTGTAGCGCTCGTGGCTTCCACTGGTCGAGTGGCCCTGCGGCTGTGTCAGCTCCACGATGTGGAAGAGCGCCGGTTTGTGCTCGCGGCGCACCTTCTCGATCCCTCTCGCGTACGCCTCGACCAGTGCTGGGTAGTCCCATCCAGGCACCACGTAGATGTCGATCCCCGGCCGGTCGTCCGGGACGAACCCGCGCAGCACATCCGAGATCGAGGCCTTGGTCGTCTCGGCCGTGATCGGGACCGAGATGCCGTAACCGTCATCCCAGACCGACATCGCAAGGGGTACCTGGAGTACGCCGACGGCGTTGATCGCCTCCCAGAACAACCCTTCGCTGGTGGCCGCATCACCTATCGTGCCGAACGCGACCTCGTTCCCGTTCACAGAGAACCCGTCCTGCGCCTGCTTGAGCTGCGGATTGTCGCGATAAAGCTTCGACGCGTACGCCAGGCCCACCAGCCGCGGCATCCAGCCGGCCACGTTGGAGACGTCCGCGCTCGTGTTGAGCATCTCGACCGAGCGCGCGAAGGCGCCGCGCTCGTCGAGGAAGCGGGTCGCGAAGTGGTTTCCCATCTGCCGGCCCCCAGACGCGGGGTCCGCCTCCAAATTTGCATTTCCGTACAGCTGGGCGAAGAATCCGCGGACGTTCGACATCCGGGTCGCCCACATGAAGGTTTGGTCGCGGTAATAGCCGGAGCGCCAGTCACCCGGTCGAAACGCTTTCGCCATGGCTAGCTGAGGCACTTCCTTGCCATCGCCGAAGATCCCGAAGGTGGCGTTGCCGCGCAGCACCTCGGCGCGCCCGATGATGCTCGCCCGGCGACTGCTGTAGGCAAGGCGGTAGTCGGCGACGATGGTTTCGGCGGTCAGGGAAGACGAGGACTTCGAGTTGCGCAGCGTTTTCGCCAGCCGGAAACCTCCCCTACGCGTCAGGACTAGCCGCCCCGGGCGGCAAAACCTAGCCTAGCATGCACCGCCTGGTGTTCCAGCCAAGCTCACGCGGTGCTGGCGCGCTCCTGTTCCTCTTCCTGCTGAATCTGGCGTCCACCCGGGCGACTCGCCTCGAGGGCCTTTTTCATGTGGACGTAAGCCTGCGCCACGTCCCCGCGGCGCTCGAGTATCTCGGCGTACACGCCGTGTGCGTGGAACAGACTCTCGCGCCGGCCCAGCTGCTCCAGGCCCTGGATGGCCTGCGCGAACTCCCGATCAGTGCCTTCGGAGTCGCCGACCTTGTCCGCGATCCGGCCGAGCCACGTGTGCGCGTCCGCCACGTTCAACCCCTCATGGAGACGGCTCGCGAGCACCAACGCCTCGCGGGCGAATTCGCCCGCCTGGTCGATGTTGTTCTCCTGGAGGCACAGCTCACAAAGGTTCAGTAGCATGCGGCTGCGGCCCATCTGCAGGTCTGCCGCGTCGCCCATGGTCAGGGAACGATCGAGGTGCTCCCTGGCGGCGGCCGTCTCGCCACGAGCCATGAGGATCAGTCCCAGGTTGTTCTCAGAGCGGGCCAGTGACACGCGGTCACGAAGCACTTCGAGCAAAGCGACCGAGCGCATCGCAAACCTGGCCGCCGTGTCCATCTGGCCGAGCTGCTTGTAGGCAGACGAGAGTCCGCGATACATGGTCGCCAGACGCTTGAGGTCCACAAGCGACCCCGCCGCTTCGATCGCCTGCTGATATATCTCGACTGCCTTGTCCCAATCGAGGTTCGCCACGTGCGCGGTCGCGACGATGCCGAGCAGCCGTGCTTCCGTAGGAACGGGTACCGGATCGAGGGAGCGACACACCGCGAGCGCTCTCTCCGCGATGGCAAGTGCATCGGGGCGCTGGTTGAGGTAGGCGAGCGAAGCCTCTGCGCCCAAGCATTCGGCAAGCATCACGCCGTCGTTGATCGTCTCGAAGTGAGCTCGCGCCTGAGCCAGCAGATCCTGGGCATGCTCTGGCTGCCCGGTCTGGATGTACGCCATGGCCACGAAATACCGGATGCGGCCCAGCCGGTGAGCCGAGGTTCCGAGATCGAGCAGCGATTCACCCAGCGCGATGGCTTCGGCGAAGCGGCCATCGCCGACCATCGCTTCCAGGTCCGCGAGGGAGGTTTGGGCTTCGTCCGTGGTTCCGGCAGGATCGGCCAGGAAGAATTCCACCGGTTTGCCAGTCCGTTGAGCGATGTGCTCCAGCGTCGGGAGCGAAGGACGGGTTCTCCCCGTTTCGATCAGATAGATGGCCGGCGCCGTGACGCGGCCCTTTCCGACTTGCGCGAGACTCATGCCCGCTTCCTGTCGAGCTTGCTTGACCGAGCCGGGCTTGATCGTCACGCCCGGAAGGCGACGGCGCGTCGTCTTCGGGACTTGCGGAGTGCTCGCTCCGGCCACCTGCATCACCTGTTAGTCAAACGAAAATCTAAAGTCTCGATTGGCACACCAGAAACGATTGTTTCAGATTCACAACGTGAGCGTTAGCGATTAGTGAATGGGAACGTCGATTTAACGATTAGTTTCAGTTAAATTAACAGCGCAGGTCACGGTCAGAGTGCTTCCCGCCGTGGCCTGCGCAACAGGTCCGACACCTCCCGCGCGACGCCTGCGCTGCCGTTCTCAACATGCAGCACGGCCACGTCGACGGCGCAACGTCAGGCTTCGAAGGTCAGCTGTAAGGTCGGGAGGCCGATCGAGCTGTCATCCGAAAATGAGATGCCGCAGGGTATCCGCCACGTGGTTGTGGTCCAAAAGCTGATCGGTCACAGGCGGATGGCCGTTGGTTTCGTGACCATTTCCGTTGGCCTCGTGACCGTTCGGGTCGGCGGCCGCCGCCGCGATCTTGCGAAGGTCCTCGTCGGTCACCTCTTGCTTGGTGTCGGCGACCTGGAGGAACCGCTGCCAGGCGGCGTCCACCTGTCCATCCTCGAGCGCGATGCCCAGGCGGTTGAGGCGGTGGTGAAAAGCGTGGCGGCCCGAACGCGCCGTGAGGACGATCCTCGAGTCGCTCAGTCCGACGTCCTCGGGTTTCATGATCTCGTAGTTCAAGCGGTCCTTCAGGACGCCGTCCTGGTGGATGCCTGACGCGTGGGAGAACGCATTGGCACCGACTACGGCCTTGTTCGGCTGTACCGGCGTGCCCGTCAGTTCGGCGACAAGACGCGATGCGCGCGTGATCTCTTTCGTGTCGACTGCGCACTCGAGTCCAAGCTTCGCGTGGCGCACGTTCAGCAGCATCACGATCTCTTCGAGCGATGTATTACCGGCCCGCTCGCCAATGCCGTTGATGGTGCACTCGACACGTCGCGCCCCTGCGGCCAGTGCCGCCAGCGTGTTCGCTACCGCGAGGCCGAGGTCGTTGTGGCAGTGGACCGAGAAAAGCGCCTTCTCGCTGCCGCGCGCTTCTGTGATGGCGCGGCGCACGATCTCGCCGAACTCCCAGGGCAGGCAGTAGCCCGTGGTGTCGGGAATGTTGATCACGTTGGCGCCCGCGGCGATCATCGTCTCCACGGTCTCCACGAGGTAGTCGGGATCCGAACGACCGGCGTCTTCGGGTGAGTACTGGACGCGATCACACAGCGACCGCGCATAGGAAACCATCTCGGCGCCGCGCTTCAACACTTGCGCGCGCGTCATGCCCAGCTTGCGGTCGATATGCACGTCGGACACCGACAGCACGATGTGGATCTGCGGCGATTCGGCCTCTTTGATCGCTCCCCATACAGCGTCGATGTCCTCGCGTACAGCACGCGCCAGCGCGGTCACTGTCGCGCCGCGAATCTCACGGGCGACGCGGCGGCAGGCCTCGAAGTCGCCGGGAGAGGAGATCGGGAAGCCCGCCTCGATCACGTCGACTCCGAGCTTCTCCAGCTGCCGCGCGATGCGCAGCTTGGAGTTGGCGTCCAGATGAAAGCCGGGCGACTGCTCGCCGTCGCGCAGCGTCGTGTCGAAGATGAATACTCTGTCCGGGCTTTTATCGTTCATTACTTTTCTACGGGCTCGCGCAGGTTGAGCGCGTGGGCGCGCCCCTGCCTGCCGTAGCCGATGAGCGCGACGGGCTCGCCCAGCGCCGGCGGGCAGACCTTGTCGTAGTCGATCTTCATGCGGTTTTTCTCATGACCACAGGTCCCGAGCGCGCCACGTCGAGCACTCCGTGGTGCAGCAGTTCGTCGATGAACTCGCCGACGTCCTTGCCCTCGCCCGCGAACTCGACCGTCGTGCCGTCGGGACCGGAATCAAGCACCTTCGCGCCCCTGGAGAGCAGGCCCGCGACCTCCGACGAGCGGACCTTGGCGACCACCAGCTCACGGCTG
>DATMKM010000148.1:0-7125 GCA_035571315.1 Candidatus Acidiferrum sp.
GGGGCAACCTCTTCGGCACCTTGATAGTGTCGATCTTATCCATCGGGTTCACGGACAGCAGGTCGTGGCGGACCGCCCAGCGGCAGAACGAGGCCACCGCCGCGCGCTTGCGCTTGCGCGTTGACGGCGCCAGGCCGGCGACCTCGGCCAGGTAGGCCCGGACCGGCACGGCGCCGATCTCGCCGTCGTGGTGCGCGGCGAACTGCGTTAGGTCGCCGCGGTAGGCCCGCAGGGTGTGCCCGGAGGCGCCGGCGTTGGCGCTGTGCAAGAGCAGGCGGGTTGCGTACCGGCGGAGCATGGTTACGAGCGTCGCCCGGTTCCTAAGGCCGGCCTTCGCGCCGAAGGGTCGGGCTAGCGAGTCACGGCGCTTTCGGCCGCCCCGGCGAAGATCTCTACCGCTCGCCAGCAGTACCACGCCGCGACGGACCGGTACGGGCGAAAGGGCTCGCCCAGAACCCACAACTGCTTGGGCGTCGGCGTCGGGACGCCCCAGGCCAACCCGTAGCCCTTCCGGACTCCCAGATCGCCCGTGGGCCACACATCCATGCGGCGGAGCTGGAACAAAAGGAACATCTGAGCCGTCCACTCCCCGATGCCCCGTACAGCCGTCAAGCGGGTGACGACCTCATCGTCAGGCACGCGCGCCAGCCGGTGCGGCTCGAGGATCACGGTTCCGTCGAGGACCTTGGCAGCCAGGTCCCGCAGCGATGCCGTCTTGTTGGCGGAGAGGCCGGCCGCCCGCATCTGCTCGTCGGCCAGCGCGAGCACTGCCTCGGGCTCGACCCGCCCGTCGAGGGCGGAGATCAGCCGCCCGTGGATGGCCGCCGCAGCCCGACCCGCCAGCTGCTGGTACACGATCGACTCCACGAGCGTGGCGAAATGCGTTTCCACAGGTTTGCGCAGCCGCATCGGGCCCGCCGCCGCGACTAGGGAGGCCATTACCGTGTCGCGCTCGGCCAGGACCGCGGCCGCTGCCGGGTAACTCGTTCGCCGGCTCGTCGGGATCGACCCAGCGTTTTGAGCGTGCATGCTGATTCGCCCTAACTCGCGACAAGTCCGCGTACAACGCTCACCATGCCCTCACGCAGTGTGAGTACATCCATGCCGCGGATGACAGGGTTGCCGGGAGGGCCGAACCGCCAAGGCTGGGCGGCGGTGTCCGGACCGACGTAGGCTGGCCCGTCCTTCTCTATCACGAAGTCCGATGGTGCGCCGTCAAGAATTTGTTGCAGGCGATCGCTGAACGCTTGCCGCCCGATGACGTCGGCTTCTGAATCCAAGGACCTCAGGACTTCGACGTACGCCTGGTCGATCGCCGCCCGGCGCTTCTCAGGGTCCCGCTCGGACGTGACCTCATGCTGAACCCGAAGTAGCTCGTTCGATTCCATGCCGGCTCCTTTCAGTTGCCCAGGGGGAATTCTCCTGACAGCCAAACGACATCCTCTTCCCTCTCGCGGAGGGAAGGTCAAGAGCGGATTGGCGTTTGACTCTCACGTAGGGGGAGACCCAGAATTCGGTGTGACCTCCACCCTCGCCATTGGCGACTTCTCTCGGGCCACGTTCCTGAGCGTGAGGATGCTTCGCCACTACCACGAGCTCGGGCTATTGGAGCCGGTCGACGTGGATGCCGACAGCGGATACCGGCGCTACGCACCAGAGCAGATCGTAACGGCGCAGGTCATCCGCCGATTCCGCGACCTTGACATGCCGCTCGAGGACATCCGCGCCGTGCTCGATGCCAGCGACGTCGAGACCCGCAACCGAGTGATCGCCAACCATCTGGCCCGTCTTGAGTCCAGCCTCGCCCAGACCCAACAAACAGTCGCATCCGTGCGGAGTCTGCTGGACCGACCCCAAGACAGCAGCGTCACGATCGAACATCGCCATGTCGCCGCCACGCCCGCCGCTCTCATCACGGACATTGTTGACACGGCCCACGTTGTGGCGTGGTTCCGGGGAGCCATGGGCGAAGTGGCCGCCACGCTGTCCGCCAAGGGCATCAGCCCGGCCGGGCCCGTGGGGGGCATCTTCGAGCCAGAGCTACTGAACGAGGGCGAGGGGAGGGTCACGATCTTCCTTCCATGCGACCCATTGCCGCAGCCTGTTGGACGCGTCAGCACGGACATTATCCCGCCGGCAGAGCTGGCGATTATGGTCCACCTCGGCTCCAATACCGAGGTGGACCGGACGTACGGTGCCCTCGCCGCTTATGTGACGAAGCATGCGCTCGCGGTCGACGGGCCGATTCGCGAGTACTACCTCGTCGGCCCCTCCGACACCCCAGACGAGTCGTTGTGGCAGACCGAAATTGGGTGGCCGATCTTCCAAACCCGGCTGAAGCCCTAACCGCGAGAAACGTCTGGAAGGGGATCAGAGCGGGTCCTAGCTTCGCCCATGGAGGACATGGCAGAGGTATTGCGACGCTAGATTTCTGGACTCGCCAGGGGACCGTCTAGGAGATCCCGGAGCTCGCGGGGAGCCGTCTCGGTGCGGGCCAGGTTTGTCTCGAGACGGCCGAGGTGGTTGGCGATTACCCGGTTGCGGATCTCGACGTCGCTGGCATCGAGCACGGCGCGGATCTCCTCGAGTGGCATGTCCAGGTCACGAAGGCGGCGGATGATCTGGGCGGTGACGATCTGCTCCGTCGCGTCGCCCCGGCACCCGATGTCAGCGTCGATCTTCACCCGCTCCGACGGGCCGAGCTCGTGGTAATGCCGAAGCGCCCTGTCACCCACGTGGAACGCCGAACTGCTCGGCCAGCCATGGCCCGGTCACGCTGTCCGACGTGCGCGTGACGTCTTGGGGCGTGCCGGCAGCCAGGATGCGTCCGCCGTCGGGGCCTCCACCCGGGCCCATGTCGATGAGGTGATCGGCCGCAGCGAGCAGGTCCAAGTCGTGGTCAATCACGATGATCGTGGCCCTGGCTTCCAGTAGACGGTCGAACACGCCAACAAGAGTGGCCACGTCGAGCGGGTGCAGGCCGGTGGTCGGCTCGTCGAAGACGTAGAGACTGCCGCCACCGACGGCTCGACCCGGTGTCCGTTCGGGCACAGGTGCGATCCCAGCCGCGACATCATCAGACGGAGCACGTTGAGCACCTCCGACATGGTTCCTACGGTGCTCCGCGGACCCGGTATGGGAGGACGCTGGCGCAGTGCGAGTGCGGGCGGGAGGTGATCGATACGGTCGACGTCTGGGCGCTGAGCTTGCGAGAGCCGACGGCGGCTGTACGTGCTCAGGCTCTCCAGAAACCTCTGTACGCCTTCGGCGTACAACGTGCCGATCGCGAGCGACGTCTTGCCCGATCCCGACACGCCGACGACTGCCACGGTCCTCCAGAGCGGCACGTCGACGTCGACATGACGCAGGTTGTTATGCCGGGCTCCACGGACGTTGATGGCCGCAGGCAGCGCCCCGGGCGCTGAAGCCTTACTTCGGGCCATCGAGGTCCTCCCTCACTGTTGTCCGTAGTGTGACCCTCCACCCTCCCCCTGTGTGAGAGTCAACCGCGAAATCCGCTCTTGACCCTCCGGCTGTGGCAGGAGAGACGCTCGAGGCAGATCCTTCTACGCCGAAGTGGGGATGCCATGAGTACAGCCACCGAGAGCGACACATTGAGCCGGCCAGGCCGCTTGGCGGGCCGGACGGCCATCGTGACGGGCGCCGGTCGCGGCCTCGGCAGGGCAATCGCTGAGCTGTACGCACGCGAAGGCGCCCGGGTCGTAGTCGCCTCGCGCTCTGCGCACGGATGCGCCGCCGTCGTGGAAGCGATCGAGGAGGCCGGTGGCATCGCGATCGCTAAGCCCACCAACATCGGCATCAAGTCCGACGTCGTCGACATGGTGGAGTTCGCCGTCGAGACCTACGGGGGCCTGGACATCCTGGTCAACAACGCGCAGTCCTGGGGCACCCGGGACCAGCCGACCGGCCTGCCCGTACCGACGCCTCTGGAGTCGTTCGACGACGCGGAACTCGACTGGACGTTCGACACCGGGTTCCGCGGAACGTTCTGGGCGATGCAGGCCGCGTTCCAGCACATGCGCGAACGGGGCGGCCGGATCGTCAACTTCGCGTCCGGGTACGGCGTGGTCGGGAACGCCGGGACCGTCGGCTACAACATCACCAAGGAAGCAGTCCGCGCCCTGACACGGACCGCCGCGCGGGAGTGGGCTCGCTATGGCATCACCGCCAACGCGGTGGCCCCGACGGCGAGGACCGACTCTGCGGACGAAATCGAGCGTGCCAATCCGGACGCTATGGCGGCGGCCATCGCCGCCATACCCATGGGGCGCCTCGGCGACCCGCGTTTGGACATCGCACCGGCCGTGCTGTTCCTCGCCACCGACGAGGCGCGCTACGTCACCGGCCAGACCCTCGGGGTGGACGGAGGGTCGCTTCTACACGCCTGAACAGGCGTCGGCGCAGAGCATCGCCACTTTCAGTCAACAAAAGAAAACAGCGACACAGAAAGGACAGTTCCATGAACATTGTTGGGTTGGATCACATCGCATTCGTCGTGCGCAGCATCGACGAAACCGTCGCTCGGGCGGGGGACATCGCTGACGGCAGAGCTGTGGGCGAGCGCTTCGTCTCCGACGACATCGACTTGCAAGTTCTGCTGTTCGGTGAAACGCAGCTAGAGCTCATCGAGGTTCGCGCTCCGGGTTTCGGCATGCCAAAGCTGAAGGATGGCGAGACTGCCGTCATCGGCCACCTCGGAATTGAAGTCGACGACCTCGAAGATGCCAAAGCCGATCTGGCCGGCCGAGGGGTCGTTTTGGAGGGCGGATTCGAGACCGACGAGGTCCGCTCGATCTTCACTGCGCCGGAGACGACGTTCGGGGTGGCCCTGCACCTCATGGAGCACACGAACCGCGGGACGGGTCAGTGAGCGCCGAAGGGTCTGACGCCGGCGGGCGTCGGACCGCTAATGACAGCGTTCGCGACAGCGCAGATTTCCTGATCGTCGGGGGCGGGGCAGCGGGAAGCGTGCTCGGCGAGCGATTGAGCGAGGACTCGTCGGTGCGGGTGCTGCTTCTCGAGGCGGGCCCGGACTACGCGGCGACGCGCGACGTGCCCGAGGACCTGCTCGATGCCAACCAGTTTCCGAGCTCGCACGACTGGGGCTACCAGAGCGAACCAGGAGTCCTCGGGCGCCGGATCCCGGTGCCGCGCGCGAAGGTGATCGGCGGCTCAACGGCTCACAACGGCGCGGTTTCGTCGCGCGGTACACCTGAGGACTACGACGAGTGGTCCCGGCTGGGGAACCCGGGCTGGTCCTTCGAGCAGCTGCTCGACGACTTCCGCCGCCTTGAGGACGATCCCGAGGGCGACGCGCGCTACCACGGTCGGGGAGGTCCGGTGCCGATCCGCCGCTACACGGATCGTCTGAGCCTGCTGCACCGCTCGTTCATTCGCACGGCGACCGCAAGCGGCTTTCGGCGGGTCGAGGACGTGAACGGCCCCGATCAAGTCGGCGTTGGCGTCCTCGCTCGCAACGTCGTCGACGGAGTGCGTCAGAACGCCTCGATTGCGTATCTCGAGCGGGTGCGCCAGCGCACGAACCTTGAGATACGCGGCGAGGCGGAAGTCGATCGCGTGGTGATCGAAGAAGGACGGGCGGTTGGCGTGATGCTCACGTCCGGCGAGCTGCTGCTTGCCGGACACGTTGTTCTCAGCGCCGGCGTGTACGGCAGCCCAGCGATCTTGATGCGCTCGGGCATCGGACCAGCGGAGGAGCTGACCTCGCTCGGAATCGACGTGGTCGCCGATGCCCCAGGCGTGGGCGCCCACCTGGTCGAGCAGCCGATCTTCACCGCGGTCTACGCGGGCGATCCCGCGAAACTGACGGAGGGGACGCCGCCTGTGCAGGCGATGTTGACCGTCGCCGAACCCGGCAGCGCGGGTCGCGCGTGGCTGCACGTATTCCCGACCACATTCGCCCCGGGCGAGATGAGTCCTTCTGGCGTCGCGTTCGAAATGAACGTCGGGCTGCTCAAGCCGCGATCACGGGGGCGAGTGACGCTCGTCTCGCGGGACCCCAAGGTTCCGCCGCGGATCGACGTCAACCTGCTCGCCGACCCCTGGGACGTGGCTTCGATGGTCGAAGGGATCCGCTTGGCCCGCAGGCTGGCCAGCACCGAGCCGCTCGCCTCGCTACACCGGGGCGAGGTGTCCCGCGGCGACGCCGTCGGCGACGACGAGGATGCGCTCACAGCGGTACTGAAGGCAGGCGTGACCTTCTATAACCACGCCAACGGCACCGTTCGCATGGGCCCGCGAAGCGATCCGCATGCCGTCGTGGACGCGACGGGTGCTGTGCGAGGCGTCGCCGGCCTCAGCGTGGCCGACGCGTCGATCATGCCGACGCCACCATCCAACCCCACGACGCTGACGACCTTGGCGATCGGAGAGAAGATCGCGCGCGATCTGCGCACGTAGCTCTCCGCTGCTCGCGCAGCCGTGCCGGCGGCCGCATCGCCTCCCATCGCGACCTACGCCGACGACCTCGCTCTCGAGCTTCGGTCTTCGTGAACAAGGCAGCACAACCCCAACAGCGAGGAGAAACGCGCCGCTCGAGACCGCCCGCCCGACACCTCGTACGAGGTCGGGAAGATGGTCGTCACCGTCCAAGCCACCCACCATCGGAACAGCAGCCCCAACCGAAAGGACCATTACCATGCCCGAGACGCTCCCTACCACGGTGCCCCAGCCCATCAGCGACTTCTTCGCCGCTGCCAACGCCTTCGATAGCGACGGCATGATCGCCCCGTTCACCGACGACGGCCTGCTGAACGACATCCAACGGGAGTTCTGGGGTCCCGCCGCCATCAAGCGCTGGGCCGATAAGGAGAGCGTGGGCGATCACGTCATCACTACCGACTTCACAGACGTAAAGGAGCACCACGGGAGCTGGATTATCTCCGCTGCGATCGACGGCGAGTACGACAAGACTGGGCTCCCCGACCCGCTGATCCTCACCTACTACTTCACTCTCGACGGCAACAAGATCGCCAGCGTCATCATCGTCGGCAACAAACCCGGCTACTAAACCGAAGAGCACCGTCCCGGGGGCGCCACAGCAGAGGCCTCATCGACCTCTACTGGCGAGCTGCCACGGCGCGA
>DATMKM010000149.1:0-7544 GCA_035571315.1 Candidatus Acidiferrum sp.
CGCGCTGCTGCGGCGTTCCGAACTTCGCCAGCATCAGCGTCGCGAGCGAGTGCGAGCCCAGGATCCCGGCCACGCCCATCCAGGCCTTGGAGATCTCCTCGAACACCACCGAGTACGAGACCGCGTCGATCGCGATCCCCCCGTACTCCTCGGGCACGAGCATGCCGAATAGCCCCATCGACTTCATCTCTTCGACGATTTCTTCCGGGTAGCGTCCCGCCAGCTCCCACTCGCGCGCGACCGGGCTGATGCTCTTGCGCGCGAACTCACGCATCAGGTCGCGGAAGGCGGCCTGCTGCTCGGAGAGCTCGAAGTCCATCGTTCTACGGCTTCTTCGCGCTCGGGCCGTGGCCGCGACGGTAAACCATGGCCGTCCGCTTGAAGGAGATCACCTCCGTCCCGTCCTGGTTGAAACCCGTCGTGCGCACGCTCACGATGCCGACGTTGGGGCGCGAGCGCGACTCCCTGAGCTCCAGCACTTCCGAGCGCGAATGGATGGTGTCGCCCTCGAACACCGGCTGGGGTAGACGCACCTCGTCCCACCCGAGGTTGGCCATCACGTTCAGCGAGACGTCGCTGACGCTCTGCCCTGTCACCAGCGAGAGCGTGAGGCAGCTGTTGACAAGCGGTTTTCCGAACTCGGTCTGCGCCGCGTACTGGTGGTCGAAATGGACCGGCTGTGTGTTCTGGGTGAGGAGCGTGAACCAGATGTTGTCCGTGGTCGTGATCGTCCTGCCGAGCGCGTGCTCGTAGACGTCACCGACCTCGAAGTCCTCGAAGAACCGCCCTTTCCAGCCCGCTTTGACCGTCATGGTTGCCAGCCGAGATCATTGCACGCAATAGGATTGTCGTATGCAATACCGCCGGTCAGGGCGCAGCGGTTTGAAGCTGCCGGCCATCTCCCTGGGCCTGTGGCAGAACTTCGGCGGCGACGCGCCTTTCGAGCGCCAGCGCGAGATCGTGCGCCGGGCCTGGGAGCTGGGGATCACGCATTTCGACCTGGCCAACAACTACGGGCCGCCGCCGGGTTCGGCGGAGGAGAACTTCGGCCGGATTCTCTCCAAGGACCTGGCCGGCCACCGCGACGAGCTCGTCGTTTCCACCAAGGCCGGGTACGACATGTGGCCCGGTCCGTACGGCGAGTGGGGCTCGAGAAAATATCTGCTGGCCAGCCTCGACCAGAGCCTTGGGCGGATGGGCCTCGACTACGTCGACATCTTCTACTCGCATCGCTTCGACCCCGACACCCCGCTCGAGGAGACCATGGGGGCGCTCGACTCTGCGGTCAGGCAGGGCAAGGCTCTCTATGCCGGGATCTCCTCTTATTCGGCGGAGCGCACGCGCGAGGCGGCCGCCATCCTCCGGCGGATGGGAACGCCGCCGCTCATCCATCAGCCGTCGTACTCGATGATCAACCGCTGGATCGAGCCGGATCTGATCGAGGCGCTCAAAGACGAGGGGATCGGGTGCATCGTCTTCTCCCCGCTGGCGCAGGGCCTGCTCACCGACCGCTACCTAAACGGTGTGCCCGAAGGCTCGCGCGCAAGCCGGCCGGGCTCGCTGTCTCAAGCGATGCTCAGCGAGGAGAACGTCGCGAAGATCCGCTCACTCAACGAGATCGCAAAGCGGCGCGGCCAGACGCTGGCGCAGATGGCCATCGCGTGGGTGCTGCGCGACCCGGTCGTGACCTCCGCGCTCGTCGGGGCGAGCAGCGTCAAGCAGCTCGAGGACAACGTCGCCGCGCTGGACACGCTGGAGTTCTCCACGGACGAGCTTGCGGAAATCGACCGCTACGCCACCGAGGGCGGGATCAACATCTGGTCCCGCTCCAGCGCGAACTGATTGGCTATCTGATCCTGAACCGGACGTGGCCGACATGAGGGGAGGTGGGCGTTTGTCGCCGGCGCGACTGACGTTTGGCGTGAAGACCAGCCAGATCAACTCCACCTATTCGGAAATCCTGGAGATCTGGCGCGAGGTGGATCGCACCGAGGCGTTCGATCACGCCTGGTTGTGGGACCACATGCTTCCGCTTCGAGGGGATGTCAACCAGCCCGCTCTCGAGGCCTGGACTCTGCTGGCCGCCCTCGCCGCGCAAACCGAGCGGATTCACCTTGGCGTGAGCGTCACGAGCAACCGTCTGCGCCAGCCCGCCGTGCTCGCCAAGATGGCCGCCACCGTGGATCAGATCTCGGCCGGACGCCTGGTCTTCGGGATCGGAGCAGGGGGTCACGCGGTCTCCGATCCAGCGGGGATGGCGCTCGTGGAGCGAGAGTTCGGCGCCTATGGCATCGATATCGTCTCGGCGGGCGAGGCCGTGGGCGCTCTGGGCGAGGCCCTGACGATCATGCGACGCCTGTGGAGCGAATCAGAGCCTTTTGATTTCGCGGGACAGCACTACCAGCTGGTGGGCGCGATCGGCGAGCCGAAGCCGGTGCAACAGCCGGGGCCCCCAATCCTCATGGCGGCTGCGGGACCACGCAGCCTGCGGATTGCCGCCGAGCACGCCGACATCTGGGTCTGGCCCGGCGACCTCGAGGAATTCAAGCTCAAGAGCCGCCTCCTCGACGAGCAATGTGTCGCCGTGGGTCGAGAGCCGGAGGACATCGTTCGCTCGGTGCAGCTATTGGTGCGAGGTGGGCGGGCCGCGTCTTCAAGCACGCGAGAGCTGATGCATCGCTTCATCGAGGCGGGCGCGAGGCATTTCATTCTCGGCCTGATTCCGCCCTATGAAGGCTCCCCGGTGGAGTGGCTGGCCAACGAAATCGTCAACCCGGTTGCCTCTGAGGCGAACGCCACCCTCTGACCCGGCGCAAGTGACCAGGTCGCGCCCGTTTGCTACCGCGTGGGGGCTGTCGACAATCCAGGCCCCGGTGTAAGCGGCAACTACCTTCCCTCAAAGAAGGGCGTTTTGGGAGCTAGCAGCCCACCCAGCCAAACAGCTGCTGGACCTTGATCCGATCAAAGCCGCGAACGATCGAGTTGTGGCCCATCCGCAGCAGGGGAACGCGCTCGCCGTCGAGCTGCTCCCACTCGCGCATGGCGATCGGGTCGCGGTTGACCGAGCGGTATTCGAAGGCGACGCCGAGCTCGTTGAGCAACTCGACCATGGCGGTCGATTCGCGTGATTCGTCCGAGCCGTACAGAACCGCCTCTCCTGAGCTGTCCATCATTGTGGTAACGCCAGACTAGGCCGGTTCCACCGATAGAGCCAATCAATTGTTCGGATGCGACCCATAGGCAGGGTTGATACCGCTAGTTCTGCTGCTCCAGCATCCGCTTGACCTGGGCCAGCTTGCGCGGGTCTGAGACCACGTAAACGCGCGAGATCAGGCCCTCGGTAACGCTCAGCGCCAGCACGGACGCCACCGCGCCCTCGATGAACGCCACCACGCTCGGCTCGCCGTTGATGACCTTGGCCACCAGCTGGTTTCCCGACGCCGCACCGAAGAACCGCATGATGCGCTCGCCGACCATCTCCCGGCCGACGTTGGGCCGGCTGACCGCCGGCAGGGTCCGACCGCCGCCGAGGTCGGCCCATCCCACCACGGAGGGGTCGAGCAGGGGGAGCAACGTCTCGATGTCGCCGCCGGCGCAGGCCGCGATGAAGGCCTCGACGACACGGCGCTGCTCCACCGGGTCGATGGTGAAACGCCCGGCGCCGGCTTCTTCCTCGACGCGCTTGCGCGCCCGGCTCGCGAGCTGGCGACAGGCCGCGACGGTGCGGCCGACCATCGGCGCGATCTTTTCGAAGGGGAAGTCGAACACGTCGTGGAGGACGAAGACCACTCGTTCCGCGGGCGACATGCGCTCGAGGACGACGAGCAGGGCAAAGCGCACGCTCTCGTCCATCGTCACCACGTCAGCGGGGTCGGTGGTCGCGTCCTCGGAGAATAAAAGCGGCTCCGGGAACCACGGGCCGATGTAAGCCTCGCGCTTCACGCGCGCTGAGCGGAGCTGGTCGAGGCACAACCGGCTCACGACCACCACCAGCCAGGCGCGGACGTCTTCGATGGGATCGAGGTCCGTGCGGAGAAGCCTGGAGAACGCCTCCTGCACGAGGTCCTCCGCGTCGCTGTAGCTGCCAAGCAAACGGTACGCGACGTCGAGCAGGAAGCGATGGTGGTTCGTCCACGCATCGGTAAATCGCTCGTTGCTTTCCATCACAGAGCTCGCCACATACAAAGGACGGGTCAGGGCCCGGGAATGTGACATCTCGCCCGAACGTCACATTGTCTCGCCGTCGCTCGTCCTGGGGTTATGAGCATTGCAACCAACACCATCAACCTCGGACCCCGTGCGCGCAAGGTCGTCCGCTTCGTCGCCTCGTTCGTGAACCCGCTCGTTCTGCTGATCGCGGGAAGGCGCTGGATGCCGGTCGTGGGCATCCTGCGGCATCGCGGCCGGCGCTCGGGCCGCCTGTACGCCACCCCGATCGGCATGCGCCCGCTGGGTGACAGCTTCGTCATCCCGCGTACGTTCAGTGACCACGCGGCCTGGTATCTGAACATCAAGGCCGCGGGCGAGGCGACCGTCAAATACCTCGGCCGCGACTACGAGCTCGTCGACCCGCAGGTGGTGGACTACGCCACCGCCAAACCAGCCTTCCCCCGATACGAGCTGCTGCAGTTCCGGCTCATCGGGATCAACGAATACCTGCGCCTTCGGGTCGTTCCACAGGGCGCCCGGCCAGCACACCTGGAGGTGGCTTAGATGGACAGGCCTCGCAATCTGAACGTCGCACTCGTCGTGATCGCCCTCGCGCAGCTGATGGTCGTGCTCGACGTCGCGATCGTCAACGTCGCCCTGCCATCGATCCAGCGCGAGCTGCACTTCGCCGCGGCCGACCTCGAGTGGGTCGTTAACGCCTACGCGATCGCGTTCGGCGGCCTGCTCCTTCTCGGGGGTCGCACCGGCGACCTCTTCGGGCGGCGCCGCATGTTCGTGATCGGCGCGCTGATGTTCACCGCGGGCTCGTTCGCCGGCGGGATCGCCAACACCTCGACATTTTTGATCGCCGCCCGCGCGGCGCAGGGAGTGGGCGCCGCCGTCATGGCGCCGACTGCGCTGTCGCTGCTCGCCGCCACGTTCCAGGGGCCTGCGCGCAACCGCGCGCTCGGCGTCTACTCCGGAGTCTCGGCGGGAGGTGGCGCGATCGGGCTGCTCCTGGGCGGCGTGATCACGAACTACCTCTCCTGGCGCTGGATCATGTTCATCAACGTCCCGATCGGCCTGCTCCTGGCGTTCGCGGCGCCGCGGGTTCTCCCATACGTAGCAGGCAAGCCCGGGCGGCTCGACCTGCCAGGCGCGGTGACGGTGACCGCCGGCGTCTCGCTGCTTGTCTACGGTCTCGCGCGCGTCGCGACGCACGACTGGAGCGACAGCGTGACCCGCGCCACCCTCGTCATCGCGTTCGCGTTCCTCATCACATTCGTACTCCTCGAATCTCGCGGGCGGTCCCCGCTGATGCCGCTTCGCATCTTCGCCAACCGCAACCGCTCCGGCGCCTACATGCTCTCGCTGGCGATCGGCGCGGCCCTGTCGGGGACGCTGTTCGTGCTGACTCTGTTTCTGCAGAACGTGCTGGGCTTCAGCCCGCTGCAGGCCGGCTTCGCATTTCTTCCGACCGCGCTGGGCGTGATTGTGGGCGCCGGGCTCACCTCGCGGATCATCGGACGGGTCGGTCCTCGCGTTCCCATGACAACCGGGGCACTGCTGGCCGCGGTCGGCATGTTCTGGTTGTCAGCCGTGACGGTGCACGCCACCTATTTCGCGGACGTGTTTGGTCCCCTGGTCGTGCTGGCCATCGGCCTGGGCATGGGTTTCGTATCGACGAGCGCAACCGCGATCGCAGGCGTCAACCCGGCTGAATCGGGCCTGGCCTCTGCCCTGCTGAACGTGGGCCGCCAGCTCGGCGGCTCGCTGGGCATCGCGATCATGGGCACGGTCGCGGCCAGCGTGTCGCGGAATCAACTTGCCACAGGCCGCATCACCCACGCGGCGCTCAACAGCGCGCTGACCGCCGGGTTCAGCTCAGCCTTCGAGGTGGCGGGCCTGTTCGCGATCCTCGGATTCGCAGCGGCGCTTTTGGCGGTCCGCCACCACAGCGCCCCAGCCGTCGTCGAGGCAAAGCACCAAGGGGCCGAGATCGCAGCCTGAAGAGTGGCTCGGCGTCCCCGCGGGGCGCCGAGCTGTGTTCATCTCAATGAGCGACCGCTACGCGAACATGCAGTACCGGTTCACCGGGCGGAGTGGTCTGAAGCGGGCGGCGACTGGCTCAAGGCTTCGGCGTGGTGGGCGCTCTGCGCATCATTGCCGTTTGGACCGCCAACTTCAATCTTGTCGATGTGGCGCCGTGCGGGCGCTCGACCAGGAAGTAGACAGCGGCCATTGCGAGCCCCTCGAGCGCCACGGCCACCACCATCACGGCGATACCACCAGCCGCGGCGACCCCGCTCGTCACCAGTGCAACCACGGGAATGAAAAATGTGACCAGGACGAACAGCGCGTAGAAGACAAGCACGATGTCAGTCGACCGGGACGCTCTGGCTTGAGTTGAGAGCACGCCGGTGATGCGGTCGGGTGAACCCTCGAGCTCGGCGGCCCTGCCCACCGCGGCCTTCAACATCACCCAGTAGTACATGTCGATCATGAAGAGGGCCAGCAGCAGGAGAAGGATCACGATCGCGGCGGCGGGTCGATCGACCGCGGAGTTCGCCGGCGTCACCAGGGCGCTGGCCGTGAGAAGCAGCGTGACGAGCGTGAAACCGTACTTGCGAATGTCGGCCAGGTAACCGTCGAACCGGCCCACCGTGACGCGGCACTCGAGCCATTCGTCGTCCAGGTCAACTTTCGATGGCGCCATCACCCCTCCACCCGCAGCGCCCTCTCGACGCCGTCAGCGCTCAGGTCTATGAGGTAGCCCCGCAGCAGCCCGTGATTCGCTTCGGAACCCGCGTTCACACACAGGGTCTCGCCAATCCGCCGCTCTCCCGCCGACTCATGGATGTGGCCGTGCACGCCGAGCACCGGCTTGAACTTCTCGATCGCCTTGCGCACGCCGGTCGACCCGACCGGGCCGCGCAGCACGTCACCGGCCGAGACCGTGGGGCGCAGCGACGGCGAGAGCAGGGGCGCGGTGTCCAGGCCCGAGTCGTGCGGCGGGACGTGCGTCATCATCACGAGCTTTCGCGTGTCTCGCACTCCCTTCATGAGGGTCGACAGCTTGTCGAGGAACTCTTCCTCAGGAAGCTCGCGAGGGGTCGACCACGGAGTCGGCGAGGACCAGCCGACGCTCACAAGCTGGTGCCAGGGCGTCAGCTCGACGACCTGCTCGTCGACGTTCTGACAGTACTTGGACTCGGCGAGGATCGGGTCGATCTCGAAGTCGTCGTCGTTGCCCGGCATCAGATAGACGGGGACGCCCGAGCCCTCGAGCCGCTCCGCGGCGAGCTCCATCCACTCGCGGACGCGGCGCGTGATCTGCTCATCGAAGGCGCGCCGCACGAGCTCCGGATCGGCCTCCATCGCCGCCCGCTCCGTCT